>JBKPDC010000038.1:0-6128 GCA_046727715.1 Thermodesulfobacteriota bacterium
AGCTGCTTGCGTTCGTCCGGAGCGCTCCGCTACGCACGGGCCATGGGGACCACACGCGTGCACTTCGGCATCCAGACGCCCCAGGAGGGCGTCACCTTCGAAGCCCTGGTCGCGCACTGGCGCTGCGCCGACGAGCTGGGGTTCGACTCGGTCTGGCTCGACGACCACTTCTACTCGGTGCTCCGCCCACGCTCCGAGCCACAGATGGAGGCGTGGACGCTGCTCGCGGCGCTCGCCCGCGAGACGCAACGGGCGCGGATCGGCATCCTCGTCTCCTGCAACGGCTACCGGAACCCAGCGCTGCTCGCGAAGATGGCCGCGACCGTCGACGTGATCTCGAGCGGCCGCCTGATCCATGGCATCGGCGCCGGCTGGTTCGCCGACGAGTACGAGGGGTACGGCTACGAGTTCCCCGACGTGCCGACGCGGCTCGCGCAGCTTGACGAGTCGCTCCGCGTGCAGAAGCTGCTGTGGACCGCAGACCGACCGTCGTTCGACGGCCGGTTCTACCGGCTCCACGAGGCGTGGTGCGAGCCGCGGCCGGCGCAACGGCCGCACCCGCCGGTCCTGATCGGCGGCAGCGGCGAGAAGGTACTGCTCCGGCTCGTCGCGCGCCACGCCGACATGTGGAACTGCGCGGGCGAGCCTGCAGAGTTGCGGCGCAAGATCGACGTGCTGCGCCGGCACTGCGCTGCCGAGGGCCGCGCGCTCGACGCCATCGAGCGGACGTGGTTCGGCCAGGTGATCGTCGACGCCGACGCGACGCGGGCGCGCGCGCGGCTCGAGCGGATGGCGGCCGCCTGGGGCATGTCGCCGGAGCAGATGGCCGCGCGCTCGCTCGCCGGGACGCCGGACGAGGTGGTCGACCGCATCCACGCCTACCGGGAGGCGGGCGTCACCGGCTTCATCGGGATGTACGGGCGCGTCGACGACCTGCGCAGCACGCGGCTGGTGGCGGAACGGGTGCTCCCGGCGTTCCGCTGAGCGCTGCGCGCGCGGTCCCCGGTGCTGAGCACGTCCATGAGCAGGCCTCGCAACGTGACGCGGTAGAGGGTCGCCGCGATGCGGCTCGCGCGGGGCCGTCACCGTCCCCGGAACACCGGCTTCCGCTTCTCCTTGAACGCCGTGGTGCCTTCGCGGCAGTCCTCGGACATGGAGACCGGGATTCCCAGCTCCATCTCACGCTCGAGCGCCTGCTCGGGCGGCAGGGCGAGGCCTTCCACCACCGACCGCTTCACCGCCTGCACCGCGAGCGGGCCCGCCTCGCACAGGATACGCGCGAAGCGCATCGCCTCGGGCATCACCTCTGCGGGCGGCACGACCTTGTTGATGAGGCCCATCTGGAGCGCGCGCTCGGCCGAGAGCTGCTCGCCGGTGAGCAGGACCTCCATGGCGTTGCAGTACGAGATCTGCCGGGGCAACCGGACCGTGGAGCCGCCCATCGGGAAGAGGCTCCACTTCACCTCGGCGAGGCCGAAGCGGGCATCGTCGCCGGCGATGCGGATGTCGGTGCAGGTGAGGATCTCCGTGCCGCCCGCGACGCAGAAGCCGCGCACGGCGGCGATCAGCGGCTTCCACACCCGGTAGTTCCGCAGCAGGCCCTTGTAGATGATCGAGTAGTCGTTGCGCACACGCTCGTCGAACTCGGTCTCGGGCGGCCGCAGCCCCTGCATCATGCGGACGAGGCGGTCGAGGTCGGCTCCGGCGCAGAAGGCCTTGTCGCCCGCACCTGTCAGCACCGCCACGCGCAGCGACCCGTCGTCGTTGATGTCCTGCCAGGCGTCGGCCAGGCGGCAGAGCATCTCGGTGTTGATGGCGTTGCGCACCTCGGGACGGTTCATGGTGACGACGGCGATGCCGTCGCGCTTCTCGTACAGCACTGCCGGTTCTGCCATCGCTCAACGCTCCGAGCCGACGACCCACATGGCGAAGTACTGCGCGCCACCGCCGTAGGCATGGCCGAGCGCGGTCGTCGCGCCCTCCACCTGGTGCTCGCCGGCGCGGCCCATCACCTGGAGCGCCGCCTCGCCGAGCCGCAGCATGCCGGAGGCGCCGATCGGGTTGGTGCACAGCACGCCGCCGGACGGATTGATCGGCAGGTGGGCGCCGAAGCGCACCTCGCCCCGGTCCACCAGCTTCCAGCCCTCGCCCTCGTCGCAGAAGCCGAGGTTCTCGAGCCACATGGCCTCGAACCAGGCGAAGGGGACATAGATCTCGGCGGTGTGAATCTCCTTCCAGGGATTCCTGATGCCGGCCTGGTCGTAGACGTGCTTGGCGCAGACCCTCCCGGCCTGGGGGTTCACCTGGTCGCGGCCCGGCACCCACATCGCCTCGGCATAGGACGCGGCGCCCTTGATCCATGCGGGGTTCCGCGGCCCCTTCTTCGCGGCATCCTCGCTGGCGACGACCAGGGCGACGGCTCCGTCGGACGACGGGCAGGTCTCGAGGTAGCGAATCGGATCCCACAGGACGGGGGAGTTCAGCACGTCCTCCACCGTGATGGGCTCGCGCAGATGCGCGTACTCGTTGCGCCCGGCGTTGGCACGTGCGCTCGCGGCCGTCATCGGGCCGATGTGTGGCGGGCAGCCGGTGCGCGCGATGTAGGCGCGGCAATAGGGTGCGAAGAAGCCGCCGGCGCCGGCGACGAGCGGAGGCGTGAAGGGCAGGGTGGGCGACAGCGCCCACATCGCGTTGCCCTCCGACTGCTTCTCGAACGCGACGGTGAGCACGCGCTCGTACAGCCCCGATGCGACGTGGGTCATCGCGGTGATCGCGGTCGAGGCACCGACCGACCCGGCCGTATGGACGCGGAGCAGCGGCTTCAGATGCGCGCCGAGCGCCCCGGCGAGAAACTGCTCCGGCTGCATGACGCCTTCGAGCATGTCGGGCGCCTTGCCGACGACGACGGCGTCGATGTCGTCGTGCTCGAGTCCGGCGTCGGTCAGCGCGCGATCGACGGCCTCACGCACGAGGCCAGGAATGCTCACGTCGGCGCGACGCGCCTTGTGGTGCGTCTGTCCGACCCCGACGACGGCGACCGGCCGCTTCACGTCCACCTCCGCTCGGTCCCGAGCACCCAGACGACGTTCTGCTGCAGACAGTGGCCCTGCGCGGCGTGGGCGATCGCCCGCCGCGCCCCCGGCACGGCGCGCTCGCCGGCGCGCCCCGAGAGCTGGCGGAAGACCTCGCCCAGCCGGACGAGCCCCGTGCTCATCACCGGGTTGCCGCACAGCGCGCCGCCCGATGGGTTGATCGCGGGCTTCGACACGTGCGCGTCGAGCCCGAGCGCCTCGCACACGATCAGTTCCTCCGCCGGATTCGCGGCCAGCAGCTCGATCAGGTCGACGTCGCACGCGCTCGCGAGTCCGGCCATGCGAAACGCCCTCTCCGCAGCGAGAGCGGCGCCCGGGCTGCGCGAGAGATCCCGCGCACCGATCGACTGCAGCTCCGTGCGATGGTCCACGCCGTGAATCCACACTGGCTTGCCGCAGAGCGTCTCCGCCTTGCCCTCGGCGGCGAGCACGAGGCAGGTGGCGCTCTCCCCGACGGGCGGCAGGTAGCCGCGCCGCAGCGGCTCGATCACCCATGGCGTCTGGCGGAGGGCATCCGCCGTCGCGGCTTCGCGCAGCTGGTTGTCCGGATTGCGAGCGCCGGCCGCGCGGTTTCGAGCCGCGATCGCCGCGAAGTCCTCGTCCGTGACGCCGGTGCGCGCCTGGTAGGCGCTCGCCTGAAGCGCCGCGGTGGCCGTGGGCGTCAAGCCGAGCGGCGCCTGGTAGTACGGATCGAGCTGGAGGTTCAGCACGCGCTCGGGTTCGCCCTCGGACGTCTTGCCGTGCCCGCAGACGATGGCGCTGTCCACCTCGCCGGTCTGGATCTTGAGCCAGGCGTAGTAGGTGGCGAACGAGCCGTCCATCTCGAGGTGGAGGTCCTGGCGTGGCGGCCACGATCCCATGACCTCGAGCGCGGCGACGAAGCCGAATGGCCGGCCGTCCATGTAGTCGGCGGAGGCCGACACCTGGTAGTCGATCGCGTCGCGCTCCACGCCCACCTGCGCCAGCGCCTCGCGCACGACGGGGTAGAGCATCTCGGTGGACATGCGGTGCTGATCGCGCGCCACGACGGGGAGCTGCGCGAAGCCCACCACGGCGACGTTGCGAAGGGCGCTCATAGGCGATGGCTGAACGACTCGAACGGCGCGTCGGGCTCGCCGGTAGGTCGGAAGTAGAGGATGTCCCCGTGGTCGCCCTGTCGCTCGCCATCCGGCTTCCACACCGCCTCGACGCGCATGCCCATGCGGACCTCGTCGGGCTTGCACTCCTGGATGAGGGCGAACATCGAGATGTCGGCGCCGTCGAGGGCGACCGATGCGGCGACGTAGGGGAGCTCGATGGTACGGCCGATGACTGGGATGTTGACGACGCAGAAGGTGGTGACGATCCCGTGGTCCGACACCTCCACCAGCTCGTCGCAGGGTGCGAAGCTCTGCGGCGAGCTCACGACCGGCATGACGAAGACTTTGCCGGTCTTCGAATCCTTCGCACCGAAGATCTTCTTGTCCTTCAGCCCGCGCAGGTAGCGCGCGCGGCAGTCGCCGGCGACGTAGTGGTAGGGCAGTCGGACCTCGGCGTCGATGTACTTGACCGGCTCCTTCGGGGGTTCGTCCATGCGGTTCCTCAGTCGATCGGCCGGAAGGCCGCGATGTCGCGGATGGAGCCGACGCGCTCGCCGTCCGGTTTCCACACGGCCTCGACGCGCGATCCGACGCGCAGGCGCTCGAGGCCCTCGGTGGCGAGGTGCGGAAGGGCGGTGTCCGCACCGTCGAGCCGCACCAGGATGAAGGCGAAAGGCGCGGGGGCGGGGTGCAGGCCCTCGACCGCGTCGTGCACGACGGCGACGGCCGTGACGGCGCCGGTGTTCGCCACGGGCACCCACTCGCCACCGTCCGCGCCGGTGGTCTCGGAGTAGCCGAGCGGCGGGACGACGACCCCCTGGCCGGGTACCCGCTGGCCCCAGATCCGGCGCTGATCGCGCAGCCCGGCGAGGAAGCGGCCGATGGTCTCCCCCGTGGAGTGCTTGTAGGGGAACTCCATCGTCCAGTCCGAGAACAGCGGGGCGACGGCGGGCAGGCTCATGAGGCCCCGTGGGGTAGTGCAGCGAACGAACGTTTGTCAAGGAGCGCGCGGCGCGTGCCGTCAGCCCGCATCGTCGCGCGGCTCGTGGCGGCGGCACTTGCGATGCAACCGGAAGGCGATCGCGTCGGCCGAAGGGACGACCGTCTCGTCGGCTGACGCGGGCCTGCGGGCACTGCGGGCCGAGCGGCCTCAGGTGCCTGCCCCGTCTCTCGCCTCGGCCGCGATCGTGAAGCCGAGTGGCCGCGGAAGCCGATCCCTCGCCCTGTTTCAGCTGAAGTGACGTCCTCGCCGTCAGCGCACGTCGATCTCCACCGGTCCACCGCGTAGCATGCTGAGGACCGTCGGCGTGACCCGGAGCCAGTCGCGCTCTCGATACACGCGCTGGGCGAGCGGGGCGCCCGGCGCGCCGGCAAGGAGGCGCGCGACCTGGTCGAGCCGCTCGGCCCACTCGCTGGCCAGCTCGTGGCCCGGACCGCACTCACGCCCAACCGACCACTTCTCCCAGGGTAGCATCTCCTCCTTGTTGAGGGCTGCGACGTCGAGCATCACGTTGCCCACCACGAACCACGTCCCGGTGAGGCCCAGGACGGAGAGTCCCATCTTCGCCGGGTCGAGCTCGCCGGCACGCAGGCGTCGCCACGCCGTCGAGGCGTCGATGAACTGGTCGCGCGGGACGTCCCATGGCGCGAAGCCGACGCCGAGCTCCTGCACCGCGACCTCGTCGAGCTGGGCGTCGAGGAGGTGCCACCCGGCCCCGTCCCAGTACTCGCACACCCAGTGGTCTTCGAGGAATCCCGGATTGAAGTAAGCGGCGAAGCCGACGCGGCAGCGTGCCGGGACCGCGCGCATCCGGAGCACCGCCGCGGCGACGCGCGCGAAGCCGGCGCACACGCAGAAGAGCCGGTGCTCCGGTGTTCGCTCGACCGCCAACGGGCGTGCATCGCGCGCGTGCACGCGATCGAGCATCGCCTCCACCGAGCGGATGTCCCTATCGTC
>JBKPDC010000039.1:0-2598 GCA_046727715.1 Thermodesulfobacteriota bacterium
GGCCCCGAGCGGGCGGCCCGCAAGAAGGCCGCCAGACCGACCGGCGCGGGCGGCCCCAAGACTGCCGCCACGGTGGTCGCCAAGCCGGCCCGGGCGGCGGGCGGCGGGCGGGCACGTCGGGCGTCGTCATGAGCGAGCGCGCCACCATCGTGGGTGGCGGCCTCGCCGGCTGCGAAGCCGCGTGGCAGCTCGCACACGCGGGTGTCGCCGTCGACCTGCACGAGATGCGCCCGCAGCGCGGCACGGCCGCCCACATCACGGACTGGCTCGGCGAGCTCGTCTGCTCGAACTCCTTTCGCAATGCCACGCTGGAGACGGCGGTCGGGCTCTTGAAGGAGGAGATGCGCCGCCTGGGCTCGGTGGTGATGCAGGTCGCCGATCGCCACCAGGTCCCCGCCGGCGCGTGCCTCGCGGTCGATCGTGTGGGCTTCGCGGCCGAGCTCACCCGGCTCATCGAAGCCCAGCCGCTCGTGCGTCTGGTGCGCGAGGAGGTGACCGCCATCCCGTCCGGCCTCACCATCGTCGCGTCCGGGCCGCTCACCTCGCCCGCCCTGTCGGCGGCGCTCGGCTCGGCCCTCGGCACGAAGCACCTCTACTTCTACGACGCCATCGCGCCCACCGTGACGGCGGAGTCGATCGACACGTCGATCGCGTGGAAGGCGTCGCGCTACGACAAGGGCGGCGACGACTACATCAACTGTCCCCTCGGGCGTGACCAGTACTACGGCTTCGTCGCTGCCGTCGCCGCCGCGGAAAAGGTACCGACGCGCGACTTCGAACGCTGCATCTACTTCGAGGGCTGCATGCCGATCGAGGAGATGGCCCGCCGTGGACCCGACACGCTCGCCTTCGGGCCCATGCGGCCGGTGGGGTTGATCGACCCGCGCACCGGCGCGCGCCCCTTCGCCTGCGCCCAGCTGCGGCAGGACGACGCCGCCGGCCGGCTCTACAACATGGTGGGCTTCCAGACCAAGATGACCTACCCCGAGCAGCGCCGTGTCTTCCGCATGATCCCGGGCCTCCAGGGCGCCGAGTTCGTGCGCCTCGGGAGCCTGCACCGCAACACGTACGTCGATGCGCCGTCGCTGCTGCTGCCGTCGCTCCAGGTGGTGCACCGCAAGCGGCTCTTGCTGGCCGGGCAGATCGTCGGCGTCGAGGGGTACGTCGAATCCGCGGCCACGGGGCTGCTCGCCGGCTGCAACGTGGCGCGGTTGCTGCGGGGCGAGGCACCCGCCGTGCCGCCGCGCAGCACGGCGCTGGGGTCGCTCCTCGCCTACGTCACGCAGCGGGGACGCAAAGACTTCCAGCCCATGAACGCCAACTACGGCCTCTTCCCGCCGCTCGGCCGGCCGCTGCGAGGGCGCGAGAAGAAGCTGGCGATGGCGGAGCGCGCACTGGGGGCACTCGCGCGCTGGCGCGAGGAAGCGGGCTTCGCCGCGCTGCAGGCGGGCTCGGCGTCGGTGGCGTGATGCCCGGGGGTGGCGCCGAAGGCGCCGGTGCCCCCGTCCCCCTCGGTGCGTTCGTCGCCTCGGTGATCGACGTCGGCAGCAACTCGGTGCTCCTGCTCACCCTGGGCGTCGCGGCCGACGGCTGTAGCCGCGAGCGGGACTCGGCCCTGGCGACCACGCGGCTTGCCAGCGGTCTCGGTGAGGGCGGCGCGCTCGACCCGGCAGCGTGCGTCCGCACCCGTGACGCCGTCGTCGCGTTCGCCGACCGGGCACGAAACCGGGGGGCGGCGCGCTGCTGGATCTTCGCCACCGGCGCCGCACGGCGCGCCTCCGACGGCCGTGCGTTCGCGGCCGAGCTGGCGCGGGTCGCCGGCTGGCCGGTCGAGGTGCTGTCGGGCGACGAGGAAGCCACCCTCGCATACGCGGCCGTGGTGCACGCGCTCGGCGATGGCGCGCGGCGGGTGCTGGCGGTGGACGTGGGGGGTGCGACGACGGAGCTGACGCTTGGCTGCGGCGAGGTCGTGGAGTCGAGGACGAGCGTGCCTCTGGGTGCGCTGGCGTTGACGGAGAGCGGGGCCGACCCGGTGGCAGCGGAAGCCGACGTGGCGCGCGTCCTCGCCGGCATGGGGCTTCTCCGGCGCGCCGTGGGGTCCGACGTCGTGTGCTCCGGCGGCACGGCGACGGCGCTCGCGGCGCTGGACCTCGGACTCGCCGCGTACGATCCTGCCCGGGTGCACGGTCACACGCTGCCGGTCGCACGCCTCGACGGCCTTGCCCGGCGTGCGCGCCAGGTGCCCGGAGCGATCGACGAGGGCCGCGCGCGCATCCTGCCGGCGGGCGCGCTGGTGATCGGGTGTGTCGCGCGCGCGGCCGGCGCGGCGGCGATCCGGGTGAGCGAGCACGGCGTGCGGCACGCCTATCTCCGGCGGCGGCTCGCCCTGGAGGGGGTCGACGCCGACCTGCGCGCGCTGTGGAGTTGACCGAGCAGCAGCTCGTCGCAGCGGGTATTCCCGAGCCGGCGCGGGTCAGCGCGGCGGCCGCGTCCGCGTCCGTGGCTTGGCTCGATGCCGTCCCGGTGGAGACGGTGCTCGACGGGCTCGCCCGCGCCGCCGACCCGGCTGGCGCGCTGCACGGGCTCGCGCGACTGCCG
>JBKPDC010000040.1:0-7311 GCA_046727715.1 Thermodesulfobacteriota bacterium
CGGCCGGCGATCTCGCCTGCGGAGCGTTCTCCGTGACTCAGCAGCTCGATGATGCCGCGCCGCGTGGGATCGCTCAGTGCGGTGAAGGCGAGCACGGCCCCTTTATGTAGTCACAGCTTAAATAAGTCAATCCTCAAAAACGGACGCCGCCGCCGGGTGGCACGTGCCCGATCGGCGGCTCCGCCGCGTGACCGTGACCACGGGTGCACGTGCGGCAGGGCGTCGTGTCACTCCGAGGGCCGGTACTGACGCGCGCGGTGCAGGGGCTGCGCGCCGTCGTGCGCAGGACACGCGGGGTTGTCGGGGTGGACGACGCGCTCAAGGTGCATGAGCGCTCGCGACCGCCGTCGGCACCGTGGAGCGCGCGCGCCTACGGGCGACGGAACGAGGCACGGCACCGAACGGGGAGCCCACCGACCCGCCGGCGCTGCGCCCGGTCGAGTGACCCGATGGACGTTCGCACTCGCCGCAATCGCACCCGGCATCGGCGGGATTACGAAGCTATTGCTGTCGCCGAGGCACGCCACGCGTGTTCGCCGGCCGTCCTGCGCCGCACCGCGGCGCCCGGCAGCGAGAAGTAGCGCGACCACCACCGCCACGGGTGCGCTGCTGGCGGCACCGGAGGGGATGCCATGCTTCCGCCCGATGCGATCGTCGACGCATACCTCGAACGCACGTCGGGCCGTCCTGCGCTGCAACGCGCGCTCGCGAAGGATGCAGGCTAGCGGACGATGGCGCCGTCGCATCGACGAGCGTGACCGGCATGACGATCGTGCGCGGCGCCGAGGCGGCGGACCTCGAGCCCGCGATTGCCGCTGATGGGATCGGGTGCCGCTCCCGCCGACACCAACGATCCGCGGGCGACGACCGCTGCCAGCGGGAAGAACGCAGGTACATCGGCACCGCTGCGCCCGACAAGAAGAATCGTCCACGCGGGTTGGTCAAGGCTCGCCGCTTGACGACCGCGGGTGTATTGGGCTCTGGGCAGTCGCCGTGGACTGGGCCGCCGGCGCATCGGCGTGGCGCGTGGGGTACGACGGGTTCGATCTCGCGATCGTCGCAGCGGGCGTCGCCCTCCTGGTCGCGGCGTGGCGCCTGGCACGTCGCGGACGCGACGCGAGCGCCCTCACGGCCCTGCTCGCGGCAGGCCTCCTCCTCCGACTCTCCGCGACAGGCGACTGGTACCTGCACGAATGGGACGAGCGCTACCATGCGCTGGTCGCCAAGCACCTGATCAGCGAGCCGCTCCGGCCGACGCTCTATGCGGATCCGGTGCTGCCGTACAACTACCGACACTGGACCGCGAATCACGTGTGGCTTCACAAGCCCCCGCTGGCCCTCTGGCTCATGGCGGCGAGCATGCGGCTCTTCGGCGTGAACGAGCTGGCTGCGCGCCTCCCGAGCATCGTTCTGTCGACACTCGGCGTGTATCTGACCTATCGCACCGGACGGCTGCTCTTCGCGTCCACCGTCGGGTTCACTGCCGCCATGCTCCAGGCCATCAACGGCCTCCTGCTCGACCTCGCCGGCGGGCGCCGGGCGGCCGACCACGTCGACACCGTGCTCCTCTTCTTCGTCTCGCTGGGGGGCTACGCGGTCGCGCTCGACCAGGTGCGCCCGCGCTGGCGAACGATCGTGGTCATCGGGCTGTGCACGGCATGCGCGTATCTCACGAAGTCGCACGTCGCCCTGCTCATCCCTGCGCTGTGGGTCGCCGCGTCGAGCGGAGGCGAGCAGCCGAGGGCGGTGCTCGGCACGCGGCTCCTCGTGATGCTGGCCGTCGCGACGGCACTCGTCCTGCCGTGGCGCGTCCACGTCGGGTCGCAGTTCGCCCCGGAAGCCGCCTGGGAAGCCCACTACACGTTACGCCACCTGCGCGAGACCCTCGAGGGACACGCGCATCCGTGGTTCTGGTACCTCGCACGGATGGGCCGCGACTTCGGTGAGCTGGTGTACGTCCCGCTCCTCTGGTTCTTCGCCTCGCCGCGCGCGCGATGGCGGAGTCCGGGCGAACGACTGCTGCTGGTCTGGCTGCTCGTGCCCCTCGTCGTGTTCTCCGCTGCCGCGACCAAGCTGCCCGGGTACCTCGCGGTGTCGGCGCCGGCAATCTTCCTCGTGGTCGGCCTCTTCATGCACCGCGCGAGCGACTGGCTCGCGCAGCCACGCGTCACCGGTATCCGGCGCACCCTCCTCGTGACGCTCCTGGCGCTCCTGATCCTGCTCCCGCTGCGCTACACCGGTGAGCGCCTGGTCGTGGCGCCGCCAGCGGAGCGCAACCCGGCGTGGGCCCGGCGACTGCGCGCGCTCGACGCCTGCGTCGGGCAGGAGGAGGCCGTCCTCTTCAACTGCCCACGCCCCATCGAGGCCATGTTCTACGGCTCGCATCCCGCCTATGCGGCGATGCCCGACGCGGCGACGATCGGCAGGCTCGCCGATCGCGGGGTCCGCGTGGTGATCCTGGGCGGCCCCGATGGTCGCGCGCCGGCGGTGCCGGACGAGCGGGTCGAGGTGCTCGCGCCGGCGCCGCTCGCGGACGAGGGCTGGTCACCCTGTCGCCGGGGCGCGCCCAACATTCAACCCAATGGTTGACAGACTTACGAGGACTGAGCGCCGCGACCGCGCAAAATGCTTCCTCGTTTTCTGAGGCGAGACGCGCTCAGAGCACCCGGACGATGGGACCCTCGGAGCGCGCGAATTCCCCCGCGGCGTCCATCGCCAGCACGTGGCCACGATGAGCGCGGAAGAAGGCCGCGGTGGACTCCGAGCGGTGGCGCGTCAGCACCTCGGCGTGGCACAGCGGCCCCTGCCACCCGCAGAGCCACGCCCACACCTTGCCCTTCTCCTTGTGGAGGTTCGACACCACGCGGAAGCGGGCCCCGGGCGACGGCGAGGGATCGCCAACGAGATCCGCCAGCGTCCGGCCTGTCTTCGTGATCACCGCGTAGGAATACTTGAGCCGCTCCTTTGACAGCCCCAGGCGGCGGTCGATCTCCGCCACGGTCGCGGGGCGCCGCCAGGGGAGGTCCTGATGGCACCAGAGGTCGTCGTGCGCGAGCATCGGGCATTTCGCGGTCCCGAGACACGGCGCGGCGATCCTCCACCCGCGCGCGACGGCGTCGTCGCGCCACGTCATCAGCCGCCGCGTCGCTTCCTTGAGCGCCGGCTCGATCACGATCAGGTAGCCCTCGTCGGTCAACCGCTCCTCGAGCGGTTCGACGTGCTCGGAGAAGACGTTGGCGGCGAGGATGAGGTCGAACCGTTCGTCGGGCGGCGCGTGCATCGTGCGCGGTTCGACGCCGAGCGCCGAGCAGAAGAAACGGGCGTCGTCGAGTGCCTGGTCGACCACGTCGACGAGGCAGAGATCGGCGACCGGGCCATGCAGCAGCGCCGCGATTGCCGCGGCGCCAGGCCCGCAGCCGAAGTCGAGGACGCGCGGGAGCCGGTGCGGCGACGCGTACGCGTCCATCTCGTGGAGCACGCGCGCAACCCTCTCGACGTGGACGGGGAGGTAGTAGTGCACGTAGGCGCGGCGCAGGCGGCGGGCGGCGAAGTAGCCTGGGCGATGCGGGGTCAGCCCGTTGAACATGGCGGAAAGCTCGCGCACGCCGTCGGTCGTCTCGGCCAGCGAGCCGCCTCGTTCGGAGCGGTACCGGGCCAGGAGGTCGCGGAGCTCGATCATCGCCCGACGCGTCCTAGCGATGCGCCCAGCGGCTCACGTGGAACGGCTCGAGGGTGTCGATCGCCTCGGCGGGGTCGCGCCGGCGGTCCCGGCGCCCGACCAGCAGCTCGGGGGTCTCCACCAGCGGGGTCACGAACGATGCCTTCAGCAGGATGCGCTCGCTGCTGACGGTCGGCACAGGTGCGCTACCAGGAAGTCTCGTCGCCCGAGCATGGCGCCCGCCTATCATGGGCGCTCGTCGTGAAGCGACAGTCGCGTCCCGGGCAAGCGGCCGATGCGCGGCGTCACGGGATCAGCTGCTCGTCGCACGTGACTTTTTCCCAGGACTGGTGGTATCTGCCGGCGCGCACTCACAGGAGGTTTGGATGTTAAGGTACCTGATGACGCTCGCGGTCGCTCTGGGATTGGCGGGATGGTTCCCGGCGCGCGCCGAGATCCGGCCCGGGATGACGCTCGACCAGTCGACCGCGGACGCGGCCAAGAGCCTCCTGCCGCCGGAGATCTACGAGCACTACACGAAGGGCGAGTACACCAACCCCGTGGTCGACTTCCCCGACGCGAAGTTCCAGTGGGACGACGGCTACGCCGAGGCGACCGAGCACAACCGCCAGACCCTCGTCCTCTCGCCCGAGAAGCAGCCGGTCGACCAGGCCACCGGCCAGCGCCCCGACTACATCACCGGCCGGCCGTTCCCCGACATCCGCCAGGACGACCCCGACGCCGGCTACAAGGTGCTGTGGAACACCATCTTCACGGTCTACAACGGCGGCAACAGCCGCAACGTGACGAACCTCTACTGGATGGGCCGCAGCGGCGTCGAGCGCAGCGCGGGCCAGGACGTCACCTTCCTCTACTACGACGGGCAGCCGCGCCATTACATCCCCAAGGCCAACCCCGACAACCTGATCTTCCAGTTCATCGCGCTCACCCTCAACCCCGCCGACCTGCAGGGGACGGCGGCGCTGTCGTGGCGCTACAAGGACCCGGGCAAGCGCGACGCCAGCTGGGCCTACGTGCCCGCCCTGCGGCGCGTGCGCTCGGTCTCCCCGACCAACCGCTCCGACGGCTTCCTCGGCTCCGACCTGAGCCAGGACGACGGCAACTTCTTCGACGGCAAGCCGGAGGACTTCGTGTGGAAGCTGGTCGGCCAGCGCGAGGCGCTGCGGTTCACCGATCCCGACTCGCTCGCCGGCAAGGTCCAGCGGCGCGAGCTCCCCGGCGGGGGCTGGCGCACGACGTTCGTGAACAACGAGCGCACGGCGGGGTTCCAGGTGAAGGACTGGAAGGGGGTGGCGTGGGCGCCGGTCAGCTCGGCGCTCGCCAAGCGCAATGTCTGGGTGATCGAGGGGGTGCCGAAGGACCAGTATTACCTCTACGGCAAGATCGAGCTGTGGATCGACAGCTACACCTACGAGGGGGCGTGGAACCGGCGGTTCTCGTGGAAGGGCGAGCTGATGAACACCTACCAGATCACCGGCCCGGCGACGGCGCCGTACAACGCCACGGAGCGCTGGTGGGGGTCGACCTTCGGCTGGCAGTGCGCCGAGAACATCAAGCAGAACCGGGCGACGCTGGCCGGGCTGCAGCCGACGCCCGACGCGCCGAACGACCGGCGCCTCCCGCTCCAGCCCTCGATGTTCGACTACCAAGCCCTGGCCAGCGTCGGGAAGTGACGACACATGACGCGTTCCACGGCGCTCCTGCTTCTGGCACTTGCTCGCACGACCCTGGCGCAGGGGCTGCCTGACCTGCGGCTCGACACGGAGCTCCTGGCCTCGTCGGTGAAGTACGACCTTCAGCTCTTCGACCCGCAGAGCTGCGAGCTGCAGCCGGCCGACCTCTGCGTCGGGGGACCGGGGGTGCGGAAGGTGCTGCGCTTCAGCGTGCTCGCCGCGAACCTGGGGACGGCCGACCTGGTGGTCGGCACGCCCGACCCGAGCGTGCTGCTCCCCGACGGCTCGCCCGAATGGGTGTACAGCACCTGCCACAAGCATTTCCATTTCGAGACATTCGCCCGCTACGAGCTTCGACCACGTGGCGCCCCGACGCCCGTCCTGCTCGGCCAGAAGCGCTCCTTCTGCATCGAGGACACGAAGAAGGTGGCTCCCGACGCGCCCGACCAGGCGCGCTACGGCTGCAACCCGAACGGGCTGAACGTGCAGGGCGTGCAGATCGGGTGGGGCGACCTCTACGCCAGCAACCTGCCCTGCCAGTGGATCGACGTCACCGACCTCGCGGCGACTGGCGACTACGACCTCTGCGTCTTCCTGAACACGGCACGGCTGCTGCCAGACGCCGATCCCGGCAACGATCAGGGGTGCGTGCCGCTCACCATCGGTGGTCCCTCCCCCGACGCCGTCCTGCCGCGGCTCACGCTCCTCGCCCCGCGCGGACGCAAAAAGGTCCGTGCCGGGAAGCGACTCAAGGTGGCGTGGAGGAAGCGCGTGCAGGGCGAGTTCCGCTTCGCCGAGATCTTCTTCTCGCGCGACGGGGGCCAGGCGTGGCAGTTCGTCGGCGCGAGCCAGGACGCGAAGCGCAACACCTTCGCGTGGACACTCCCGGCCGACGCGGTGAGCGAGGCGGCGCGCGTGCGGGTGGCCATCTGGGCACGCGGCTCCGCCAGCGATACCGACGCGGGAGCCTTCCTGCACACGGCGCGTGACAGCAAGCCCTTCCGGGTCGTGCCCTAGGAGAGGAGGGAGCGATGCGACATCGCCTACTTGCCGTCGCCGTCCTGGTGACAGCGCTCGCGGGGGTGGCCGCGGCCAAGGGGCCGAAGATGCTGCTGCCGCTCGTCCGTGCACAGTGTGCGGGTCCATCTGCGTGTCAGCCGGAGTTCGATTTCAAGAACGGCAGCGCGGAGCTCACGGCCGCGCGGGAGCCGGCGCCGACCTGCCCCAGGACCGGCAAGCCCTCGGAGACCCCGGGCGGTCGCATCCGGCTCACCGGCGTCACGCGAAGCGGCTCGCCCTATGCCGGCGATCTCGCTGCCGAGGTGACGAACCAGACCACTTTCGGGTCGGACGGCGGGGACTGTCCACTGAACGGTCTGCAGATCACGACCCCGAGCCTTCTGGGAACCCTCGCGTGCAAGGCGGGACGCTGCAAAGGCGTCGTGCTGCCGATCTCGTGTCTGCCGAGCGAGTGTGCAGACGTGCCCGTGACGACCGAGCTGGGGCTAGTCGAGGTGCTCGACATGCCGACGCTCGAGGGGGGCCGGGCCATCGCGCGGCCGGGCTTCTTCGTCGCGCCGCTGCGCTGACGCCGCCCAGCTGGACGAGCGCGTCGCCATCAACCTGTCGCTTCCACTCGTCGAGGGCGCGCACGTGAACGCAGCGACGCTCTACTCGATGGACGGGGCAGTCCCATCTATCACGCACGCGCACCGGGCCACGCCATCCTGCGCAGCATGCGAACGCCAGGTGGCCCGCTCCTTGCGAGACAGCGTGGCGTGGCGGCGGATCCGGTTCTTGGTCCGTGCATCAACGCAAGAATCAGGCAGCCATCGAGCAACCTCGCGTTACCAGAACGCCCGGTCATGCATCCCCGCACTATGCTCACTGCCCTCGCGTCGCTCGTGGCGGCCGCATCCGCGGGGGGCGCCGGCCTTCCCGCGGGCTTCCAGGCGACGA
>JBKPDC010000041.1:0-2671 GCA_046727715.1 Thermodesulfobacteriota bacterium
GCCGTCAGATCGTCCTTCTCGCAAGACGAGCGCCTAGCTTAGCTGCTGCTCTCCGGGGCGCTGCTGCCTCATGTTTGTGCACCATCCGAAGATCGCGGGATCGAGCGAAAAAAATTGTCGCTCCGCCATGAACTTCGCCGGTGGAAGGCAACTGGCGCCGCCCTTGCTACGGCCCGTCACCGAAAGGCCGCAAGGAGGGGCCCATCATGAGCGACTTCTTCATCGTTGTTGGGGGCCGGCGCCGTTCGCTCGCGCAGGCCGTAGCCGCGGCCGCCTTGATGGTAGCGGTCCTGGGGCAGGGCAGCATCTGCCGCGCGGACGAGGAGCCCAAGCCCGATCCCGCCGGCATCGCGACGGGAGACAAGTCCACGGTCTACGACGCCGGGGGCACGTCCTTCGTCGTCGCGGAGCCGACGGACAAGACGGCCGAGGACTACGCGGACAAGAAGAAGAGCTTCGACGAGTACACCGCCCAGGCGGACAAGGAGCCGCTGGCGACGAAGCTGGCGGATTCCGTGGGGCATCTGCGCCTCGCGACCAACTTCACGTGGACGTTGCTGACGGGCTACCTGGTGCTCTTCATGCAGGCGGGCTTCGCGCTCCTCACCTGCGGCCTGGTGCGGAAGAAGAACGCCGGCCACCTGATGATGCTCAACTTCGCCGCCTACGTCTTCGCCTTCCTCGCCTATTACGTCTGCGGCTTCGCCTTCCAGTACGGCGGGGCCGCCATCAACGCCGCGCCGGTGAATCTCGGCGGCACGCCGACGCTAGACAGATTCCTCATCGGCGACGGCCTGTGGGGCCTCCTCGGCGGCAGGGCCTTCTTCCTGAGCGGCGCCGGCTACGACGCCGGCGTCCATACCCTCGCGATGTTCGAGGTGGTCTTCATGGAGACCGCCGGCTACATCATCGTCGGCGCCATCTGCGAGCGCATCACCTTCGGCGCCTTCCTGCTGACCGAAATCTTCATGGGCGCGCTCCTCTACCCGATCTTCGGGTGCTGGGTCTGGGGCGGCGGCTGGATGTCGCAGTGGGGCACCACCTTCGGGCTCGGCCATGGCTATTGCGATTTCGCCGGTTCCACGGTGGTGCACGGCGTCGGTGGATTCTGCGCCCTGGCCCTGGCGACCATCCTCGGGCCGCGCATCGGCAAGTACGGCCCGGATGGGAAGCCGAGGGCGTTCCCGGCACACAGCATCCCGTTCGTCGTCACGGGCACGTTCATCCTGCTGTTCGGCTGGATGGGGTTCAACCCGGGCTCGACCCTCGGCTCGACCGATCTCCGCATCTCGGTGATCGCGATCAACACCAACCTGGCGGCGTGCGCCGGTGCTGCCTCCGCCATGACGCTGTGGTACTTCCTGTTCGGGAAGCCGGACATCTCGGTGGCCTGCAACGGCATGCTCGCCGGCCTCGTCGCCATCACCGCGCCCTGCGCCTTCGTCAACCCCAACTCGGCCGTGCTGATCGGCATCCTGGCGGGCATCGTGGTCGACTGCGGCGTGCTGTTCAACGAGCGCGTGCTCAAGGTCGACGACCCCTGCGGCGCGATCTCGGTGCACGGCTACTGCGGCTGGCTGGGAGGTGTCAGCCTCGGTATCTTCGCCGACGGCACGTACGGTGCCGGTTGGAACGGCATTGGCGCCACGAGCTATCTCGGGACCGCCGGGCAGGGCGTCACCGGGTTGCTCTACGGCGACACGCGCCAGTTCATCGCCCAGGTGATCGGCGCCACCCTCATGGCTGTCTATGCGTTCGGCTTCACCTTCGTGGCCTTCACGGCCGTCAACGCGGTGAAGAGGCTGCGGGTCTCGGCCGCGGTCGAGCTCGAGGGGCTCGACGTGCCGGAGTTCGGCCTGGCGGGATACGCCGAGGACGTCGTCGTTGCCGCGGAGTCCTGACATCGCGGGACGGCCAAATGGCTGTAACCGCTGCCGCCTTCCGGCGCGGGCCAAGACGCCCGCGGGAGACGTTCTGGAGGCGGGTCGTGTACTGGCTGCTGCATCCCACCGCGAAGTGGAGTGGAGAATCGCGAGTTCCGGAGGTCGACCTGGCGCCGCCCGCACCCCGCGGGCGGCGCCGGCCGCGCCGCGCCGCCGGTAGAGGTCCGGAGCGGCGGCGGCCTCGCGGGGCTCGTGGCGATCACTGTCCCGTGCGCCTTCGTCTGCGTGGCGAGGGTTTTCGCGATCGGCATCGCCGCGGGAGTCCTCGTGGTTCTCTCGGTGGTTGTTCTTCGATCGCGTGGGCGCAGACGGTCCGGTGGGCGCCGTCTCGGTTCACGTGGGCGCCCTCGTGTTCACGGTGTCGATCGTAGGCTGGTCTATCGTCAGGCGGTCGTCGGGCTCCGGGTGAGCGCAGACGAGGAGCTCGAAGGCCTCGACATCGGGGAGCACGGGAACTATGCGTACCCGACTTCCAAGCGGCAACGCTCGGGGAGCGGAGCGCGGCGTGACGCGTCGTCCATACGAGCCGTGCGCGCTCAGCGCAGCCAGTAGCCTGACCGCCGTTCGCGACGCCACCGTCGCAGCACCACGTACGCGCCGAACATGCCTCCGAGATGTGCGAAGTGCGCGACACCCGCCTCCGTGCCGGTCACGCCGTTCGCCAGCTCGATCACCCCGTAGACCCCGACGAATAGCCAGGCCGGCATGGGAATTGGCGGAAACAGGAG
>JBKPDC010000042.1:0-12241 GCA_046727715.1 Thermodesulfobacteriota bacterium
CCGATCGACGCGCTCGTGAACAACGCCGGCTGGGACGTCCTCGCGCGCTTCGTCGAAGGGCCGCCGGAGCTGTGGGACCGCGTGATCGCCGTGAACCTGCGGGGCGTGCTGAACGCGACGTACGCGGTCCTGCCGAGGATGATCGGTCGTGAGCGCGGGCGCGTCGTCAGCATCTCCTCGGATGCCGGTCGGGTCGGGAGCTCGGGGGAGGCCGTCTACTCGGCATGCAAGGCGGGCGTGATCGGCTTCACGAAGGCGCTCGCCCGCGAGGTGGCGCGTCACGGCATCACGGTCAACTGTGTCTGCCCGGGTCCGACGGAGACGGCGCTGCTCGCGTCGGTGATGGCGGGCGAGCAGGGCCGGAAGGTGCTGGCGGGAATGCAGCGTGCCATTCCGCTGGGTCGTCTCGGACGTCCCGAGGACGTCGCCCCGGCGGTCGTCTACCTGCTGTCGGATGGCGCCGGGTACGTCACCGGACAGGTGCTCAGCGTCTCGGGCGGCCTCACCATGCACGGCTGAGGCCGGACCGCGTCCGGAGCCGGTCAGAACAGGCTCGTCACGATCGTCCCCAGGATGCTGATCGGTGCCTGGTCCTCCACCGACTGGGCCGCCCGGTTGGCCGTGCGCAGCGTGTCCAGCGACTGCTCGTAGAGCGACGCGTCCACCAGCGCCTTGCCGAGCGTGCCCTCGCCGGCGCGCAACCCGTCGGTGATCTCCTGGGCGTTGCGCGATGCCACCGCGAGGTTGTCGAGCGTCTCCTGCACCTGGGCGTAGAGCGTGTCGTCGTTCGACATGAGCTTGCCGAGCGTCCCTTGCCCTTCGCGCAGGCTGTGGGCGAGCGCCCCCAGGTCCTGCACCGACTGTCGCACGTCGGTCATTGTGTCGGTGACCCGATCGTAGAGCTTGGGGTCGTTGAGCAGGCGTCCGAGGGTGCCCGTGCCCCGGTCGAGCTTCTCGGTGATGGAAGCGAGGTTGCCGGTGAGGGTGCCGACCGCCGCCCGGTTCTCCTCGACGACGTCGGCCAGCGACACCAGGAGGCGGCTGGCCTCGGCGTTGAGCGTGCTCGCCAGCTCGTCGATCGATTGTGCCACCCGTGCCATCTGGTCGACGGCGTCAGCGAAGCCGGCCGGCGTCTCGCCCTCGAGGACGTCGCCGGGTCGGGCGGGTGGAGCGGTCGGCGTGCCGAGCGTGAGTGCCACGAACCGCTCCCCGCTGAGTGCACGGAAATCGAGCTTCGCCACGGCGTCGCGGCGGACCGTCAGGTTGCCGTCGATCGCCATCGTGACGCGGACGCGGTCACCCTCGAGCCGCAGGTCCTCGACCCGCCCGGCACGCAGGCCCGCGAGCCGGACGTCGGCCCCGCGATCGAGTCCCTGCACGTCGCGGAAGTCCGCCTGCAGCTCGTAGCGCCGGCGGAAAAGGCCGAGGCCGATCGTCAGCTCCACGGCCACGGCAAGGAGTGCGAGACCCACCAGGAAGAAGAGGCCGATACGTTGCTCGTTGCTCATGGCGATCCTCCGAGCCTTGCCGCGCGCAGGAACTCGCGCGTCAAGGGGTGATGGCTGGTGGCCAGCGCGGCCGCCGGGAGACACTCGACGATGCGACCGCGGTCCAGGACGGCGACGCGGTCCGCGAAGGACCGGGCAAGGGCGAGGTTGTGAGTGACGATGATCTGCGTGCTGCCACGCGTGGCGCGGATGCGAGCGATCAGCTCCCCGATCTGCTCGGTGAGCAGGGGATCCAGATCGGCCGTGGGCTCGTCGTACAGGATCAGCTCCGGGTCGATGGCGAGGGCGCGCGCGATGGCCGCCCGCTTGCGCATGCCACCCGAGAGATCGCCGGGAAGCTTCTGCTCGGCACCCGCGAGATCGACCTGCGCCAGCGCGCTCCGCACGCGGGCCGCGATCTCCGCCGGCGCGATCCGGCCGTGCTCACGCAGCCGGAGCGCGACGTTGTCGGCCACCGTGAGCGACGCGAGCAGGGCCGCCCCCTGGAACACCATGGCGATGCGGAAGGGCTTGTCGTCGGCCGGGAGCGCGAGATAGCGTTCGAGGGGCAGGCCGCCGACCACGATCCGCCCGGCGTCTGGGCGCTCGAGCCCGACGATCTGCCGCAGCAACACGGACTTCCCCTGACCGCTCTGGCCGACGATGGCGAGCAGCTCACCCGGCCTGACCGCGAGGTCGACCCCGGCGAGCACCTCGTGGTCGCCGTAGCGCCGCCGCACGCCGTCGAGCACGACGGCCACCCCGCGCTCGCTCATGGCAGGGCGAAGCTCAGGCGGACGATCAGGAAGTCGAGCACGAGGATCCAGACGAAGCTCCACACGACCGCGGCGGTCGTGGAGGCGGCGATGCCCTCGGCGCCGCCGCGCGTGCGCAGGCCGAAGGTACACGGCACCACGGCGGCGACGATACCGAAGACGGCGCCCTTCACCATGCCCACGAACAGGTCGCTCAGCTTCACCCACTCGAACATGCGCGCGAAGTACTCGGAGACGGAGAGGTGGATGGCCGGATCGATCGCCACCACCCCCGCGCCGCCCAGGATGCCGATGAAGTCGGCATACAGGACCAGGACGGGCAGGGCGACCACCGACGCGATCACCCGAGGCGTCACCAGGAAGCGCACGGGATCGATGTCCATGGTGCGCAACGCGCTGATCTCCTCGTAGACGGCCATCGAGCCCAGCTCCGCAGCGATCGACGAGCCGACGCGGCCGGCGAGCAGGAAGCCCATCATCACGGGCCCCATCTCCTTCGTCATGGCGAGGCCCACGATCGGGCCGAGCACCGTCTGGCTCACGTTGCGCAGCTGGTCGGCCGACTGCACCACCAGCACCATGCCGACGAACAAGGACAGCGTCGCCGCGATGGGGAGGGTGTCGGTGCCGATCCGGACCAGCTGCGTGGTGATGCGTTCGCGGTCGGCGGAGCCGAGCCGGATCTGGCGGCACGCGGCGACGAACAGCTGCACACCCTCCCCGATCCGCTGGAGGATGGAGAGGACGACAGCTCCCGTGCGGGCCGTCACGTCCGTCTGCAGCGCCGGAGCGTCAGCTGCCATCGGAAACCTCCGTGGGAAGCGCCGTGTCGACGTACCACGGCGATCGCAGCCGGCCGCGCTCGCGGGCGACGAGACCCCAGAGCAGGCTCCAATCGAGGTTGCCCGCGGGGCTCGTGTCCCAGCGGAACAGGCCCCAAAGCGGCGCCCACATGGCGAGGACGCCGCGATTCGCCGGAAGCAGACTATCCATCAGCGCAGGCACCTGGCCGGCGGGGCGGCCATCGCGGGCGTCACTCCGCAGCACGCCCAGCAGGGTGTCGAGATCGCGCGACCGGCGGGTCTCCTCGTCCCACTCGCGCTGGTGGCGCCACACGACCAGCACGCCGTCGCGACGGTGGAAGTGGAAGCCGTCGTCGTCCTGGTCGGTCGTCCGGTAGAGGGGCCAGGCGTAGAAATGCGAGCGGATCCCGTCGCGGTCGCTGCGTCCGTAGATCGGCGCCAGCCGCCAGACACGCCATGTCTCGTCGCCCAACCGCCGCTCGCGGAAGACCAGGGGCCAGGGCGCGCCGGTGGCCTCGGAGCCCAGCCGCTCGTCCACGGTGTGGGTGTACGCCAAGACGCCGTAGCCGCGGCTGGTGCGCTGTTCGCCGTCGAGCGCGGCATACGCCGGGAGGACGAGCAGGCGCCGCTCCCAGCCATAGTCGGGGACGAGGCGCTCGCTCTCGACGTAGAACGGCCAGAGGACGTAGCGCTCGCGCTCGCGCCCGGCGACGGCGGTGTCGCCGTACACCGGCCAGACGCGCCACCCGCGCCCGTCGGGCCCGCCGACGGTGGAGACGAACGGGAAGCCGTAGAAGCGTCGCTCGACCTGCGGCTCGTCGAGCTCGAGGTAGGCGGGGAAGAGCACTGTACGCACCCGCTCGTAGCCGAAGAGGTCGGTCAGGTCGAGATAAAAGGGCAGGACACCGCCCTGCGTCCCGTGCTCCGGGTCGCGCCGCCAGAACACGAACGGGAAGAACGTGAAGGACGACGTGGCGACCTGCGCCGGCGCGCGCGGGGCGGTCCAGTTGCGCGACAGGAGGAGGAAGCGAAGGCTATGATGGTTCTCCTGGCGGCGGGCGGAGAGGAGCGGGAAGAGGAGCTCCATGCGCTCGTCCCGGACGTCGCCGAGGCGGCGCGTCAGCCACAGCAGCGGCCGGATGCGGAGGTCACGCAGCGCTGGCGTGCGCACGTATTCGACCAGGGGGCCGAGGGCGCTCCAGCGCAGCTCGCCGCGCGCGTCGTTGCGGGCGTAGCGGAAGAACGGCCAGAGCTTCACGTCGATGGCGTGGGCGGGGCGACCCGCTACGACGGTAGCCGCCAGGAGCACCACCCCGAGGACACTACGGCGCGAACTCGACGCTGCGAAGGTCGCGGGCACGGATCTGGTACGCCCCGCTGGGCACCTGGCCATAGAACGTGGTCGAGCTGCGCACGGCGAGCGTGACCGGCGCACCGTCGCGCAGCGTCACCGTGGCGCGGAGCGTGTCGCGGTCGGTGCCGTCCCGGCCGAGGTCGACGCGGGCGATGTTCTCGAACGGGACGCGGAGGCGGCCGCGGCCGAGGTCCCCTTCGAGCGTCGTCCCGCCGCCGCAGCTCACGTGGTCGGCCAAGACGTTCGTCCCGTCCACGTCGACGAACGTGGCGCGGAAGTCTCGCACCGGCGCGCCCGGCTCGCGGCCGCCGCCCAGCGACCCCATGCCGAGCAGGCCCGCCGCGAAGGCGGCGACCGTGAGCGCTCGTCCGATTCGTCGTTGTACCCAGGGCATCTCTGCCTTCCTCGTTCGGCGGCCCGGCCGCGCCTCCGGTCGACCCCGGGTCAACCCGCCTTCCAGGTGGTACCCGCGGGGCCGTCTTCCAGGACGATACCCTGGTCACGGAGGCGCGCGCGGATGGCGTCGGCTTCCGCGAAGTCGCGGCGCTTGCGGGCGTCGTTGCGAGCCGCGATGGCGGCCTCGATCTCGCCCTCCCTGAGGCCCGACCGGACACAACCCCGAGCGCGCAGGTCGTCGAGGAGGGCGGTGGGCTCGGCGGTCATCAGGCCGAGGGCCACGCCGGCCCGCGCCAGCTCGGCACGGATCGCGCCGGCCTCGGCGCGATCGCCGGCGTCGAGCGCGCGGTTCAGGTCGCGGATGCGGTCGAAGACGAGGCCCATCCCCTTGGCGGCGTTGAGGTCGTCGTCCATCGCCTCGCAGAACGCCGACAGGAACGGCGTCAGCGTGTCGGCGAGCGCGCCGTCGACCGCGACGGCCGGGGTCCGACGTCCGGCCGCCTCGTCGGCGCGCGCCAGCGTCTCGTAGAGGCGCATGAGGGCGCCCTGCGCCTCGTCGAGCCGTCCCGAGGAGAAGTCGAGCGGTGCGCGATAGTGGGTGCCCATGTAGAGGAGCCGCAGGGCCTCGGCCGGCACCCGCCTCGCCACCTCGGGGATCGACAGGATGTTGCCCAGCGACTTCGACATCTTCTCGATCCCCGAGGTGATCATGCCGTTGTGCACCCAGAGGCTCGCCAAGGGTTGCCCGGTGTCGGCTTCGGACTGCGCGATCTCGTTCTCGTGGTGCGGGAAGATCAGATCGGTACCGCCGCCGTGGACGTCGAGCCCGTCGCCCAGGTAGCGCCGCGCCATGGCCGAGCACTCGAGGTGCCAGCCGGGGCGCCCCGGGCCCCACGGGCTCGGCCACGTCGGCTCACCGGGTTTCGCTCCCTTCCAGAGCGCGAAGTCGTGCACGTCTTCCTTGTCGGGATCGATGTCAGCGGCGACCATGTCCTCGAGACGCTGGTGCGACAGCTTGCCGTACCCGGCGAACCGGCGCACCCGGAAGTAGACGCTCCCGTCGCAGACGGGATAGGCGAACTCCTTCTCGATGAGCCGCTCGACGAGCGCGACCATGTCGTCGATGTGCAGGGTGGCGCGCGGCTCGTGCGTGGGGCGCAGGCACTGGAGCCAGGCGGCGTCCTCGGCGAACGCTGCGATCTCGCGCTCCGCGAGCGCGCTAGTCGTGAGACCCTCCTCACCAGCGCGGCGGATGATCTTGTCGTCGATGTCGGTGAAGTTGCGGACGAAGTCGACGGCGAGTCCCCGCGCCCGGAGGTAGCGGCAGAGCACGTCCACCGTGACGAACGCGCGGGCGTGGCCGACGTGCGAGCGCGAATAGACCGTGACGCCGCACCAGTAGATGCCCACGCGGCCCGGTCGCAACGGCGCCAGGGGCTCCTTGCGGCCGGAGAGCGTGTTGGTGAGGACGAGACCCACCGGCGCCTACTCCTCGTCCTCGCGCAACCTGGCGAGCACCGAGTAGTCCTCGAGCGTCGTGGTATCGCCGACGGTCTCCTTGCCGGCCGCGATGTCGCGCAACAGGCGGCGCATGATCTTCCCGCTGCGCGTCTTCGGGAGCGCGTCGCTGAAGCGGATGTCGTCGGGGCGCGCGAAGGCGCCGATCTCCTTGGCGACGTGCTCCTGGAGCGCCTTCTTGAGGCCATCGGAGGCACGCTGGCCCGACTCGAGGGTGACGAACGCGGCGATCGCCTGGCCTTTCAGGTCGTCCGGCCGTCCGACGACAGCCGCCTCGGCCACCGACGGATGGCTCACCAGCGCGCTCTCGACCTCCATGGTGCCCAGGCGATGCCCGGCGACGTTCACCACGTCGTCGATCCGCCCCATCACCCAGAAGTAGCCGTCGGCATCGCGGCGCGCGCCGTCGCCGGTGAAGTAGATCCCGGGCATCTGGCTCCAGTACTGCTGGGTGTAGCGATCCGGGTCGCCATACAGGGTCCGCAGCATGCCCGGCCACGGCTTCGTGACGACGAGATAGCCACCCTGGTTCGCGCCGAGCGGCCGACCCTCGCGGTTGCGAATCTCGGGCACGATGCCGGGCAGCGGCACGGTGGCCGAGCCGGGTTTCGTGGCGACGGCGCCGGGGACGGGAGAGATCATGATGCCTCCCGTCTCCGTCTGCCACCACGTGTCGACGATGGGGCAGCGCTCCTTCCCGATGACGCGGTGGTACCACATCCACGCTTCGGGGTTGATGGGCTCGCCGACGGTCCCGAGCAGGCGCAGCGACGACAGGTCGTGCTGGCGCGGCCACTCCTCGCCCCACTTGACGAACGCGCGGATGGCGGTGGGCGCGGTGTAGAAGACGGTCACGCCGAGGTCGTCGATGATACGCCACAGGCGATCGGGCCGCGGGTGGTTGGGCGCCCCCTCGTACATGACCGTCGTCGCGCCGTTGGCGAGCACGCCATAGACGACGTAGCTGTGACCGGTCACCCAGCCGATGTCGGCGGTGCACCAGAAGGTGTCTTCGTCCTTGAGGTCGAAGACCCACGCGGCACTGGCGGTGGCGTGCAGCAGATAGCCGCCGGTCGTGTGCACCACGCCCTTCGGCTTGCCGGTGGTCCCGCTGGTGTAGAGGATGAAGAGCGGATGCTCCGAGTCGAGCGGCTCGGCCGGGCAGTCGGGGGAGGCCGCCTCCATGAGCTCGTGGTACCAGTGGTCGCGCCCGGGGTGCATCGGTATCGCCTCGCCCGTGCGACGCACGACCACGACGTCCTTCACCGACGGCGTCGTGGCGACGGCGGCGTCCACGTTGGCCTTGAGCGGCACGATGGACCCGCGCCGATACCCGCCGTCGGCTGTGACCACCACCGACGCCTGCGCGTCGTTCATCCGGTCGCGCAGCGCATCGGCGGAGAACCCGCCGAAGACGACGCTGTGGGTGGCGCCGATGCGTGCGCAGGCGAGCATGGCGACCGCCGCCTCGGGGATCATCGGCAGGTAGATGCCGACCCGGTCGCCTGTCTTGACGCCCAGGCCGCGCAGCACGTTCGCGAAGCGGCACGCCTCGCGGTGGAGCGCCTGGTAGGTGAGCACGCGCGTTTCGCCCTCGGGCTCGCCCACCCAGATGATGGCCGCCTTGTTGCGACGGGGACCGTCCAGGTGCCGGTCGAGGCAGTTGTCGGAGACGTTGAGCGTCCCGCCGACGAACCACTTCGCGAAGGGCGGGTTCCAGTCGAGCACCTGCGTCCACGGCGTCGTCCAGCGGAGGCGCTGCGCGACCTCGCCCCAGAACCCCTCGGGGTCGTCCACCGAGCGCCGGTAGAGCGCGTCGTACTCCGTCCGGCTGGTGATGCCGGCTCGCGCCGCGAAGGCCGCCGGCGGTGCGAAGACACGCTCCTCGCGGAGCACGGACTCGATGGCCTGTCCCGTCGGGTCGCTCATGGCGCGGCGTAGGGTAGTGACCTCCCCCCGGGCGTGCAAGCCGAAACGGGCTCGGAGCCCGACACGTTACGGCGATCCGGCGTCCGCGCCCCGGAGCCGCTTCTGGTTGAGAGCCCAGGCGAGGTTGCTCTGCGCGAGCGCGTAGTCCGGTCGGATGCGCAGCGCGTGCAGCGCGTTGTCGATCGCCGGATCCCGCAGGCCGAGCGCCGCATAGCTCGCGCCGAGGTTGTTGTATGCGTCTGCGGAATCGGGGTGCGCGACCATACCAGGAACCGCTCGTAGCCGTAGACGTCGTTGGTCCCGTAGGTGTGCAGGGCAAGCAGGAGCTTGCCCACGAGAGCCAGTCCTCCCACCACGGCGACGACGCGTCCCGAAGGGCCGCGCGCTTCCGATGCCGGGTCGAGGGCCACGGAACGCCGAGGCGCCGATCACCCGCCCGCGGAGCCGGGCAGCTCGCACACCTCCCCGCCCTCGTAGGCAACCCCCACCTCGAACGCCTTGCTCACCGACCACGTGAGCCCGAACGTGCAGAAGTACACCGCGTGGTGCCCCGACTCGCCACCGGCGACGGCGATCAGGAACTGCTCGGGGTGCGCGGCGAGCGGGACGACGTTGCCGTCGACGTAGCCGAGCTTCTCGAGCTTTGGCCAGTGGCTGCGATGCCAGCGCTCGATAGGTGTGCGGGTCCACTCGAGCAGCATCTGCTGCATCTGCGGCACCGTGATGCCGTCGCGAGCGATCTTGTGCGCGAAATCGGGGCAGAGCACCAGCAGCATGTCGCCTTTGTCCTGGGCGACCAGGACCTTGTTGTTGCCGATCCAGTCGATCGAGTGCGCGAGCACCCAGATCAGCTCCTCCCCCTGCTCGGCAAAGATGTCGGCGATGTCCTGCGTCCCGGTGGCGCACACCGCCGTGACGACGCTCTGGGTGGCCTGGAAGCCGCGACGGACATGGAACGGTGGCCACGGGCTCTTCTCCTCCCACTCGCCGAAGCAGAGCGACACACGCCCGGGCTGTCCGAACACCGATTTCGACACCGCCCCGGGAATCGCGCCGCCGACGTTGCGCATCACCAGGCGCAGCGCGCGACCGATGGTGGCGTTGGCGCGGCCGTTCTGGCCCAGGCACGAGTAGCCACACTCGATGCCGAGGATCTGGCGTGCGGGCCCGTTCAGCATGACGGCCGGCGTGGCGCAGCACGTGGTGGTGTTGAGCGCATAGAGATTGAAGCGCGGCTCGCACACCGCCTCGACCGCCGCGAGCACGGCCGGGAAGTAGTCGGGCCGGCAGCCGGCGAGCACGGCATTGATGGCGACCTTCTCGACGGTCGCCTCGCCCCGGCGCGGCTCGACGACACCGACGACGTGGGCGGGGGGCAGCGGCGTGGCGTCGAGCATGGCCTGTACGCGAGCCTCGGTCGGCGCGATGACGGGCAGGCCGTCGCCCCAGCCCTGCGCTTCGACGTAGGCGAGAAGCGCCTCCGCGTCGTCCGCGACCGAGCGCAGCTCGGATGTGAGCGTCCCGCGCGCCATCAGGTCTGCTCGGCGAGGAGGGCGATCAGCTCGCGGAACCGGGCCGCCGCGATCGCCCGCACCTCGGCCTCGGGCCGTGACTCCATGGGATGGGGCAGCGCCAGCAGGCGGAGATCCGGGTACCCCTGCGCGCGCGCCGCTGTGCGGGCGAGGTGCTCGAAGACCTCGGTCACGACGACGACCGCCGGCACGCCGGCGGCCTCACAGACGATGGTGTCGTGGACACTCCACGACGTGCACGACCCTCAAGTGCCGAGGCCGACGACCGCCGCGTCGACCGTCCGCGCAAACGCCGCGACCTTCGCGCTCTCCTCCTCGGGTCGCCCGATGCGCGACTCGGGGTCGAAGACCACGACGTCGCCGACGCCCAGCTCCGTGCGGGCGAGGCGCTGGATTTCGTCCGCGGCCTGCCACCACGAGCGCCAGGCGTGGTCGATCCGGATGCCCAGCACGCGTCCGGTGAGGGCGGGCACGCGCGGCGCGAGCGGCTTCGACTCGGACGGCCCGAGTGCGACGGGTGAGAGGATGTCGATGGAACCCATGGCCGCCAGGTGCCGCAAAGCACCCGGCGCGGTCAAGCGTCCAGCGCGGCACCGCGACGGACGAAGACGACGGTGGTCCTCGGAGGCGGATCGGGATCGACGTCGCTATGCTCGACTGCAGGGAGCGGTCCGACGACCGGCTCGGCCTCGTGCGCGAGCAACGCAACCGGCGAGGCGAGCCGCGCGAGCGATCGCCGTGCTTCGAACGGCGTCAACGCGTGGAGGCGATCGGCGATCGTGTGGAGCAGCGCCACCACACCGTCACGCTCCTCCTCGACCTTCGTCCTGGCCAACTCATCCATTGGTCAGCCCCTCTCGCAGACGCCCCAGGGGTATGCCGGATGAAGCGGTTGGGTCAAGGGCGTTTTCGCGCGCACATGGCACGGGGGGAGTTATCAACATGATCACGGCGCGTTTCGCTCGATAGATGAAGAAGATGTGCGATTCTCGCCGTCGCAGGGGACGTCGGGCCGGCGCGTGCTCGAGCGCGCCGTGGGCGCAAAGGTGAGCGGCGAGCAAGCCCGTGGCGCGAATTGCCGACGGCGTGTAGACGTGCGCGCATGCTGCGACAGTTCGCGTTCTACCTTTTGCCGGCCTCCATCGCGCTGGCCGCGGGAAGCGCCACGGTCCCCGAGCCGCCAAAGGCCGTCCAGTCCGCCCGATCGGCCGAGAGCGTCTACAACGAGGGACTGACGCTCAAGGCGGCGGGGAGGTGGCCCGACGCCGAGGCCGCCTTCCGCGAGGCGACCCAGCTCAAACCCGACTTCCCCGAGGCCTGGAGCGAGCTCGGTCACGCGCGGAAGAAGCGAGGCCTCTACGACGAGTCCGTCAAGGCCTACGAGGAAGCGCTGCGGCTGCGCCCTGCCTTCCCGCAGGCGATGGAGTATCTCGGCGAGACCTACGTCTCCATGGGGAAGCGCGCCGAGGCGCAGCAGCTGCTGGACCGCCTCCGCCCGCTGGACGCTGCGCTCGCCGCGCAGCTGGAGAAGGCGCTCGGAGGCGGCGGCCCGGGGTACTGAAGGGATACTAGCGGCTCATGAGCTGGTAGGGGCCGCCCTTCTCGATCCCGCGCCGGTACGCGGGCCGTGCGTGCATGCGGTCGCGATAGGCGACCGATGCGGGGTAGGGCTGCAGCCGATCACCCGCCGCTTCGAGGATGAACAGCATCTGGATGTCGGCGCCGGTGAGGTCGCTGCCCACGAAGAACTGGCAGCCGTCGAGCGCGCGCTCGATATAGGAGAGGTTGTTGGCGATTTCGCTGTCGATCCGCGGTCGCAGCATCGCGGCGCCGTCACCGAGGAAGCCCGAGTAGAGCGCGAGCAGGAGCGGCAGCATCGCCGAGCCTTCCGCGTAGTGCAGCCACTCGATGTACTTCCAGTAGTCGTCGCTGCCGTGGCGTGGCTTCAGGCGGCCGCCGCCATAGGTGTCGATGATGTACTCGACGATGGCGCCGGACTCGGCGATCGTCTTCTCGCCGTCCGTGATCACCGGCGCCTTGCCCAGCGGATGCGCCTGCTTCAGCTCCGGCGGCGCCAGGGGAATTCCTTCCATGCGCTGGTACTTCACGATCTCGTACGGCGTGCCCAGCTCTTCGAGCAGCCACAGGATGCGCTGCGAGCGCGAGTTGTTGAGATGATGGACTGTCAGCATGCGGTCCTCCCGTCGGGCCGTATGGGAGCAGGCCGGCGCGGAAGGTTCAAGACGGCAGTCGCTTGGGGGTTGCCCGGACAGGGGCGTCGCTGGTGCGGTGCCGCGCTCCGAGCCAAGGAGGCCAGCATGTTCCACTTCCTACCGACGGCACTGCGAACAATCCTTGCCGTAGCCCTACTCACTTGGTCTCTTCCTTCTCTCGCTTCACGTCGAGCGCTGATACGTTGCCCCGGGGGGCGGTTCGTCGCCCACGA
>JBKPDC010000043.1:0-15860 GCA_046727715.1 Thermodesulfobacteriota bacterium
GAAGCGGCCTGCATGCTCGAACGGATCCTCGGTCCACATGCGCGGGATGATCTCGAGCGACTCCTGCCACATGTCGCGCGACTGTTCGGTGTCGATCTCGAAGCCCGCCTGCTCGAACTGGCTCGAGCGTCCCGTGCCGAACTCGACGCGTCCGTTCGACAGGATGTCCAGCGCCGCGACGCGCTCGGCGACGCGGATGGGGTGGTTGAACTTGTGGGGCAGCAGGATGACGCCGTGACCCAGGCGAATTCGCTTGGTGCGTTGCGAGACGGCGGCGAGGAACACCTCCGGCGCCGAGGAGTGGGCGAACTCGGTGAGGAAGTGGTGCTCGACCTCCCACACCGTGTCGTAGCCCAGGGTGTCAGCGAGCACGATCTGCTCGAGCGCCTCGTGGTAGCAGCGCCACTCGCTGCGGGCGTCGTGGGGCTTCGGCATCTGGAGCTCGTAGAGCAGGTCGAATCTCATGGGCGCCGGGTATGCGACGGCGAGCGTCCCGGGTGCAAGTCGCGGCGCAGCACGCTAGGCTCCCGGATCGATGCCCGAGATCATGCTCCCACGCAGCGACGAGCCGTTCGACTTCCGCCACCAGGCGACGATCTATGGCCGGTTCCGGCGCGACTACTCGGACGGGCTCTACGACGCGATCGCCGAGCGCACCGGCCCCGGGGAAGGGCGGCTCGCGCTCGACGTCGGCTGCGGCACGGGGTTCGTCACGGCGTCACTGACCCGCCGCGGCTGGCACGCCGTCGGTGTGGACTTCTCCGCGCCGATGCTGGCGCAGGCGCGGGCCACCTCCGACGGCGCACTCCCGCTGGTGCGCGCCCGCGGCGAGTCGCTGCCGGTGCCCGATGCGAGCGCCGCGCTCCTCACCTGCGGCACCTCGTTCCACTGGCTGGCGCCGGCGCCCGCGCTCGCCGAGTTCACCCGGGTGCTCGCGCCGGGCGGCCGGGTGGCGCTCTTCTGGCGCTATGCGGCGCCCGGAGAGCCCTCGAGCCGCGTCGTCACCGGCCTGCTCCGGGAGATGGGGGTGTGGGTGCCGGAGAACTTCGACACGCTTCGCGTGCACGCGGTGGACCCCTTCGCGGGTTCCGAGCTCGCGGCCGAACCCGCCCGCATCCTCCAGACGAGCGTCCAGTTCACCGCGGAGGAGTTCCATGGCTACGTCTCGACGCTCGAGTGGGTGCGGCGGTTTGCCGGATCCCGGCACGTCGAGCTCCTCGACCACCTCCGCGACGCCCTTGCCGCGTCCCATCCGGAGGGCTTCGTGGAACGGAACGAGGAATACCTGTTTCTCGCCCGCAAGCCAGGATGAGGGGACATCCAGCTCCAGCGGCCGAGCGGTGCACGAACCGCCGCTGATGTCTCGGTCGACTCACGAGAGCGGACGCCCACGCTTCGCCGCGCGCGCCTTCGCCTGCTCCGCGCGCGCCTCGGGCGAGCGCATCTCGCGCTGCTTCTGCCGGGTCAGGTTGCTGCCCGGCTTGGCGCGGTTGGCGGCGCGCCGGCTGGAACGCCGCGACGGCTTTCCGGTGGCCGAGTCCTCGAGCGCGTAGGTGGCCTTCTTCGCGGCATGCGCGGAGCGATTGCGCGCCGCCGTGGACCCACCCCCGACCTTGCGGTCGGTGGCGCTGACGCCCGGCTTGGCAGTGTCGACGGGAGTGTCCCGCCGCCGCTTTGGTTGCTTCGGCTTCTTCGGCTTCGCCAGCTGCTGCTCCATCAGGAACCGCTCCGCCTTCGTCGCCATGGCCCCGCGGGATAGACCGCGCGTGGCGGCGTCGCAAGCCGCCGCTACGGGGCGCGGGGCTCGAGACGGACCGCAACCGACCGCGATGTATCGGTGAGGAGGCCGACCCACCTATCCGCCCAGCCGTACTTCGCCGCCAGGAGCTGGCGGATCTTCCGGTGCCCGGCCTCGCCTGGGACCGGCGTCGCGCGGAGGCGGAGGACCTCGCCGCCGCGGACGAGCTCGACGTCCGGTCGCGCCTCGACGTCGCGCAGAAAGGGACGCTCCGGGTTCGCCGATTCGAGCCACAGGACCCCGTCGGCGTCCGCGATCCAGGTTCGAGTGGTCCGCACGCCGCCATCCGGTGTCGTCGTGCGGAGCTGCACCACCTCGTCGCCCTCGAGCGCGAGCAGCGTGACCACCGCAAGGATGACACCCGCGGCGAGGACGCGGCGCCACCACATCACAGCCCGTGCCGGGCGAGGAACGGCTGCACGACGGAAAGGAACCCGGCGGGATTGTCGCCCATCACGGAGTGCCCGGCGCCGTCTACGACGGCGACCTGGCTGCCAGGCACCGTGCGCACGAATCGATCAGCACCCTCGACGCTCAGGACGTTGCTCTCCGCGCCGCGCACCAGCAGGGTCGGGCAGCGCAGCCGGCCGACGGCCCACCAGAGCGACTCGGGATCACGGCCCGCGGCGCCGCCGATCGCGGGATCGAACTTGTAGGTCCAGCGGCCCTCGGCGTCCTTGCGCATGGCCCAGCGCAGCCGTTCGCGGATGTTGGCCACCGTGCGCCGCGGATTGAAGGCACGGGCCTGCTTCACCGCGGCATCGAAGCTGGGGAACGCGTGCACCGCGAGCTGGCGGCCGATCGCCTCCCTTCCCGCCGCCGCCACGGTCGGCACCACGTCCACCACCACCAGGCCACGCACCCGTTCCGGCCGCGTGGCCGCGAACGCGATCGCGTTGAGTCCCCCGAGGCTCATTGCCACGAGCGTCGCCGCTTCCCAGCCATGCGCGTCGAGCACGGCGGCGATGTCGCCGACGAACGCGTCGCGGTCGTAGCGCGGCGCCCAATCGGAATCGCCATGCCCGCGCTGATCGAGGGCCAGCACGTGATGGCGACGCGCGAGGTCCGGGGCCACCTCGTCGAAGCTGTGCGCGGTCTGCGCCCCGCCGTGCAACAGGAGGAGCGGCGGCAGTCCGGCGATGCCCCAGTCGAGCAGATGGAAGCGGAGGCCGGCGCTGCGCAGCGTACGGTCGCGAGGACGCGGCACGGCTTTCGCCCGATCCACCGAACGCTGCAAGCTCGCCTCCCGTTCCGACCCGAGACGGAGTCTCGGGTCGGCCTCCTAGCCCGCCCGGCGCGGGGAAGTCCAGCCTGCGTTGCGTGGCCACGGGCCGCGCGCTAGTGCTCCGTCGTGATCTCCGTCGGCGACGCCCTCCGCATGATCCTCGACGCGACGCCGGTGCTCGGATCGGAGCGCGTGCTGCTGGCCGCGGCGGCCGGCCGCGTGGCCGCCGAGGACGTCAACTCGGCGCGCGCGGTGCCCGCGGCCGCCAACTCGGCGATGGACGGCTTCGCGGTACGCGGCGACGATGTCCGCACGGCGGCCGCCCGGCTGCGCCTGATCGGCAGCGCGCCGGCGGGGACCGTGCTCCAGGGCTCGGTCGAGCCGGGTACGGCGGTGAAGATCTTCACCGGCTCCGTCGTCCCCGAGGGTGCAGACACCGTCGTGCGCGTCGAAGACACCGAGGAGCGCGACGGCACGGTGATCGTGGGGGTTCCCGTGAAGCCGGGCGCCAACGTCCGGAGCGCCGGAGAGGACATCGAGGTCGGCGCCGTCGTCGTCCAGGCCGGAGCGCTCCTCGGACCGGCCGATCTGGGTGTACTGGCGTCGGTGGGCCGCGCGACCGTGTCCGTGCACCGCCGTCCCCGCGTGGCCATCATGTCCACGGGCGCGGAGCTGGTCGAGGTGGACGAAGCGCCGGGGCCGGGGCAGGTGGTCAACAGCAACGCGTACGCACTCGCTGCCGCCGTCGCCGACGCGGGTGGCGAGCCGATCATGCTGCCGATCGTGCGCGATCGCTTCGAGGACATCCGCGACCGCCTCTCCGAGGCCGCCCAGGCCGACGTCGTGCTCTCGACGGGCGGCGTGTCGGTGGGCGAGTTCGACTTCGTGAAGGAAGCGCTCGATGCCCTCGGCGTCGAGCGGCGGTTCTGGAAGGTGGCGCAGAAGCCCGGCAAGCCGCTCACCTTCGGCACGCGTGGTGAGCACCTCTTCTTCGGCCTGCCGGGCAATCCGGTGTCGGCGCTCGTCTGCTTCGCCGTCTACGTGCGACCAGCCCTGCGGAGGCTGGCCGGCCACCGCCGGCTCCACCTGCCGTCGGTCGAGGCCACCTTGGAGAGCTCGGTGAAGAAGGCGTCGCGGCTCACCGAATTCGTGCGCGTGTGGCTCTCGGAGAGGGAGGGAGGCTGGACGGCGCGGCCGGCGCGGTCGCAAAGCTCGGGCGTGCTGACGTCGATGGGTGGGGGCGCGGGCCTCCTCGTCGGACCGGCGGCCGACGACGTGCTGGATGCCGGGACACGTTACCCGGTGCTCGTCCTCGCGACGGAGGCGCTCGCGCGGGAAGCGCCGGTACCCGAATTCGCTTGACTGCGCCGGGCCCTGCAATCCGGAATAGCGAGTGAGCGGGCGGCTACCCTCGTCCATCGGTTGGCGAGGGAGCCGCCCGGTTCCGCTCGGCGGCCGAAGCTGCTACATCGGCCGCGCCATGGGAGATCCGCGCTCGGTAGCGGTAGACGCCGCGGACGAGGTGGTCGAGCCATGGTCGCTCCGCGTCGCACTCTCGCCGTATCTCTTCCGCGGCATGCTGGTGGGCATGGCCGCGCTGGCGGTTGGGATCCACCGGCTGTCCGGCAGCCAGGGCATGGCCTGGCGGTTCGCGAAGGCGCGCGCCCGGACGCTCGAGCGGCTGCTCGGCGTGCGCGTCAGGGTCACCGGGCTAGAGCACGTCGCCAGCGCCGGGCCGTTCGTCTACACGCCGAACCACCAGAGCCATCTCGACATCCTGGCCCTGCTCGGCCACCTGCCCGGCGCGGTGCGCTTTGCCGCGAAGCAGGACCTGTGGCGCCATCCCGTGGTCGGCGCCGTGCTGGACTCGCTCGGGATGGTGTCGATCGACCGCGACAACTCGCCCGACGCCATCGCGGCGCTCGACCGCGTGCGCGATGACGGCCAGTCGTTCGTCGTCTTCCCCGAGGGCCATCGCAGCCGCGACGGACGGCTCGGCGCCTTCAAGAAGGGCGCCTTCGTCCTCGCCATTCGGCTCGGCCTGCCCGTCGTGCCGGTCGTGTGCCGGGGGACGCGCCAGCTCATGCCGAGGGGCAGCCGCCTGACGGTGATTCCGGGCGAGGTCGAGATCGTGATCGAGCGTCCCATCCCCACCACCGGCCTCGGCTTCGAGGACCGCGATGTCCTCGCGGCACAGGTGCGCGCCGCGATCGAACGGCACCACACGGGACGGTGAAGTGACGGCGACTATGCGCGGCGTGCTCTGCCGCGGCCCGCAGGACCTCGTCCTGGACGAGGTGCCGCGGCCGGCGCCCGGTCCCGAGGACGTCGTCGTCGCGGTGCGGAACTGCGGCATCTGCGGCTCCGACCTGCATTGGTGGCACGGCGCGATGATGTTGCCCCAGGTGTGCCCCGGACACGAGATCGCCGGCGAAGTGGCCGAGGTCGGTGCCGCCGTCAAGACCCTGCGCGCCGGTGATCGCGTGGCGCTGGAGGGGGTGGCCTCGTGCGGGACGTGTCGCTGGTGCCAGGCGGGGACGTACAACTATTGCCGCGGCATCGGCTATGTCGGCATGACCATCCCGGGCGGCTTCGCCGACTTCGTCCGTCTTCCCGCGCGGCACTGCTTCCCGATTCCGGCGGGCATCGATTTTCCCACGGCGGCGTTGTCGGAGCCGCTCGGCGTGGCGGTGCACGGCGTGCGCATCGCGGCGCTGTCGCTCGGTCAGCGCGTGCTGGTGCTAGGCGCGGGGACGATCGGGCTCGCGGCGGTCGTGGCGGCTCGCGCCGGCGGCGCGGGCGAGGTGCTGGTGACCGCCCGCCGGCCGCAGCAGCGCGCCGCGGCGCTCGCGCTCGGTGCGGATCGCGTGCTCGACGACTCCGACGAGGAGGGACTGCGCGAGGTGGTGCACGAGTCACCGGTCGACCTGGTCGTGGAGACCGTCGGCGGCGCCGCCGACACCCTCGTGACGGCCGCGGCGGCGTGCCGGCCGGGTGGCGTCATCTCGGTCCTCGGCGTGTTCACGCAGTCGGTGTCGTTCCCTGCGCTCTACGTCATCGGGAAGGAGCTGCGCGTGCAAGGCTCGGTGGTCTACAACCGCGTCGGCGCGCGGGCCGACTTCGAGATCGTGCAGGACATCCTGGCCCGCGACGGTCGGCACATCGGCGAGACGCTGGTCACGCACCGCTTCGGGCTCGCCGACATCGCGACCGCGTTCCGCACCGCCGCCGACAAGACCAGCGGATCGATCAAGGTGACGATCACCGGCGGGGAGACGCGGTGACGCTTCCCATCCAGCGGTTCAGCCACGTCGGCATCTGCGTCTCCGACCTCGAGCGCTCCCTGCGCTTCTACCGCGACCTCTTGGGGTTCACGCCGGAGCACGATCTCGAAGTCGCCGGCGAGCCCACCGACACGCTGCTGCGTCTGCGGGACGTCCGGCTCCGGGCGGCCTATCTGACCCGCGACGGGGTGCGCATCGAGCTGCTCCACTTCGCGAGCCCCCCGGCGCCGTCGCGGCGCGCGCGCGTGATGAACGAGCCGGGCCTCACGCACCTCTCGCTCCGCGTCGCCGACCTGCAGACCGTCGTGCGGGGCTTGCGGGACGCCGGCGAACGCGTGCTCGACGAGACGGTTCTCGCCTTCCCGGCCTCCCAGGCCGCGGCGTGCTTCGTCGTCGATCCGGACGGCCAGCTGATCGAGCTCGTCCAGGCGCCGGGGGATCCCTCGGCACCGCCGCGGTCGGGCTAGGGGGTCGCGAGGGCGCGGTGCAGGTCTCGGGTCAGTACCTGGCGGCACGTGTCGCCGGACTGCTTGCGTCGCTGGCGTCGGCCATCCGCTCCAGCCAGGACGCCAGCAGGCGCGCACGATCGGTGCGCAGGATCACCCCGCCCCCATCTCCGCCTCCGGGGCCGTGCAACGTCACCGCCACGCGCTGCGACTCGAGGAACCTCGTCACCTTCAGCGACGCGCCGTCCGCGAGCGGCATGACCAGCGCGTCGACCTGGTGGAGCGGAACGATCTTGGACATGGGCTTCTCCCAGCGTTCGCCCGGTCCGTTCCCTCCTGCCGTCCGTTGACCACAGGCTCGCTTCCGCTGTCAAGGGGAAAATGCGCCGCCGCTCAGCGCGGCAACCCGAGGACGCGCTGCGCGATGATGTTGGCCTGCACCTCCGACGTGCCGCCCGCGATCGCCCCGACGCGGGACCATAGGAACGCCTGTGGCCAGCGGCCCCCCTCGATCGCGTGGGGCGAGCCGGCCACGAGCTGCGCCGGGGGTCCCGCGATGCGCAGCGCCAGGTCGTGCAGGCGCTGGGTGAGGCTCGCCCAGAAGAGCTTCACCAGCGACGACTCGGGGCCGGGTTCCTCGCGGCGCGCCAGGCGGGTGAGGGTGCGGCAGTTCATGAGGCGCATCACCTCGACGTCGATCCAGCCCCGCGCCACCTCCTGGCGCACGCCGGGATCGCCGGCACGGCCGGCGCGGCGCGCGAGCGCCATCGTGTCCTCGAGGGCGATCCGTGCCAGCACCTGCTCCTTGAAGGCGAATCCGGTGCCCCGCTCGTGTGCCAGCGTCGTCATGGCGATCTCCCAGCCCCGGTCCACGTCACCGATGACGTGTGCGCGCGGTACGGGAACGGCATCGAGGAACACCTCGCTGAACTCGGTCGAGCCGGTGATCTGTCGCAGCGGGCGGACGGTGATCCCGGGACTCTCCATGTCGAGGATGAAGTAGGTGAGGCCGCGATGCTTCGGCGCCGACGGGTTCGTGCGCGCGAGCAGGATGCCCCACCGCGCGAGCTGCGCGTAGCTCGTCCACACCTTCTGGCCGGTGACGCGGAAGCCGTCACCGTCACGCTCTGCGCGCGTGCGCAGGGCGGCGAGGTCGCTCCCCGCGTTGGGCTCGCTGAAGAGCTGGCACCACACCTCGTCGCCGGTGAGCATGGGCCGGAGCAGGCGGCGCTTCAGGTCTTCGGTGCCGTGCGCGATGAGCGTCGGACCGGCGTTGTTGACGCCGACACGGTTCAGCAGCTGCGGGGCGCGCGCGTGTGCCAGCTCCTCGTTCAGGATGGCCTGCTGCGTGGGCGGAGCGCCGTGCCCGCCGTACTCCCGCGGCCAGAGCAGCCCGACGTAGCCCGCGTGGTAGAGCCGCCGCTGCCAGTCGCGCAGGAACGCGAACTCGTCGGCGAGCGACGCGTCGTCGTGCGGCACCCGCTCGGCGCGGCCTGGCCGGTTCTCGTCCAGCCACGCGCGCAGCCGCGCACGGAAGCCCGCGTCGTCGGGCGAGTCGGCGAAGTCCACGGCAGCCGTCTACCACCCTGGCCCCGCGCGATGCTAGGAGTCAGCAGCGATGCGCTTCGGACTGATCACACCGATCGTCACGCGACACCCGCAGAACGACGCCCCGTGGACCGAGGACGCCGGCCCTCCTGAGCTGGCACGGATCGCGGCGACCGCCGACCGTCTCGGCTTCCATCATCTGACGTGCAGCGAGCACGTCGCGATCCCGGTTGCGGCTGCCCCGGTCCGTGGCGCGCGCTACTACGACCCGCTGGCGACGTTCGGCTTCCTCGCGGCGCAGACGGCAGGCATCCGCTTCGTGACCCACGTCCTGATCCTCGGGTATCACCATCCGCTGGAGATCGCGAAGCGGTACGGGACGCTCGACCGACTCTCCGGCGGCAGGCTCGTGCTCGGCGTCGGTGTCGGCACGCTCGCCGAGGAGTTCACGCTGCTGGGCGCGCCGTTCGCCGATCGCGGACCGCGCTACGAGGACGCGCTGCGCGCGCTGCGCGCGGCGTTCGGACGGCGCGAGCCGTCCTACCGCGGGACGCACCATCGCTTCGATGGCATGCTCGTCGACCCGTGCGGCGTGCAGACGGACGTCCCGATCTGGCTCGGCGGCCGCACGCCGCGGTCGCTGCGCCGCGCCCTCGAGCTCGGCGACGGCTGGGATCCCTTCGGGCTCGGCCTTGAGCAGCTCGCCACGATGGTCGGCGAAGCACGCGCTCGACGCGAGTGGGGCGAGCGCACCCGGCCCTTCGAGCTGGTGCTACCAATCGACCGCCTGCTCGATCCCGCCGATGCCGCGGAGCGCCAGGCGTTCATCGATCGCGCGGCGCGCTACCGCGACCTCGGCACGACGATCCTCAACGTTCGCACGCGGCACACCAGCCTGGCCCACTACCTGGAGCAGCTCGACGCCCTCGCCCGCGAGGTGCGGCCGCTGTTCCCGAACTAGGGGCGTGGTCACCGGCCGCGCGACGAGCTCCCGTCAGAAGACGACGGCGAACTCGAGTGCCTCGGCCGCGCGCAGCAGGCGTTGCAGCAACCCGCGGCAACAGCGGCTGCCGACACGAGGTCGGCACCCGAGGCGGGACGCGCCTATCCTTGCGAACGCGGGGGGAAAACGTTGCAGCCGGTGTCAGTCGGTTGCACCGTGTATCCCCCGGGAACGCCGCGTAACACCGACGTTCGGCTGGGTCGAGTCCGACCCGGGGGTGGGGCGAGTGCTCACCGCGCGTAGAGGTGTTCGAAGTACTCCCGGCACATGCGATCCGACGAGAAGCGCTCCTCGACGGTTGCGATGCTCGCTTGCATCATCCCGAGCCAGCGCGCGCGGTCGGCGAACGCCGGGAGCACCTCGCGCTCCAGCACCTCGTAGAGCGCCGCGGCGTCGCGCGCGTCCTGCTCGGGAACACCGCTGGTCGCATCGCCGATGGCCCAGCCGTTGACGCCGTGGTCACACGCCTCCGGCCACCAGCCGTCGAGGATGGAGCAGTTGAGGACGCCGTTCATCGCGGCCTTCATGCCGGACGTGCCGCAGGCCTCGAGCGGCCGGATGGGATTGTTGAGCCACACGTCGGCGCCGCGGGTCAGGGCCTGGCCGAGCGCCATGTCGTAGTCGGGCACGAAGACGACGGCGCGCGGGAAGCGGCCCGCCATCGCGACCAGCCCGCCGATGATCTGGCGCCCCATCTCGTCGTCGGGATGGGCCTTGCCGGCGAAGACGAGCTGGAGTTGCGACTCCTCGAGCAGGCGGCCGATGCGGTCGGGATCGTGGAAGATCAGGTTGCTCCGCTTGTAGGACGCCGCGCGCCGGGCGATGCCGATCGTCAACACGCCGGGGTCGAGGCGCACGCCGGCTCGCGCGGTCACCACGTCGAGCAGGTCACCCTTGAGCGACTGGTGGCGCGCCCACAGGTCGTCCGGCGCGTCGCGCGCCGCGCGGATGCGCACGTCCTGCCAGGTGGGCGCGTGCACGCCGTTGGTGATGGGGATGATCTCGCTCGCATGCTCCACGTCGCGCCACATCGCGCGCGACACCTCGGCATGAAGCTGGGAGACGGCGTTGGCCCGGCGCGACAGACGCAAACCGGCGACCGTCATGTTGAACGGGTCGCCCCCGATCTGGCGCATCTCCCAGTCGACCAGCTCGCAGCAGGCGCCGAGCCGCCGCAGCTCGGCGAGCGCGTGCACCTCGTTGCCGGCCGCGACGGGCGTGTGCGTCGTGAATACGATCTGCTCGCGCACCGCGGCCCACGCCTCGGCGAACGTCTCGCCCGCGGCCATGCGCTCGGCGATGAGCTCGATGCCCGCGAACGCCGCGTGCCCTTCGTTGAAGTGGTAGGTGTCCACGTCGACGCCGAGCTTGCGCAGTGCGCGCACGCCGCCGACACCGAGCAAGGTCTCCTGCGCGACACGACAGTCGAACGTCGGGTCGTACAGCCGCTGCGTGATCCAGGCGTCGCGCGTCATCACGGGCTCGAGGAGCAGCAAGGGCGCGTTGCCCCAGCGCTCCGTGCGCCAGACGCGCGCCTCCACCTCGCGCGTCGCGACCCGCACGCGCACGCGGACGCCAGTGTCCTCCAGGAAGTCGGCGCGGTAGGTGGGAAATTCCGAGACCGGCAACCCGTCCTCGGTGATGCGCTGGCGGGAGTACCCACGCGCCCAGCGGAGCCCGACGCCGATGACCGGCAGGCGCAGGTCGTGAGCGGACTTGATGAAATCACCCGCGAGGATGCCGAGGCCCCCGGCGTAGATCGGGAAGTCCTCGGACAGACCGAACTCCATGCAGAAGTAGGCGACCGGGGCGGACATGCGCGCGCGCCAGGTAAGCGAAACGACGGACCAGAAGCAATGTCTGCACGTTCAGCGGGGCACGACGACGGAGAACCCGAGTGCCCGTGCCGCGCGTGCCTGGGCGTCGTCGTTGGTGAGCAGGTGACGCAGCTCCAGCGACTGCATCGCCGCGAGGTGCAACCGGTCCAGCGTCGGGCAGGACGCATCTCGCGCCAGCGAGTGCACCTGGCGTTGGGCCAGGTCGGTGATCTCCGCCGGCATTGGCACGACGTCGTAGAGGTCCCGACGCAGCGGCTCCCCGAGGCGCGGCGTGCGCGTGGGCGGGCTGCGTAGGGGACGATGCGGGCGACGCGATCAGCGCCGCGGCGGGTACGTGGCCGGGCGCTTCTCCAGGAACGACCGCATCGCCTCGCGGCCGTCCTCCGTGAGCGCGCTCTCCGCCATCGCGTCGATCGCGCGCGCGTAGGCGGCGTCGACGTCGAGCTCCAGCGTGTCGTAGAGGACCCGCTTGCCGAGGGCCTTCGAGGCGCGACTGCCACGGCTGGCGGCGAGCGCGAGGCGTTCGGTCTCTTCGTCCAGGCGGTCGCGAGGCACGACCCGGTTGACCAGCCCCCAATCGAGCGCGGTCCGCGCGTCGATCGGCTCCCCGGTGAAGGCCATCTCGAGCGCACGCTTGCGGCTCATCGTGCGGGCGATCGCCACCATGGGCGTATGACAGAACCAGCCGCCGCGGCCGCCGGGGGCGGCGAAGGCGGCCTCCTCGGCGGCGACGGCCAGATCCGCGGCCGCGACCAGCTGGCAGCCCGCCGCCGTGGCGAGCGCGTGCACGCGGGCCACGACGGGCTGCGGCACGCGCTGCATGGTCTGCATCAGATCGCGGCAGGTCTCGAGCAGGCGGCGCATGCCGTCCAGGTCGCGCTCCACCATGTCGGCGTAGTCGTGCCCGGCGCAGAAGACCGCGCCGGTGGCGGCGAGGATGATCGCCCGCACGTCGGTGTCACCGCCGAGCTGGCCGAAGGCACCGATCAGCTCCCGCATGTGCGCCTCGGAGAGCGCGTTGCGCCGGTCGGGCCGGTTCATCGTGACGGTGCCGAGGCCGGCGTGGGTCGACACGAGGATGTGCTCGTAGTGCATGGCGGTCCCCCGTCCGTTGTATAGCACCGTTGTGGCTCTGCTACACTGCGCCACATGGTGCTCACCCGCAAGGCGATCCTGCGGGAGCTGGCCGCCGGCCGTCTCGAGATCGACCCGTTCACCGAGGATCAGGTCGGGCCCGCCTCCATCGACCTCCACCTCGGAAACGAGATCCGCGTGATGGAAGCCGGCGGCGACGACGTGGCGGTCACCGACGCCGCGGACTACCGCAGCATTACTCGCCTGCGCGCCCTCGATCGTCCCCACGTGCTCGGCCCGGGTGAGACCATCCTCGGGATCACGCGCGAGCGCGTGCGACTTCCGCCCGATCTGGCAGGGTGGCTCGAGGGCCGCAGCCGCTACGCGCGCCTCGGGCTCATGATCCACGTGACCGCGGGGTTCGTCGCGCCGGGGGTGAACAGCCGCCAGGTGCTCGAGATGTCCAATGTGGCCAAGCATCCGCTCACCATCCACGCCGGGGTGCGGCTCTGCCAGATCGTCCTCCAGCGCTGCGAGGGGAGCGCCGTGTATGCGGGCCGCTTCGCCCGCCAGGACCGGCTGTGACCGGGCTGCCCGGGTTCTGGGAGCTCCTCGGCTTCACGATCGAGCGTGCGGACGAGGGCGAGGCGGTGCTCCGCATGGACGTGCCCGAGACGCTGCGGAGCCCCTTCGGGACCGTGCACGGGGGCGTGATCGCCACCCTCCTCGACACGGGGCTGGCCGTCGCGATCGCGCGGCGGCTGGAGCCCGAGGACCGCATCGCCACGCACAACCTGAACGTGACCTACGTGGCCTTCACGCGCGATCGCGTGCTGCGCTGCCGCGCGCGGGTGGTGAGCCTCCGCCGCACCGTGGCGGTGGCCGAGGGCGAGGTGGCCGCCGCCGACGGCACGCTGGTGGCGAAGGCGCTCGGCACCTTCGGCGTGCGCCGCGACCGCGCTAGAAGCCCTTGACGGTCGCGGCCTTCTTGTAGAGCTGCGTCACGACCCCCCACCCGAGCGCGATCGCGACCAGCAGCCAGAACCACGTCGCCCAGCGCTCGGCGCCGGCGAAGCCGGTGGTGTGCTGCACGAGCATTGCCCAGACGAGCGGCACCGACATGTAGGTGTTGTGACGCGAGCGCGTGCCGGCTTGGCCGACCAGCGCCGCGTCGGGTCCCTGGCCGTCGCGCACCGCGATGATGATCTTCTGCTGCGCGGGCCAGATGCGCATCCAGACGTTGGCTGCCATCAGCGTGCCGAGGAGCGCGCCGGTGTGGATGACGGTGGCACGGTATCCGTAGTGGCCGATGTAGAGGTAGCCGAGGATGGCGATCGCCAGCAGGATGAAGCCCACCGCAGCCATCTGCTTGTTGTCGGTGATGGCCCGGGCGAGCGGGTCATAGACGAGGAATGCCAGGAAGGTGACCGCCAGCATGAGGAACGCCCCGGCCGTCCACGTGACGTCGGGCGCGAACATCAGGCGACCGTGGTAGTAGACGAGGAGCAGCAGCAGGACGCCGGTCACCCAGGTCCAGGCGGCGCCCCAGCGGAACCAGTACAGCGCGCGCGGCCGGAGCTGTGGCACGACGACCTTCTTCGCACCGCCGTCGAGCGTGCCCTCGAATGGTCCCTGGACGAAGTTGAAGAAGTAGAGGTGGCCGATCCACACGATGCCGGCGACGACGTGGATCCAGCGAAACAGCGCATCCAGAACAGACGTAATGTCCATCACCCGCCTCCTCCCGTGACAATGCGTCCTGGAACCTGGCGCCCGCCTATCAAGCCAGATGGCGGCTCGTCAATCGCACCTTCGCCTCATGCGGGCGGCGTGAAGGTGACGCTGGCCTGTGCCGTGCCCTGCGGGGTGACGGTCACCTTGGCCTCCCGGGTGCCGAAGCGCTCGTGCCAGACGCCGATGACGTAGTCGCCCGCCGGGACGGCTTTCAGGGTGACACGGCCGTCCGGGCCGCTGACGCCGAAGTACGGGTGGTCGAGCACGCCGAGCCAGCCCTGCATCCAGGGATGGAGGTCGCAGCGCACGCTGATCATGACCTCCGGATGGCTGACGGTGATCGTGCGCTCGGTGCCCTGGCGGGGCAGCGCGACGTTCCAGCCGCTCGAGTTCTTCGGCGAGCCGTGGACGTTGTGCAGCATCGCGTCACTGTTGCGGAACTCGACGGGCTGTCCGACCTGCGCGCCCGTGACGTGCGGGACGTAGAGGCATCCCTTCTGGTCGATCACCACCGGCTCCGGCGGCACCGCGAAGCCGCGATCGCCGAGGCCGTCCTTCACGTAGACGAACGCGTTCTCCACCTTACCGTCCTTGACCAGCATGTCCCCGGCGAGCACGGGTCCCTGGTGCTGCGCTGCGCACTCGGGGAAGCTGCTCATGACGAGCTCCTTCATCGGCGAGACCGTGCCCTGGAACTGCACGTCGACCTGGACCGCGCCGGTCGTCGCCGGATCGATCGGAGTCACGGGACGTGCCGCCCGCTTGTCGCCATCACCGCCCCCGCAGCCGGCGATCGCGAGGCAGGCGACCAGGAGCAGGGCGCGCGTGGGCATCGCCGTTCCTGTAGGGGAGCCGCCGGGATCGGTCAATTTCTCCGGGCGGTTGCCCCGAATCCTCTACCTCGCTATGAGGGCGCGCGGCGCGGCATGAGGCGGCTGCGGATCGGGAGCGACGAGCACAAGGCGCGTTTCTGCCGTGTGTTCGTGGACACGCACGACGCGTACGCGCCGGCGGAGATCCGTTGGCCGGAGCTCGACCCCCCTGCGCTGGCGCGGCTCCGCGGGCTGCCGTTCTGGGCTGAGGCGGTGGGCAGCGAGCGGAGCGCGGCGGCGCGGGTCCGCGCCATGGCGGACGTCGAACCCGATCCGCTGCTGCGCGAGGCCATCGCGCTGCAGGCGTTCGAGGAAGAGCGGCACGCGCGGCTGCTGGATCTCCTGCTCGGTCACTATGCCATCCCCTGCCCCGCCGATCAGGCGGAGCGGCCGCGCGACCCCGAGTGGGGGTTCATGCGCATGGGCTACGGGGAATGCTTCGACTCCTTCTTCGCCTTCGGGCTCTTCCGTGTCGCCGCCGACACCGGCTTCTTCCCGGCCCCGCTGGTCAAGATCTTCGACGGCGTCATGCAGGAGGAGGCGCGGCACATCCTCTTCTTCGCCAACTGGGCCGCGCACCACGGCGTGCGGCTCCCGGTAGTGGAGAAGCCATGGTTCCTCGTCCGCCGCCTGACTGCTGTGGCGCTCCAGGCGTTCGGCCGGGGCCGGACCGCGCTCCAGGTGCGCGACACGCCCGGCACGAGCGACAACTTCACCATGCAGGTGCCCGACGAGATCGGCGACGTCACGCTGCGCTGGCTCGCGCGCACCTGCGTGCAGGAGAACGAGCGGCGGCTGGCGATCTACGACGCGGAGCTGCTGCGGCCGCGGATGGTGCCGACGCTCGTCGGACTCGCCCTGCGCTTCGCGCCCGGCGGCGCGTCGCGGGCCTGAGCCCTCGCCGCCGTGGCGCGCCTCGCCGACTTCCGCGATCGGGTCGCGATCGTCACCGGGGCGTCGAGCGGCATCGGCGCGCAGCTCGCGCGCGACCTCGCGGGGCGCGGCGCGCGAGTCGCGCTGGTGGCGCGGCGTGAGGCT
>JBKPDC010000044.1:0-8835 GCA_046727715.1 Thermodesulfobacteriota bacterium
TAGTCTCCGGGAGCGCGGACGGCGGTTGGTCGACGTGTTGGAGTTCCGCCTCGAGGAGCTGCGGCTCGATCCCGGAGGACAGTCCGTCCGCCGGCATCACTAGCGAGCACTACGCGTCCGCGGCCATCGCCAGCGGCGGCGTCTTCTCCGCGCAGTCGATCGGTCGCCCGGAGCGTCGGCGAAGCCGGCGGATTCGCACGAGAGTCGCCGGATGCGGTGAGCGTGGACGGGCTTGCCGTATCCCTGGCGGCCGCTCGGCCGTCATACCGGATGACAGGACTCGAGCAGTCTCGATCAAGCGAGGGAGGGCTTGGATATGGCCGAACTGCAATCCGCGGACACCCTGCGTGAAGCCCTGCGCACCGCGTGGCATCTGTACATCGACATGCTGGTGCCGCTGCGGCCCACCCTCCACACGCAATGTCGCGGCCTCACCGGAAACCTCTGGGACGCGGAGGACCTGGTGCAGGACACGCTGTTGCGCGCGTTCGGGCGCTGGGGGGTCACGTACCCCGCGATCCAGGATCCGTTGACCTATCTCCTGCGCGCGGCCACGGACGAGTGGAGTCGTCGCCGAGGCCCTCTGCCGGAGTCCGAGACGGCGGTGGCGCCACGCCGGGTCGTTCCGTCTCCGGAGCTCGTCGACCGGTTCGTCGCACTGTACGACGCGCACGACGTGGCAGGTCTGGTGGCCCTCATGTGCCACGACGGCACGGCGGAGAACGTCGGCAACTCGTTCCACGGCGGCTGCGACCACGCGTCGGAGGGCCTCCCCCACTTCTTCTACAAGGTCGTGCACGGACACGAGGAGTGGCCGCGGCAGACCTGGCCGGATGCGGTGCGCATCGAGCGGGTCGAGCTCGATGGCGAGCCCATGGTGGTGCTGTTCGCGACACGCTGGGGCAGCGAGGCGCTCGAGGTGGTGTTCCGTTTCGAGGAGCAGGCCGGGCAGATCGCACGGATCAGAGCGTACGGCTTCTGCCCCGAGACGGTGGGCGCGGTCGGAGAAGCGCTCGGACTCCCCGTGCGCACTGGCCTGTACCGATGTCCGACGCCCGCACCTGGTGTGGACTGGCCCGCGGCACTCGAGGCCGGAACCAATGCGGTCGCCTAGATGGCGCGCCGCGCTCGCTACGGCCGGGCCTCGAAGACGAAGTTGAACGGCGTCTCGGTCGCGCGACGGAAGCGTGTGAAGCCGCCTTGCGTGACGACGTCGCGCAGCCTGCTTTCGCCCGCCTGCGCGCCCAGCCCGAGCCCGACCTCCTGGGCCAGCGAGGCGGGCGTGCAGACGAACGACGACGCGGCGTAGAACACGCGCCCCAGCGGGTTCAGCTTGTCCTCGACCCGATCGTGCGCGAAGGGCTCGACGAGCAGCCACGTGCCGTCGGGGGCGAGGGCTTGGCGCACATGCGCCGCGGCTCCCACCGGGTCGCCCATGTCGTGCAGGCTGTCGAAGATCGACACCAGGTCGTACCCGGTGCCGGGGAAGGTTTTCGCCGTTGCGACCTCGAAGGTCACGCGCGTCTCCAGGCCTTTCGTCGCCGCGAGGTGGCGCGCGCGGATCTCCAGCGTCCGGAGGGCCGGGCTCTCGTGGCTGGGGCCGCTCAGCAAGAGCGTGGGGTCGGTCATGACCACCTCCTCCATCCGCGCAGCCGCCAGAGGACGACGATCGCGCCGCGAACGCCGTCGTCCAGCGCGCGGCGTGCCCGGAGTCGGCACGCGCCGACCTGGAGCAGGTCGTGGCGCTACGCGCGCAGATGCTCGACGCCGCCGATCACGCGCTGGCCGACGGCCACCTCGGCATCGCGACCGGGCGCCGCCTGCGCCGGCTGGCCGCCAAGGTGCGCCGGCCGCCGGTCCATCAGACCGCCACCACGATCGCGCGGTACCACCGCAAGGCGTCGCGGGCGCTCGCACGCGCCTGCCGCCTGCTCTCCGTCCGGAGGCGAGGGGTGACGTCGTATTCGCGCCGGGGTCTGATCGGCGCACCGGCGCGGGCGGCGATCGGGGGCCCGCGGCTGGAGGTGGCCATGGATGGGCCGGGGTGGTAGGTTCCGCCAACCTCATGCAGCTCAAACCTGCGCGGCTCAATCTCCTCGAGCGTCTGTACCTCCCGGAGATCGTGCGCGGAGTGGCGGTCACTACCGGCCACTTCGTGCGCAACATGACGCTCCACTCGCTGCACCTGTTCGGTCTGGCCAAGGATCGCAGCGCGATGGTCACGGTGCAGTACCCCGAGCAGCGGAAGGAGTACTCGGAGGGATACCGCGGGGCGCACCGGCTGACGCTCAAGCCCGACGGTTCGGTGCGCTGTACGGCGTGCTTCCTGTGCGCCACCGCCTGCCCGGCGAAATGCATCCACATCGAGGCCGGGGAGCACCCCGACCCGTCGGTGGAGAAGTACCCGGTGCGCTACGAGATCGACACCCTGCAATGCATCTATTGCGGGATGTGCGTGGAAGCGTGCCCGTGCGACGCCATCCGCATGGACACGTACGTCCATCCCCGGATCTGGGGATACCGGCGCGAGGACTTCGTCGAGAGCAAGCAGGTGCTCATGGAGCGCTCGCGGATCCTGGAGACGCGGGGGCGCGAGGCGCTCATGGACGACATGCTGCGCGACTACCGCGAGGCGGAGGCGCTGGCGGCGGAGGGTCGGTGATCCTGTGGGCGCTCTGGCGCCGCGGCTTGCTCCAGCGCGCCGACCGGGAGAAAATCGGGTTCTTTCTGGGCTGGGCACCGGATCCGCTCCAGCTGTCACGACGGTATCCGCTCTGGCGCAGCCTGGGGACGTTCCGGCTGCTGCTCTCGCCGGCCTACGCCGCCGGGGCAGCCCGCTGGATCGAGTATCGCATGAATCTCTTTGACGGCGTCGAGGGTTGACGAAGATGGCCAAGACCTACCAGCAGATCATGGCGGAGGCGAAGCAGCAGGTGCCCGAGGTGTCACCCGACGAGGTGAAGGCGCGCCTCGCGGCCGCCACGCGGCCCGTCGTGCTCGACGTGCGCGAGAAGGAAGAGTTTCGTCAGGGGTATCTCCCAGGGGCGGTTTCCCTCCCGCGCGGGTTCCTCGAGATGCGCGTCGAGGAGACCGTGCCCGACAAGAGCACGCCGATCATCGCCTATTGCGCTGGCGGGACGCGCTCCCTGCTCGCGGGCCGCATCCTGAAGGAGCTCGGCTACCAGGACGTGACCTCCATGCGTGGCGGCTTCGGCGCCTGGAAGAATCAGGGGTTCCCCATCACCGAGGACCGCCAGTTCACGCCCGAGCAGCAGATCCGCTACAGCCGCCACTTCCTGCTCCCCGAGGTGGGCGAGCAGGGGCAGGCGAAGCTACTCGACGCCAAGGTGCTCCTGATCGGCGCCGGGGGACTGGGCTCGCCGGCGGCGCTGTACCTGGCCGCGGCGGGCGTCGGGACGCTCGGCGTCGTCGACATGGACGTCGTCGATCTCTCCAACCTGCAGCGCCAGATCCTGCACACCAACGACCGCATCGGCATGCCGAAGGTGGAGTCTGCCCGCATGACGCTCCAGGCGCTCAATCCCGACGTGCGCGTGGTCGAGTTCCGCGAGCACCTGTCGTCCGAGAACGCCTTCCGCATCTTCGAGCAGTTCGACATCGTCGTGAACGGCTGCGACAACTTCCCCACCCGCTACCTCGCCAACGACGCCTGTGTGCTCCTCAAGAAGCCGCTCGTCGACGGTGCCATCTGGCAGTTCGAGGGGCAGGCGACCGTGTTCAACCCGCCCGCGGGTCCCTGCTATCGCTGCATGTTCCCGGAGCCTCCGCCGCCCGGTGCGGTCCCGTCATGCGCCGAAGCCGGCGTGCTGGGCGTGTTGCCCGGGCTCGTGGGCTCCGTGCAGGCGCTCGAGACCATCAAGCTGATCCTCGGGATCGGGAAGCCGCTCCTCGGCCGCATGATGCACTTCGACACCCTGGCCGGGGAGGTTCGCATCCTGAAGCTGCGGCGCGATCCCAACTGCAAAGTGTGCGGTGACAACCCGACGATCAAGGAGCTCATCGACTACGAGGTGTTCTGCGGGCTCGCCGCGCCGGGCCAGGCGGACCACGCGGCCTGACGTTCAGGGTGGCCGCAAGAACGCGGTCGCGTAGGTTCCTGCGGCGGCGTACTTGCGCTCGAACTTGGAGACCGGGCGTTCGGGCGGCGGGGCGTCGGTCTCCACGAGGCCGGCTCCGGCAAGCCGGCTGCGCATGGTGTCGTGGAGCCATGCCAGGTCGCTTGCGACGTAGACGAGTCCGCCCGGAACCAGGGCCTGGCTGATCGCCTCGGCGAGGTCGCCGCCGTCGAACAGCCGGCGACGTCGATGGCGCGTCTTCGGCCACGGGTCGGGGAAGTAGAGGTGCACGGCGCTCACCGACGCCGCGGGCACCAGCTCGCGGACGATGCAGCGCGCGTCCCCCGCGATGACGCGCACGTTGGCGAGGCCGCGGGCCGTGGCCTGCGCCATGATCGCGTCGGCCAAGCCGGCGGCGCGCTCGATGCCGAAGAAATTGATCTCCGGGTGCGCCACGGCGAAGGCGAGCGCGACGTCACCGCGGCCCGGACCGATCTCGATCTCGACGGGATGCGCGTTGCCGAAGACGCCGCGCCACAAATCGGCGGGCCGGCTCACCGGCGGGCCGCCGGCCGTTCCCGCGGCCTCCCGCGCCCGCGGGCTCCCTTGAGCCCGGCCAGGAACCGCTCGACCGGCCGCGTGTTCAGCACGTCGGCAACCGTCACCCAGCCGCGCCGGGCCTGGTCGATGCCGAAACGCTCTCCGTAGGCCAGGTGCGCGACGCTGTGGGCATCGGAGTCGATCACGAGCAGGACGCCCGCGGTGACCGCGCGTCGCAGGTGTTCGTCGCGCAGGTCCAGGCGCTCGGGATACGCGTCCAGCTCGAGCACCGTTCCGGTCTCGAGGGCGGCGGCGATGATGGCATCGAGGTCGACGTCGTACGGCTCACGCCTCTGGAGCATGCGGCCGGTCGGGTGGAAGAGAATGTCGGCATGAGGGTTACGCATCGCCCGCACGATGCGGGCGGTCTGCTCGACGCGCGGCAGGTGGAAGTGCGAGTGCACCGCGACGCCCACGACGTCGAGCATGGCGAGCGTGTCGTCATCGATGTCGAGCGTGCCGTCGCGATTGATGTTCACCTCGGCGCCAGCGAGCACCCGGATGCCGTCGAGTCGCTGGTCGATGCGCCGGATCTCGCGGAGCTGGCGGCGGAGCTTCTGGGCGTCGGCACCGCCCGTCATGGCGAGGCTCACGGTGTGATCGGTGATCGCGAGGTACTCCATGCCGAGATCGCGGGCGGCGAGCGCCATGGCCTCGATCGAGTCGGCGCCGTCGGTCCAGTCGGTCTGCGTTTGGAGGTCACCGCGAAGCGCACCGTGCTCGATGAGGCGCGGCAGGCGGCCCTCCAGCGCGGCGGCGATCTCCCCCTGGTCCTCGCGCAGCTCGGGTGGGATGCAGGCGAGCCCGAGAGCGGCGTAGACCTCCTCCTCGCTGCGACCCGCGACACGGTGGCTGCCGCGGAAGAGGCCATACTCGTTCAGCTTGAGACCCTTGGCCATCGCGAGCTGGCGCAGCGCCACGTTGTGGGCCTTGCTGCCGGTGAAGTAGAGCAGCGCCGCCCCGAAGCTCTCGGCCGGGACCACACGCAGGTCCACCTGGAAGCCGGTCCGCAGCCGCACGCTCGAGCGCGTCGGGCCCTGCCCGAGCACGCGGTCGACCTCCGGCAACGTGACGAAGGCCTCCGTCACGGCCGCGGGCGCACGGGCCACCGCCAGCAGGTCGGCGTCGCCGATCGTTTCCCGCCGCCGGCGGATGGAGCCGGCGACGACGAGGCGGCTCGCTCCGGGCACGGCGGCGAGGCGGCGGGCGAGATCGTCGACCACCGGCAGTACACTCGCCAGCAGGTGGCGCCCGGCGCCAGCCGCCGCGGCGGAGAGCGCGCGCAGGATGTTCTGCTCGCTGCGCTCGCCGAAATGGGCGAGGCCGCGGACCTTGCCGGCGCGGGCTGCGGCGGCCAGGTCGTCGACGGTACGAACACCGAGCGCCTCGTACAGGACCTTCACGGCCTTCGGCCCAACGCTCTCGAGTGCGGTGAGCCCGGCGATGTCGGCGGGGACCTTCCGGCAGTACTCGTCGTGCAGGGCGCAGTGCCCGGTGGTGAGCAGCTCCTCGATCTTCTGCGCCATCGACGCGCCCACGCCCGGGACGGCGCGCAGCCCCTTCTGGCCGCGCTCACGGTAGACGTCGGCGAGCGGCCGGTCCTGCGACTCGATGGCCTGCGCCGCCTTCTCGTAGGCACGCGGCTTGAAGGGCACCTCGTCCATCTCGAGGTAGGCGGCGAGGTCGCGGAACACGCGGGCCAGCGCGGCGTTGTCCATCGTCACCCGAGAAACTCCTCGAGCCAGCGGTTGACCAGCGCGGGTTGCTCCTGCTGCACCCAGTGCCCCGAGTCGGGGATGAAGCGGATCTCGAAGGGACCGGTGAAGAGCGGCTCCATCCCGGCCGTCAGCTCCGTGCCGAGTGCGATGTCCTGCTCGCCCCAGATGAGGAGGGTCGGCGCGGCGATCTTCGGCCAGTCCTCGAGAGTCCGGCGCGGTGTTGGCAGCTCCTCGTCGCCGTACAGGAAGCGGCGGATCGGCCCGGGCAGCAGGGCCGCGTTGCCCCGGTCGCGGAAGGCGGCGCGGTAGTAGTTGAGCGCGCCCCGCAGCGCCCCGGAATGCATGGCCGCATCGCGCAGGCGCTGGATGTCCTCGTCGCTGATGGCGTCGCGCCGCACCGTGGCGGTGCGGAACGCGCGCCCGATGGCGCTGGCGTGCCCGAGCCCGAGCAGGAACTCGGGCAGCCAGGGAATCTGGAAGAAGAAGATGTACCAGCTGCGCGCGAGCTGCCGGAGGTTGCCACGCAGGTGCTGCATCATGATGGCCGGGTGCGGACAGTTGAGGACGGCGAGCCGGCGAGTGAGGGCCGGGCGCTCCATGGCGACGTGCCACGCGACCGCGCCGCCCCAGTCGTGGCCCACGATTGCTGCCTCGCGCTCGCCGAACGCGCGGATCAGGCCGTCGACGTCGCCGACCAGCTCGGACATCGCGTACGCCGCGACGCCGGCGGGCTTCTCGCTCTCGTTGTAGCCGCGGAGATCGGGCGCCACGACGCGGAAGCGCGGCGCGAGCGCGGCGATCTGGTAGCGCCACGAGTACCAGCACTCGGGGAAGCCGTGGAGCAGGAGGACAAGCGGACCGTCGCCGTCGACGACGCAGTGCAGGCGCACACCGTTCGTACGCACGAGCCGGTGCTCGAGGGGCATTGCGGGTCGATAGGGTCGCGCCGGCTGCCTGTCAAACGGCAGCGGGCTGCGCTAGGGTGCGCGCATGACGCTCGAGTTCATCCGCTACGAGAAGCAGGAGCACGTCGCCCACGTCACCATCAACCGTCCCGAGGTCATGAACGCGCTGCATCCGGCGGCCAACGCGGAGATGGAACGGGTGTGGGACGACTTCGCGGCGGATGCCGAGTGCTGGGTCGCCATCCTCACCGGCGCCGGCGAGAAGGCTTTCTCCGCCGGGAACGACCTCAAGTGGACCGCAGAGCACGGCATGCCCCGCATGCCGCGGACGGGTTTCGGGGGCCTCACGTCGCGCTTCGATCTCTGGAAGCCGGTCATCGCGGCGGTCAACGGCTTCGCGCTCGGCGGCGGCCTCGAGATCGCGCTCGCGTGCGACATCATCGTGGCGGCAGAGCACGCCACGCTCGGGCTGCCGGAGCCCCGGGTCGGCCTCATGGCGGCGGCGGGCGGAGTCCATCGGCTGCCGCGACACATCCCGCAGAAGATCGCCATGGGCATGCTCCTCACGGGGAAGCCGATCAGCGCGGCCGAGGGTGCGCGGCTCGGGCTGGTCAACGAGGTGGTGCCGAAGGCGCAGCTCATGGACGCGGCGGCGCGCTGGGCGCGCGAGATCGCCGAGTGCTCGCCGCTGTCGGTCCAGGCGACGAAGCAGGCCGCGCTGCAGGGGCTCGGGAAGCGGCTCGCCGAGGCGCTGGCCACGCCCTACGAGGCGGTGGAGCGGCTATGGGCGAGCGACGACGCGAAGGAGGGGCCGCTGGCGTTCGCGCAGAAGCGGAAGCCGAGATGGACGGGGAAATAGGCCCGCACGCCAGAGACGGCTTGTTCGGGGGCCCGGTCCCGGCTTCGAGTGTCCCCCGCCCAGCCGCGGCTTCGGTCTACCCCCGCCCCCCGCGCGACACGTAGGCCCCCGTCTCCGTGTCGATCCGCAGCAGGTCACCCTCGTTGATGAAGCCGGGCACCTGCACGACGAGGCCGGTCTCGAGCGTGGCCGGCTTGAGGACGTTGGTCACCGTGGCGGTCTTCATCCCGGGGGTGGTCTCGACGACCTTCAAGTCCACGGTCTTCGGGAGGCTGACGCCGAGGGGCGTGGTCTCGAAGAACTCGACCTGGATGCGGGCATTGGGCGTGAGGAAGCCGACGGCGTCGCCGAGCGTGTCCCTGTCGAAGGCGATCTGATCGTACGTCTCGGTGTTCATGAAGTGGTACTGGCCGTCGCTGTCGTAGAGGAACTCCATCTCGTGCTGCTCGAGGGTGGCACGATCGACGCGGTCCTCCGACCGGAAGCGGTGCTCGGTCTGCGTGCCGGTCTTCAAGTTCCGCAGCTTGGTCTGCACCATGCCACGCCAGTTCCCCGGCGTGACGTGGGTCACGGTCATGACGCGCCAGAGCGCGTTCTCGTGCTGGATGGTCATGCCCGCGCGGAGCTGCGTGGCGGGGATCAACGGCATGGGAAATCCTCCGGTCGGAGCTGCGGAA
>JBKPDC010000045.1:0-11197 GCA_046727715.1 Thermodesulfobacteriota bacterium
CACCGTCGGTGGACAGGTGGAAGACGCCCGGTACACGCGGATCCTGCGGCGGCACCCGCCGGACCCGTGCCATTGCCTCCTGCGGTACCGTGAACCAGGGGTTCACCTCGGGGGGCGCCCAGGCGGTGACGGCGATCCGCCCGCCGGGGACGAGCGCGCCGCGCAAGCGCTCGAGCACGCGCGGCACGTCCTCCAGGTAGATCAGACTCCAGCGGCCGAGGACCACGTCGAACTCGGCCTCGGGCAGCGCGGCGGTCGTCACGTCGGCGACACGGAACTCGGCGTGCGACAGCCCGAGCGCCGCCGCCCGCTCGCGGGCGATGGCGATCATCCCCTCGGCGATGTCGAGGCCGAGGACCCGCCCGTGCGGTCCGACGAGCACGGCCACCTGGAGCGTCGGGTCACCGATCCCGCACCCGACGTCGAGGACGCGCTGCCCGCTGCCGACCTCGGCGACCGCCGCCATGCGCAGCGCGAGCGGCCAGGAGAACGACTGGAACATCGGCTCCCAGCGCCGCCACCCCTGGGCCACCGACTGCCAGTCTTCCCGGGCGCGCTCCTTGGTCATCCCCGGCACCTAGACAACCGAGACCTCGTTCCGGGCCGGCGTCGGACCTCAAGAGCCCCGTTCGAGAGCGCGATCGTCTGCCGCGCCGGCTTTGCCGGCCGCGGCACGCCGTTCGCCTCCTGCACCGGACGCTGCACTGTCGCTCTCCCCCGACCCGAGACGCAGTCTCGGGTCGGCTAATACACCAGCCGGCCCAGCCGCTCCCATCGCACCCAGCGGTCGGGACCGTCCCACGACCAGTAGATCACCAGCGCCTGCCCCTTGATGTCGGCCATCGGCACGGGACCCCAGAAGCGAGAATCGTAGCTCTGGTCGCGGTTGTCTCCCATGACGAAGACGTGGTCCTTGGGCACCGTGAAGGGACCGTAGTTGTCGCCGCTCCCTCCCGCGCCGGTCCGCTGCTGCGTGACCCAGGTGGCGTGCGGGTCGTCCCACGGCTTGCCGTCGATGAAGACCTGGCGGTCGCGCACCTCGATGGTCTGCCCCTCGGTGGCGATCACGCGCTTGATGAAGTCCTTGGAGCGGTCCTTGGGCCAGATGAACACCACCACGTCGCCCGGCTTCGGCTTGCGGATGCCCGGGAGCTGGCCGAGCGAGACCTGGGTGAGGGGGATCTCGAGGCGGGGCCCATAGAGGAACTTGTTCACCAGGATGTGGTCGCCGATCTGGAGCGTGGGAAGCATCGAGCCGGACGGGATCTTGAAGGCCTGCACCACGACTGTGCGGATGGCCAGCGCAAGCAGCAACGCGACGCCGAGGGCCTCCGCGTATTCGCGCAGCTGCGACTTGCGCTTCGGGACCACCGCGGGCACACCCGCGGCCACGTCGCGCCGCCGCGCCTCCAGTTCAGCCATGGCGGCGGATCATAGACGAGGCGCGCATCACTCGCCACCCTTGAGTACCGCGAGGAACGCTTCCTGCGGGATCTCGACCCGCCCCACCTGCTTCATCCGCTTCTTGCCTTCCTTCTGGCGCTCCAGCAGCTTGCGCTTGCGCGTGATGTCGCCCCCGTAGCACTTGGCGGTGACGTTCTTGCGCATGGCCTTGACGCTCTCGCGCGCGATCACCTTGGCGCCGATGGCGGCCTGGATCGCCACCTCGAACATCTGCCGCGGGATCAGCTCGCGCAGGCGCTGGCAGAGATCGCGGCCCCGGAGATACGCGGCGTCCCGGTGCATGATGATCGAGAGCGCGTCCACCGCCTCGCCGTTGATGAGCAGATCGAGCTTCACCAGATTGGACGGGCGGAAGTCGAGGTACTCGTAGTCCATCGACGCATAGCCCTTGGTGAGCGACTTGAGCTTGTCGTAGAAGTCGAGCACCACCTCGGCCAGGGGCAGCTCGTAGGTGATCATGGCGCGCGTCTCGCCGAGAAACTTGAGCTCCTTCTGCTCGCCACGCCGATCCTGGCAGAGCTGCAGCACGTTGCCGAGGAACTCGGTCGGCAGGTGGATGGTGGCCCGGATGTACGGTTCCTCGATGTGGTCGATCCGCATGGGCGGCGGCAGCTTCGCCGGGCTGTCGATGACGATCGCGGAGCCATCGGTCTGCACCACCCGGTAGGCGACCGTGGGCGCCGTCGTGATGAGCGCCAGCCCGAACTCACGCTCGAGGCGTTCCTGGATGATCTCCATGTGGAGGAGTCCCAGGAACCCGCAGCGGAAGCCGAAGCCCAGCGCATGCGACGTCTCGGGCTCGTAGCTGAACGAGGCGTCGTTCAGGCGCAGCTTCTCCACCGCGTCGCGGAGCGCGTCGTAGTCCGCGGACTCCGCCGGATAGAGCCCGCTGAACACCATCGGCTTCACCGGCCGGAACCCCGGCAGCGGCACGGTCGCGGGTCGCTCGGCGTCGGTCACCGTGTCGCCGATGCGCGTGTCGGCGACTTCCTTGATGGCCGCCGACAGGATCCCCACCTCGCCCGGCCCCAGCTCGAGCACCTCGACGGCGCGGGGCGCGAGCACGCAGAGGCGGGTGACGAGGAATTCCTTCCCGACCGCCATCAGTCGGATGCGCTGCCCCTTCCTGAGGACGCCGTCCATCAGCCGCACGAGCACCACCGCGCCGTGATAGGGATCGAACCACGAGTCGAAGATGAGCGCCCGCGTCGGCGCCGCCGCGTCCCCCGCCGGCGGCGGGATGCGGTGCACGATCGCTTCCAGGATCTCGTCGGTCCCGATCCCTTCCTTCGCGCTGGCGAGGATGGCGTCCGAAGCGTCGAGGCCGATCGCTTCCTCGATCTCGTGCCGCACGCGATCGGGCTCGGCATTCGGCAGGTCGATCTTGTTGAGGACGGGGATGATCTCGTGGTCGTGCTCGAGGGCGAGGTACACGTTGGCCATGGTCTGCGCCTGCACACCCTGCGACGCGTCGACCACCAAAATCGCGCCTTCGCACGCCGCCAGGCTGCGCGACACCTCGTAGGTGAAGTCGACGTGGCCGGGCGTGTCGATGAGGTTCAGGACGTAGTCCTGTCCGTCCCGCGCGCGGTAGGCGAGCCGCACCGCGCGCGCCTTGATGGTGATGCCGCGCTCGCGCTCGAGGTCCATGTCGTCGAGGAACTGCGACGACATCTCCCGCGCAGACACCGCGCCGGTGCGCTCGAGCAGGCGGTCGGCGAGCGTCGACTTGCCGTGATCGATGTGCGCAATGATCGAGAAGTTGCGGATTCGGGCGGTGTCCAGCGGCGGCCTCCCGGGCCACGAGGGGCCAGAGTCGCCAGACCTTACGGGCGACCGAACGGCCGCGCAAGCCACGCTTGACGCGTGGGCGCGGGCGGGTTCACGACCGGCGCCGGCGCCGCGGCTCGGCCGGACCACCCGACAGCCGCAGGCGCTCCACACGCAAGTCCGGAACGCGTCGGAAGTGACGCTCGCCCTGCGTCCCCACGACGACACCGAAGTCGAGCTGCAGCGCGGTGGCCGCCACGGCGAGGTCGTTGGCGGGAATCATCGTGCCCGCGCGGCTCAAGGTGGCGAAGAGACCCGCCCACCGCTCGGCGGTCTCGCGGGTGAAGTCTACGAGGGGGAGACGGGAGGTGAGGGCCACGATGCGAGCGTGCCGGGCAGCCGCTCTGCGCGCGTCGTTGGCCAGTCTGACACCCACCAGCAGCTCGGCGTACACGACGGCCGGCACGACGGCGGCTTCCGCACCGAGCGGCCCGAGTGCGTCGTCCCATCGGCCGCCGGCGCGCTCGAGATCGACGAGTGCACTCGTGTCGATGACTAATCCCACGGGTTTCGGGCGGGCCGGTCGGCTGCCCCGATGCGCTCCAGGTCGTCGGCGAAGGTGGGGTCCGGGGCTCCTGCGGTGCGCCACGCCCGGAGACCGTCGAGCAACGACGGTGTCGCAGCGGAGGGCACGGGCGCCAGCCGCGCCACGGGCTCCCCGTTGCGCTCGACGACGAACACCTCGCCCCGATACCGCACCCGCCCCAGGACGTCGCCGAGGTTGCGCGCCAGCTCCGTCGCCGTGATCCGAGCTCCCATGAGTCAGCATTATACGCAAATCCGTAATTCCTGCACTCGGGGGGTACGCGGGAACTCGGTCTGACGGGTCCCCCACCGCTCGGCGATCGGCGCATCCGACCCCCGCACGACGCCGCCGTGGCGGCCGCGTGACTTGCGCTTCCGTGGGCCGGCGGCGCGGGCCACCGGCCGCGCTACCCGCTCGCCCGCGCCCGGAAGAACTCGATCGTGCGAGCGAGGCCGTCGCGCAGCGAGACCTCCGGCGTCCAGCCGAAGACCTCGGCCGCCCGCCTGACGTCGACCACGCTGCGCCGCTGCTCCCCGGACTTGGCGGGGCCGTGGCGCACCTCGGAGCGGCTCCCGGACACGTCCAGCATGGTCCGCGCCAGCGTGTTGACGTCGGTCTCCACGGCCGTGCCGATGTTGACCGGCCCCGTGCCATCGCGCTCGAGCGCCAGCAGGCTCATCCGGGCGACGTCGCCCACGAACACGTAGTCGCGCGTCTGCCTGCCGTCGCCGTTCACCGTGACGGGCTCGCCGCGCAGCATCTTGCCGCTGAAGATCGCGACCACGCCGGCCTCGCCATGCGGGTCCTGGCGCGGGCCGTAGACGTTGGCATAGCGGAACGCGACGAAGGGCAGGCCGTATTCCGCCTGGTAGAAGTGGCAGTAGAGCTCGCCCGAGCGCTTGCTCACGCCGTAGGGGCTCACCGGCCACGTCGGATGCGTCTCCGGCGCGGGGAAGGTGTCCTGCTCGCCGTAGACCGCGCCGCCCGACGACACGAAGAGCACCTTCTTCGTCCCCGCCTGGCGCGACGCCTCCAGCAGCGCGATCGTGCCCAGCACGTTGGTCCGGGCGTCGAAGAGCGGGTCGGCCACGGAGCGGCGGACGTCCATCTGCGCCGCGTGGTGGTTCAGCACGTCGGGACGCTCCTCACGGATGAGCCGCGCGGTGGCGTCGTCGTTGATGTCGAGCTCTCTGAAGCGCGCCCTCGGGTTCAGGTTCTCGCGCTTGCCGGTGCACAGGTTGTCGACCACGATCACGTCGTGGCCCGCCGCCACGTAGGCGTCGACGACGTGCGAGCCGATGAAACCCGCACCCCCGGTGACCAGGATCTTCATACCTTGTCCCGGAAGTACTCGATCGTGTGCCGCAGTCCCTCCTCGAGGCCGATCTTCGGCTCCCACCCGAGGAGGGTGCGCGCGCGGGTGATGTCGGGCTGGCGCTGCTTGGGATCGTCGACCGGCAGCGGCCGGAAGACGATCTCGCTCTTCGAGCGGGTGAGCTTCTTGATGCGCTCGGCGAACTCGAGGATCGTGACCTCGGCCGGATTCCCGCAGTTGACCGGGCCGGTGTAGTCCGAGCGCAGCAGCCGCACGATGCCCTCCACCAGGTCGGACACGAAGCAGAAGCTGCGCGTCTGCGAGCCGTCGCCGTAGACGGTGATCGGCTCGTCGCGCAGCGCCTGGGCGATGAAGTTCGGCACCACCCGGCCGTCGCGGAGTCGCATGCGCGGCCCGTGCGTGTTGAAGATGCGCACGATGCGCGTCGCCACGCCGTGGGAGCGGTGGTAGGCCATCGTCATGGCCTCCGCGAACCGCTTGGCCTCGTCGTAGACGCCGCGCGGCCCGATGGGGTTCACGTTGCCCCAGTAGTCCTCGTTCTGCGGGTGGACCAGCGGATCGCCGTAGCACTCCGACGTGCTCGCGAGCAGGAAGCGCGCGCCCTTCTCCTTCGCGAGGCCCAGCGCCTTGTGGGTACCGAGGGACCCGACCTTGAGCGTCTGGATCGGGAGCTCCAGGTAGTCGACGGGGCTGGCGGGCGACGCGAAGTGCAGGATCGCGTCCACCGGCCCCTTCACGTAGATGTACGTCGTCACGTCCTGCTGGATGAACGTGAAGTGCGGGTTGGAGAACAGGTGCGCGACGTTGTCGGGCGTGCCGGTGAGGAAGTTGTCCATGCAGATGACGTCGTCCCCGTCGGCGAGGAAGCGCTCGCAGAGATGCGAGCCGATGAAGCCGGCGCCCCCGGTGATCAGCACCCGCGGCACGGCACCGGCCTGCTAGCTTTCGATCCGCACGGCGGTGCGGCCGATGGGGAAATAGGTGAACCCGTGCTCGCGCATGACCTCGGGCTCGTAGAGGTTGCGGCCGTCGAAGATCACCGGGTGTCGCAGCAGCTGCTTCATCCGGGCGAAGTCCGGGCGGCGGAACTCGTTCCACTCCGTGACGATCAGGAGCGCGTCGGCCCCTTCGAGTGCCTCGTAGTTGACGCGGTGGTACGTCACCCGGTCGCCGAAGACGCCCTTGGCCACGGTGAGCGCCTCGGGATCGTGCACGGCGACGGCGGCGCCGCGCTCGAGCAGCCCGTTGATCACCGTGATCGAGGGCGCCTCGCGCATGTCGTCGGTCTTGGGCTTGAAGGCGAGGCCCCAGATCGCGAACCGCCGGCCCGCGAGGTGCGGCCCGTACTCGGTGACCACCTTCTCGACGAGCCGCCGCTTCTGCCCGTCGTTCACCTCCTCCACCGCGTTGAGCAGCGGGAACTTCATGCCGAGCCCCTGCGCGGTGTGGATGACCGCTTGCACGTCCTTCGGGAAGCACGACCCGCCGTAACCGACCCCCGGAAACAGGAAGTGATGCCCGAGCCGCCGGTCGTGCCCCACGCCGCGCCGCACGAAATCGACGTCGGCGCCGACCAGCTCGCAGAGGTTGGCGATCTCGTTCATGAACGAGATGCGCGTGGCGAGGAGCGCGTTGGCGGCGTACTTCGTCATCTCGGCGCTCGGGTTGTCCATCTCGAGGATGGGCGCGCCCGTCCGGCAGTACGGCTCGTACAGCTCGCGCATGATCTTGAACGCCTCGGCCGACGCGGCACCGATGACGACGCGATCGGGCTTCATGAAGTCGTCGATCGCGGCACCTTCCTTCATGAACTCGGGGTTCGACACCACGTCGAAGGGGTGCTTCGCGATCGGCTCCATCGCGGCGCGGATCTTCTTGTGCGTGCCGACCGGGACCGTGCTCTTCGTCACCACCACGCGATAGCCATCCATCGCCGTCGCGATGCCGCGCGAGACGGCGAGGACCGCGCCCAGATCGGCCGACCCATCGGTCTTCTCCGGCGTGCCCACGGCGATGAAGCACACCAGGCTCTGGCGCACGGGCTCGGCCAGCTCGGTGGTGAAGCTGAGCCGACCCTCCGTGACGTTGCGACGGATCAGCTCCTCGAGACCGGGCTCGTAGATGGGCACCCTGCCCTGCCGCAGCATCTCCACCTTGGCGGCGACGTTGTCGACGCAGACGACGTCGTTCCCGCTCTCTGCGAAGCAGGTCCCGGCCACGAGCCCCACGTAGCCGGTCCCGACCACGCAGATTTTCATAGGGCCGCAGGATTAGCGGCGGGTCCCCGGGATGTCAATTCAGGCGCACCCTCCTCGACGATGTCGCGGATGCGGAAGATCGGCTTGCCCTGCGACTCGTGATACGTGCGCACCATCATCTCGCCGAGCAGCCCGATCGATACGAATTGCACGCCCAGCACGGTGAGGAGGATGGCGAGCAGCACGATCGGCCGGTCGGCCAGGCGCACGCCCAGGACGAGGCGCTCGAAGCCCAGCGCGGCGATGAGGGCCGTGCCGGGCACCGCGAGCGCCAGGCCCACGAGGCCGAAGAGGTGGAGCGGACGCGTGGCGTAGCCGGAGAGGAACTTCACGGTCAGGAGGTCGAGCACGACCCGCACGGTGCGCGAGAGCCCGTACTTCGACCGCCCCTGCGTGCGCCGGCGGTGGGTGACGGGCAACTCCGCCACGCGTGCTCCCACATCCGCCGCCAGGGCGGGAATGAATCGATGCAGCTCGCCGTAGAGCTTGAGCTCCTTCGCCACGGGCGCCCGCATCGCACGCAGCGTGCAGCCGTAGTCGTGCAGGCTCGTCCCGGTGACGAGCGAGATGACGCGGTTGGCGATCTGCGACGGCAGCCGGCGGGTGAGCCACGGATCCTGGCGCACGCGCCGCCAGCCGTTGACCACGTCGACGTCGTCGTGCAGCGCCGCCAGCAGCGCGGGAATGTCGCGCGGATCGTTCTGCAGGTCGGCGTCGAGCGAGACGATCACCTCGCCGCGCGCCAGCTCGATCCCCGCCGCGAGCGCCGCCGTCTGCCCGTAGTTCCGCTGCAGGCGCGCCACGCGGAGCCGCGGCTCCGCATCACGCAGCGCGACGAGACGTGCGAAGCTGCCGTCCGTGCTGCCGTCGTCCACGGCGATGATCTCCGCCGGCTGTCCGATCCCGTCGAGCACGGCGCCGAGCTCGCGCACGAGCGTGTCGAGGCACGCCACCTCGTCGTAGACCGGGACGACGATCGACAGCGTGGGAAGCGTGCGCACCGTCGGGTTGGCTGGCTGCTGGCGTCCCGTGATCACGACCCCAGGCGCAGCAGCTGGGGAACGTCGCCAGGGCCGAAGTTGGCTTCGTAGCGGGCGCGGAACTCCGCCAGCGAGTAGGGCGTGGGCTGCGGCTCGCTCGCCTCCAGGGCGTACGCCGCCGCCAGGCTCCCGACACGTCCCGCGACGCCCCACGGCAGCCCCGCGAGGCGCGCGGCCAGCAAGCCGCCGCGATAGGCGTCGCCGACTCCGGTGGGATCGAGCGGCGGCGCGTCGAGCCGCGCCGGCGGGACGCGTACCGCCGTGGCGCCCTCGGCCGACTCGGGCGTGCCGCCGCGGAGCGCGATCGTGGAGCCGTCGCCGCCCCGGGTGACGATGAGCACGGGAACCCGCGCCAGCAGCTCGCTCTCGGTGAGCCCGGTCTTCTTCTCGATGATGCCGAACTCGTACTCGTTGCCGATGAAGATGGCCGCCCCCTCGAGCCCGGCGAGGAGCTGCTCGCCGCTGAGCTGCGCCACCTGCTGGCTCGGGTCGTACATGAAGGGGATGCCGAGGGCGCGGCACTCGCCCGCGTAGCGCGCCATGGCCTGCGGATCGTTCGGTGCGATCACCGCCATCGCCACCTGGGTCGGGTCGAGATCGCGGAAGCTCAGATCGCGCGCGCGGTCCATGGCGCCGGAGTAGAACGTGCCCACCTGGTTCTGGTCGCGGTCGGTGGTGACGAAGAACGACGCGGTGAAGACATCCGCGTACAGCCGCAGCAGCGAGACGTCCACGCCCGCCTCGGCGAGCCAGTCACGGTAGTCGCGCGCGTCGTCGCCCGCGGTGGCCATCACGACCGGTTCGGCGCCGAGACGCGCCAGGGTGTAGGCGATGTTGGGCGCGCAGCCGCCGCGCACGCGCCGCATCGAGTCCACCCGGAACGACACCGACAGGCGGTGCATGCGATCGGGCACCAGGACGTCCAGGAACCGGTCGGAGAACGCCATCAGGTAGTCGAACGCCACCGAGCCGGTGACGACGACCCGCCGGTTCCCGCCGGTGCTCACAGGTACCTCCCGGCGATCGGGGCGAGGTCGCGCTTCACGTTCGCGGGGATCGCCGCCCGATCGGTGATGATGGCGTGCTCGAGCGCGCGCGGGCACGGGCATCCGTCGGGGGCCGGCAGGCGCGGCGCCAGCGCGGCGACCGTGCGGCGCGCCAGTTCGACGTTGGCCGCGAGGAGCCTCAGGATCTCCTCGATCTGCACGTCGTCGTGACCCGCGCGCCAGCAATCGTAGTCGGTCGCGAGCGCCAGCGTGGCGAAGCACAGCTCGGCCTCACGGGCGAGCTTCGCCTCCTGGAGATTCGTCATGCCGATCACGTGCGCTCCCCAGCTGCGGTAGAGCTGCGACTCGGCGCGGGTCGAGAAGGCGGGCCCCTCCATGCAGACGTACGTCCCGCCCGCATGGACCATCGCCCCCGCGGCACGCGCTGCGTGCACGAGCGCGCCGGACAGCAGCGGGCAGAACGGGTCGGCGAACTGCACGTGCGCCACCACGCCGCGGCCGAAGAACGTGCTCTCGGCCTGACGACCCCGCGTCTGGTCGATGAACTGGTCGGGCACGACGACGTGGCCGGGCGCGATCTCCTCGCGCAGGCTGCCGACCGCGCTCACCGCCAGCAGGCAATCGGCGCCGAGCGACTTGAGCGCCCACACGTTGGCGCGAAACGGCAGCTCGGACGGCAGCAGGCGGTGACCGCGGCCGTGACGCGGCAGGAAGAGCAGCCGCGTGCCCCCGAGCCGGCCGGCGACGATCTCGTCCGACGGGTCGCCGAACGGCGTCCGCACCCGCGTCCGCTCGACGTCTTCGAGCCCGGGCAGCTCGTAGAGCCCGCTGCCACCGATCACCCCGAGCGTGCGTTCCGCCATCGCGGCGGCGTATCCTAGGGAAAATCGACTCGAGTGCAAGGCGCGGCGGCCGCACCGCTTGCATCGGGGCCCCACGTCCCGCTGAAGATGGCGGCGCGTGCCCGCGCTCGCCCATTCCCGCGTCCCTGCACGCCCGGCCCTCGTGTGGGTGGCGCTGGGCATCGTCTACGTCGTGTGGGGCTCGACCTACCTGGCGATTCGAGTCGCCATCGACACCCTGCCACCGTTCCTCATGGCCGCGACGCGCTTCCTCGTCGCGGGGAGCGTGCTGCTGGCCATCGCCGCGCTGTCCGGCGATCGCGCCGACGACCGCGTCGGACCGGCGCAGTGGCGCGCGACGGCCATCGTGGGCGCCGCGCTGCTGTTCGGCGGCAACGGCGGCGTGGTGTGGGCCGAGCAGCGCATCCCGTCGGGCGTGGCGGCGCTGCTGGTCGCGATCCTGCCGCTCTGGATCGCTCTCCTCGACCGCGTGCTCTTCGGCCAGCGCTTGGGCCGCCGCACGGTGGTCGGTCTCGTGCTCGGTCTCGCCGGCCTCGCATTGCTCGTCGGCCCGGCCGAACGCGGCAGGATCGACCCGCTGGGCGCCCTGGTGTGCACGATGGCCTCGCTGTCGTGGGCTGCCGGCTCGCTCTATGCGCGCACCGCGCCGCTGCCGCACCGGCCGCTCGTGGCCACCGGCATGGAGATGGTCGCCGGCGGTGCCCTGCTGTTGCTGGTTGGCCTCGCGACCGGCGAGCTGGCGGCGCTGCGCGTGGCCTCGATCTCGACCGCATCACTCCTGGCCCTCGGCTACCTCGTCGTCTTCGGCTCCCTCCTCGCCTTCTCGGCCTATGTCTGGCTGCTGCGCGCGGCGCCCGTCACCCTGGTGGCGAC
>JBKPDC010000046.1:0-1971 GCA_046727715.1 Thermodesulfobacteriota bacterium
CGGAACGTTCGAGAGCGCCTTCGCGCCTGCACGCCCCGCGCCGCGCGATCGTGCGGGCAGGATCACGGTCATCGAGATCCCGACCCGGCACTATCCCGACGGGTACCGGGTGCGCGTGCGCGGCGCGTGGGTCGATTCGCCGCCCTGTGCGCGGCGGCTCGTGCTGCGCAACAAGCCGCGCGCAGCGGCCGTGTCCGTCCGCGTGACGCCGTACCGCGCGGGCAGCGGACGCGCGTGCCGCGGCCCGCGCCTCAGTTCCTGACCGTGACGGTGACCTGCCGATCCTTCTGCACGCAGGTCATGAACTCGTTCGTGCCGAGCGACGGATAGTAGAATGCGAACAGGTTGCAGTGCTCGTTGCGGTCGGTGAAGGGGCCGAACTCGAAGGTCTGGTCGGTCTGGTTGTCCCACGTGCAGGTCCACTCGATGCCGGGGATGTTCGCGAGCTCGCCGTCGCGGTAGCGCCGGAAGGCGGGCTCCAGGTAGCCGCGTTGATCATAGACGAGCCGGCCCGTCGTGGTGCCGTCCCATACGTTGGCGGTGAAGCGGACGCCGCGGAAGTGGTAGTGGCCCGTGAGGGCCAGCATCGTCACGGGTTTCGGGAAGACGCAGCGGGTGGTCGCCGTGGTGACGGCGTGCGGCGGCACGAGGACGTCCTTGTCCTGGCCGAAGATCGAACCCACGTAGGAGGTCACCTTCTTCTCCGGAATCGCATACAGGTTGAAGATCGCCCAGCCGTCGGGTGGGCTCGAGAGCAGCCCGTTGTCGACGTAGTGCGTCTGGGCGAGCAGCTGCTCGCCTCCCTGGAAGTGGAACGCGATCCCCGGAGGCAATCGCCAGTTGAGCAGTGTGCTCTGGCTGGCCAGGATCAGCTCCCACTCGTCGAAGTTGAGCGCGAAGTTGCAGGTCTCGTGGCCATCCGGCACGTCGTGGGTGCGGTCCGTCGGGCGATAGAGGTGGATGTGGTGGCTGCCGCCGCGCACCTTGATCTTGACGCGGTTCACCGCGAGCTCACGGCGCCCGGGGAGCTTCAAATAGGTGCACTCCGTGACTTCCTTGCCGCTCGGAACGACCACGGGGCCGACCGTGAGCTGCTTTCCCTTGAGCGGCTTCACCATGTGCGGACGACCGTGCACGGCGTGCGCCCTGGCGAGCGGCGAAGCCAGCGCGACGATCGTGGTAGCGGCGGCGAGTGCCCGATGGAGAGACGCCATGCTTTGAGACTACCCCATCCGCCTCCCATCCGCCTAGGGGATTTGCACCACACGCGTCGACGATCGCGGCGGCGCACTCACCCGAGCTCGGCGATCGTCACGCCGCTGCCACCGGACTGGGGCTCTGCTTCGCGATACTTGACGCAGTAGGGGCTCGTCGCCAGGAACTCCTGCACGGCGCGGCGGAGCGCGCCCGTGCCGATGCCGTGGACGACACGGATCTCGGAGCGCCCCGCGCGCACCGCGCGGTCGAGGAAGGCGCCCAAGGTCGCGACGGCATCGCGCGCGCGCTGTCCCACGAGGTTGATTTCGCCCGGCGCCGTGTCCACGTCGGGACGGTCCACCTGGACCGCAACGCGATCGCGTGGCGGCGGCGGCTCGTCGACGACCCGCAGCTGTGACGCCGGTACCTCGAACTTGAGTCCGCCACGTGCGATGCGCGCGCGCTCGGGACCGAGCTCCAGCACCTCGCCGCGGATGCCTCGCCCGACGACCTCGACGGTGTCGCCGAGCCGCGGCGCCCGGCCGGGGGACGCCGGCGCCGGCGGGGTGATCTCGGCTTCATGCGCGGCGACGCGCTCCACCGCCTCCGCGACGAACGTCCGCAATGCCGCCGGCTCCGGCCGACGACGGAGCTCCTCGAGGACCGCGCGCCCCGCTGCCTGCAGCTCGCGCAGGAATCGCCGCGACGCCTCCAGGTCTTCGCTCCAGCGCGCCCGCCGCCGCGCGCGCAGGTCGGCGTTGAGCGCCTCGGCCT
>JBKPDC010000047.1:0-7352 GCA_046727715.1 Thermodesulfobacteriota bacterium
CAGCGTCCACGTTGCCAATGCCGGCGCCTGTGCTACGACGTCCGCGGACGATCGTGGTCGGCGTCACCGGCCGGAGAGCCCGCTCCATCGGCTCTGTCCGATGGCGGCGAGTGCAGACGATGGGTGCCAAGACCGCCGTGAGCGTTCTCTGCCTCGTGGGGCTGCTCGGCGCCGCCGCGTCCTCCGCATCGGCGACCCAGCGGTCCCTTGGTGCACGATCTTCGGATACCGACGCCGACGGATGCACGCTCCGGATCGCCGCCGGACGCAACCTGCAGCACGCCCTCGACCGCATCCCGGAGGGCGACAAGCCAGCGACGCTGTGCCTGGGTGCCGGCGAATTTCGCCTGCCGGGCTTCCTCTCGATCGCTCGGGACGGCGTGCGCCTGCGTGGCGAGGGGCATTCCACGGTGCTTCGCCTGGCCGACCATAGTCAGAGCCCGATCATCGTGATCGGTGACTACCGCCACCAGATCCCTGGACGGGCGGTCTCGAGCGTGGCGATCGAGCGCCTTCGCATCATTGGCGGTGGCGGAGGCGGCAGCGAGGTCCAGCGCGATCATCCGTATCTGACCAACAGCGCCCTCGTCATTCGATCCGGGCGGGATATCACCGTCCGCGACCTCGACGTCAGTGCCTGTCGCAGCGCGTGCATCCTCACCGAGCACGACACCCGTGACGTGGCCATCGAGCGCACCACGATCAGCGGCTCGACGTGGGACGGGATCTCACTGAATCGCACATCGCGGGCGCGCCTGGTCGGGAACACGATTCGTGACAACACGGCTGCCGGCATCACGACGGAGCACCTGGAAGACAGCGTGATCGAACGCAACACGATCGACAACAACCGTTCGCAGGGCGTCTACCTGTCGGACTCGTATCGCAACCGGTTCGTCCGAAACCGGTTCTCCGGCAACACCAACGCGGGCGTGTTCCTCACCTGCGCGGTGCGATCTCGAGACCCGGGTTCGGTGCGCTGCTGGGACGACAGCATGAGTCAGGCCAACACGTTCGAGCGTAACGTGTTCGTCGCCAACCGACTCGGCTACATCGTCGCCCCAGATGCCGCCGCCAACTGCGCGAAGACCGGCGTGGTGCCGAATGTGTCGCGCGGCGACCAGTTCCTCCAGAACCCGAGCATCGAGCAGCCTCCGGCGACGCACGGACGATGGCTCGAGCGGGCTGGTCCCAGTGAGGAGCACCCCCGGATGGACCGTCATCGTCCGTAGAGCGCGAGGCCGCCATCGCGCCGATGGCGGCCGACTCCTTCGCCGGCGACAGCGGGCGGACGATCGAGGCGATGACCTTGGCGCGTCCGCGGTCGCGTGTCATACGTGACGGCTCGATGCACCGCATGGACGACCGCACGCGCCGCGCGCTCGCCGTCGACCGTGCGTTCCTGGCGCTGGGGCACGAGACCTTCGCGGCCGCCGGCGCCCGCTTCGTCCGCGACCTGGGCGTGCCCGCCATCCACGACGCCAACTCCGTGACCGACGTCACGGCGACGACGCCGGAGGAGATCGAGCGCCTGCTCGCGCGCGTCGAGCGGGAGTTCGCGGGCGTCCGGCACCGGCAGTTCCTGCTCGACACCGCGACGCCCCCCGCAGTGGAGGCGGCCCTGGTGCTCCGCGGCTACGAGCATTCGGCGTCGCTCGTCCTCCTGCTCGACGGGGCGCCGGGCGGCGTTCCCAGGTCGCACGACGTATGCCCGGTGGCAGACGAGGCGGGGTGGGCTGCGTACGCCCGCTTGAAGCAACGCGATTGGGACGAGCGCGCCGCGCGCCGCGGGCTGCGCGACGTCGCCCACGTCGGTGCGCAGATGGTCCGCCAGCATCGCGCCAAGTCGCCGCCTGCGCAGTACTGGCTCGCCAGGCTCGACGGCGTGCCGCGCGGGTATCTCGCCTCGTGGCCAGGGATCGACGCCGTTGGACAGGTGGAGGACCTGTACGTCGAGCCCGAGGTGCGTCACCGCGGTCTCGCAACGGCGCTCATCCACCGCGGGGTAGCGGATTGCCGCGCGCGCGGCGCGGACGGCGTGGTCATCGTCGCCGAGGCCGATGACACCCCGAAGGCCATGTACGCGGCGATGGGCTTCCGGCCGCTGGCGGTCGTGCACAAATACCTGCTCCGGCTCGACGACTGACGGCGCCTGCCGGCCGTGCTACGAGCCCGCGAGGCCGCCCAGGACTTCCTTGGCGTGGCTGGTCGGGTTCACCGAGGCGTAGACCTGACGCACCTTCCCGTCGGCCCCGACGAGGTACGAGATGCGGCGCGCGACCGGTACGCTGGTCGAGTCCGCGGCGCCGACGCGTGCGGCGAACTGGTGGGTCTGGTCCGACAGCAGGCGGAACGGAAACCCCTCGGCCTGCACGAACGCCGCGTTCGTTGCCGGGTCGTCGAACGAGACGCCGAGGATCTCGACCCCCTGCTTCCGGAAGGCCTCGACCTCATCGCGCAGACCACGTCCCTCGACGCTGCAGCCCGGCGTCATCGCTTTCGGGTAGAACCACAAGAGGTACGTCTTTCCGGCGAGGTCTGCCGACGACACGGTGGCGCCGGTGTGATCGGGGAGGGTCCAGGCCGGGAAGGTGTCCCCGACCTTCAGCAACGCGTCGGCGTGGGCGCGGGACACCGGAGCCAGGAGCAGCGCCAGGATGACGAACCACATGGTCCGGCTTCTCTACGGCGACCGGCGAGTCGTGGCCAGCCCCGGGGCGTGGTATGGCCGCGCATGCCTCGCCGCTTGATCGTCGTCGCCGCCCTCGTCGGAGCGGTGACCTTTGCCCACGCCGGCGCCCGCCGGATCGTGTGGCTCGACCCGGACGCGAGCGGGACCCGGCCCCTGCTGGGCCTCTTCGCGAGCGCCGATGCGGCGCGTGCCTGCGGCAAGAAGGTCGCCCGTGCCCGCGAGGCGGGAGGCAGTGGTGGTGCCGCGAAGCGCGCGGCGGAGTCGCCCGACGCCGCCTTGCGGGCCGCGTGCGGCGGCGGCGTCGGGCTTCGCCACGGCACGGCGGTCGAGTTCATGCCGCCGCCCGGCGCGTGCGGGGAAGGGCTACAGAAGGTGCGCGTGCTCGACGGGACGTACCGCGGGCGCATCGGGTGCGTGCGCAGCGACGCGCTGCGCGTGCGGTGACGCGCTACTGCTGCGCCAGGAGGCTGCGGGCGATCTGCGACACCTGGATCTCGTCGGTGCCGCCGTAGATCTGGAGCACTTTGGCGTCGCGGCAGAGCTGCTCGACACGGAACTCGGCCATGTAGCCGTTGCCACCGAAGAGCTGCACGGCTTCGAGCGCCACCTCCGTGGCGGCCTGCGCCGCGTAGAGCTTGCAGGCCGACGCCTCGGCGAAGCTCATCGGCTTGCCGGCCTGCCCCATCTCGATCTGGCGGAAAATCAGGTTCTGGAGGTTCAGGCGGGCCACCTCCATCTTCGCGAGCTTCAGCTGGATCAGCTGGAACTCCCCGATCGGCTTCCCGAACTGGACGCGGGTGCGGGCGTAATCGAGTGAGAGCGCGAGACACTCCTCGACGATGCCGAGGGCCATGGCGGCGACGCCGGAGCGCTCGATCGAGAACGTCGCCTTGGCGCCGGTGCGGCCCTGCGCCGCATCTTCCGTCTCGCCGATCAGTCGCTCGCGCTCGCAGCGCACATCCTCGAGGAACAGCTCGCCCGTGGGCGAGGAGTGCATGCCCATCTTGCGCATGGGGCCCGACTGCGTGAGGCCCGGCATGCCGCGGTCGAGGATGAAGCTCACGACCTTGCGGTGCTTGGGATCGCTGCTGCCGTCGTCGAGCTTGCAGATGAAGACGATGGTGTCGGCGTAGGGGCCGTTGGTGATGAACGTCTTGCTGCCGTTCAGCACGTAGCCGTCGCCATCACGGCGCGCCGTCGACTTCATGCCGCCGAAGGCGTCGGAACCGGAGCCGGGCTCGGTGATGGCCCACGCGCCGATCGTCTCCATGGTGAGGAGTGGCAGCGCCCAGCGCTCCTTCTGCGCCACCGTGCCCTTCGCCATGATGGCCGCGGCAGTGAGCCCGACGCTGACCCCCATTGCGGTCACCATCCCGGGGCACCAGCGGCAGAGCTCGATGATGGGGATCATCTGGAGTCCCACGCTGTCGTCGCCGCCACCGGGGCGCGCGCCCTTCTCGGTCTTCTCTCCCCGCGCCAGGGCCTTCTCGCGGGCGATCTGGGCGGCGAAGCGCTGGCGCGCCATCTCGTCGAGCCCGAACGTGTGCATCAGCTTGCGCAGGATGTCGTACGGCGGCAGGTCGCCGTGCTCGAGGTCGTGCCACCTGGGCTTGATCTCCTCGTCGATGAACCGCCGCATCAGATCGCGGATCATGAGGTGTTGTTCGCTCCACTCGATCATGGCGACCGCCTTGCTTCTCGAAAGTCGCCCCGGCGCGGGGGGCGAGGAACGCTTAGCAGCGCGCGGTCGCAGGAGCCAGCGGAACGCGCCGGGACCACCGGATGGCACGGTGGCCCGGCGACGGCTAGAGTCGCGCGTCATGGACGAGCAGGAGTATCTCCGGGCGGCGGACGCCTGTCTGGAACGCGCCGCGCGCTGGCTGGGGAGCCTGGAGGACCTGGACGTGACTGCCGGCGACGGGCTCGTCACGGTCGAGTTCGACGACGGCGCGCGCTTCGTGCTGAACCGGCAGTCGGCGGCGCGGCAGATGTGGCTCGCCGCCGGCGCGCGCGCCTGGCACTACGGCTGGGACGCGGCGCACGGGTCGTGGCGCGACGACCGTGACGGCCACGAGCTGTTCGCGCGCCTCGGCGCGGTGGTGGGCGAGAAGCTGGGCGTGCCCCTCGAGCCGCCGGCCTGAGCGACTACGCCGGGATCAGCTTCGATCGCCGACTGCGCGACCGAGCCGGTTCCCTGATCCTGCAGACTGGGGGCACGGGTCCGCTCAGAGCGGCCCGCGCACCTCGGTTTCCTTCGCGCCGATGTCCCGGCGGGTGTCGAGCGGCGGATAGGGGCGCGCGTCGTGGCCGATGTAGACCTGCTTCGGGCGCGCGATGCGCTGCTCCTCGTCGAGGACCAGCTCGGCCCACTGCGCCATCCACCCCGCGGTGCGCGGGATGGCGAACAGCACCGGGAACATCGCCGTCGGGAAGCCCATCGCGTCGTAGATGATGCCCGAGTAGAAGTCGACGTTCGGGTAGAGCTTGCGCTTCACGAAATACTCGTCGTCGAGCGCGATCTTCTCGAGCTCGAGGGCGATGTCGATGAGGGGACTCCTGCCCGTCACCTGGAACACCTGGTACGCGATCTCCTTGATGATCTTCGCGCGCGGGTCGTAGTTCCTGTAGACGCGGTGGCCGAAGCCCATCAGGCGTCGCTCGCCGGCCTTCACCTGCTTGATGAGCCCCGGGACGTTGCTCACCGAGCCGATCTCGCGGAGCATGTGGACGACCTCCTCGTTGGCGCCGCCATGCCGCGGCCCCGAGAGCGCGGCCGCGGCGGCGGCGACCACGGCGTAGGGGTCGGCAAGCGCGCTGCCCACGACGCGCGCGGCGGTGGTCGAGCAGTTCTGCTCGTGGTCGGCGTGCAGGATGAAGAGGACGTCGAGCGCGTGCTCGAGTACCGGATTCGGCCGGTACGTGAGTTCGGTCATCTTGAACAGCATCGAGAGGAAGTTGCCCGTGTAGGAGAGATCGTTGTCGGGATACACGTAGGGCAGGCCGCGGCTGTGGCGATAGGCAAAGGCCGCGATGGTCGGAATCTTGCCGATCAGCCGCCGCGTCTGCATGCGGCGTGACTCGAGGTCCATGACGACCTTGGCGTCGGGATAGAAGGTGGAGAGCGCGCCCACGGTGCCGACCAGCATGCCCATGGGGTGCGCGTCGTAGCGGAAGCCCTGCATGAAGCGCTTCAGGTTCTCGTGCACCATGGTGTGCATGGTGATGTTGTGCCGCCACATCGCGAGGTGGCTCGTCGTCGGCAGCTCGCCCTTGACGATCAGGTAGGCGGTCTCGAGATACGTACTCTTCTCCGCCAGCTCCTCGATGGGATAGCCGCGGTAGCGCAGGATGCCGCGATCGCCGTCGATGAAGCTCACCTTGCTCTTGCACCCCGCGGTATTCATGAACGCCGGGTCGTAGCTCACGAGGCCGGCGTCGTCCGCTCCGGCCTTGATTTGTGCGAGGTCGGTCGCCCGGATGGCGCCCAGCTCGATGGGGATCACGTATTCCTTGCCTGTCCGATCGTCCCGGACGGTCAGCGTCTCCTTTGCCATGGTGCCCTTCTACTCCCCGGAGCGAGGTGCGTTAAGGGTGCCGAACCGCCGTCGAACCGCGACGTCGCAGAGGCTTCGCGTGCACGACGTGGGATGGTCGCGGGCCGATTACGAGCGTGTAACGGCGCGTGTTTAGCCTGGGGCGGCGAAGGAGGGTCGTGTATGCAGACCCCGGACTCGCAGCCCATCGTCCCGAGCGCCGACCCGGCGCTGGTCGTGACGCTGGCCCGGACGGAGGACGACGTGCGCGCCGCACAGCGACTGCGCTGGCGCGTGTTCGTCGAGGAGCTGGGCGCCTACGTCGACACCCCGGAGCCTGGACTCGACGCCGACCGCTTCGACCCGCACTGCGATCACCTTCTCGTCCGCCACGGCGCCACCGGCGATGTGGTCGGGACGTATCGCATGCTGCCGCCCGATCGGGTGGCACGCGCCGGCGGCTTCTACGCCGAGAGCGAATTTCACCTGACACGGCTCCTCGGACTCCATCGCCGGATGGTCGAGGTCGGACGCGCGTGCGTGCGCGCCGACCATCGCACCGGCGGCGTGATCTCGCTGCTGTGGAGCGGCCTGCTGCGCTACCTGGTCGACGGCGGCCACGAGTTCGTCGTCGGCTGCGCCAGCATCGGGCTGGGAGAGGACATGCGGCCTGCCGCGGCGCTCTGCCGCCGCCTCGTGCGCGAGCACCTGAGCCCCCCAGATTGGCGGGTCTTCCCGCGCCGTCCCCTGCCATCCGACGCGCCGCCCGACGTCGCGCCGGCACCGTTGCCGCCGCTGCTGAAAGGCTATCTCCGGCTCGGCGCGCTGGTCTGCGGCGAGGCGGCATGGGACCCGGCGTTCAACACCGCCGACGTCCTCCTGCTGCTGCCGCTCGAGCGCATCAGCCAGCGCCACGCGGCGAGGCTGCTGCGTGCCGCCTGAGCACGCCATGGACACCAGCGGCGTTGCGGTCCGCGGCTGGCGCGGCGTCGCCCTCGCCGCGCAGGTGCTGGTCGTGTGGCTGCTGGCGGTGCTGATCGCGCCGCGCCTCGCGGCGGCGCGACGCCGGCGGCTGACCGCGCGCTGCGCCGCGCAGACGCTCGCCATCGTCCGCGTCCGGCCGCGCG
>JBKPDC010000048.1:0-10903 GCA_046727715.1 Thermodesulfobacteriota bacterium
GCCTTCTATCTCACGCTGGGATTCCGGTTCGTCGTCGACGAGCCGCACTATTGTCGGTTCCTGGCTCCCACGGGCGATGCCACGCTTTCGATCGAGAAGCATGACGAGGTGTTCAAGCCCGGAGACCAGATCGGGTTGGAATTCGACAGCCCCGAGGCACTCGACGGGGAGGTGGGGCGGCTGGAAGCGGCGGGGTTCACGTTTGCGCAACGGCCGACGGAGCAATCCTGGCTGTGGCGCGATGCCCGTCTCATCGACCCGGATGGGCACGAGCTCATGCTCTACTACGCCGGAAGGAATCGCCTCGACCCGCCATGGCGCGTCCGTTGAAGCGCGCGCCATCGGCGTGCTGCCTACCACGACGCGAACGCGACCTGCCATCGCGTCGCGCTCCGACGCGTCACTCCAAGTACCCGAGCGCCCGAAGGTGCTCGGCGACGTGGGCCTCGTCCTCGATCGAGCGCCAGCCGGCCGGCGCCGTGGACGCCTCGTCGAGCGGGGCGCCGACGCGTACGGGATGGGCCGCGAGGAACTCCGGGCGCAGTGCGCTCGTCATCACGGGCACCTCGTGGTCCTGGGGCACCGGCACGTCGAGCAGGTGGAGCACCGTCGGCGCCACGGCCTCGATGGGATACTCACAGTGCTCGCCGAGCGCCTGCACGGCTGGGCCGGCGAGGAGATAGAGCCCCGTCGGATCGTGCGTCCCCGTGTAGCCCAGCTCCTCGTAGGGACCGAAGAGATCGGTCGAGCGCAGCTCGCGGCGCAGGCTCTCGAAGATGATGCCGAAGCGCGGCTCGCAGACGGCGACCAGGTCGGGCGCCGACTCGACGTGCGGCCCGCGATAGAGCTCCTCGCGACGTGCGACGAGACGGAACACCGGCTGCCCCGCCGCGTCGGTGAGCGCCTGGAGGCCGTCCCGGATGTCCGACCGGATCCGCTCGTACTCGGCCCCGGGCGCGACGCAGCCGAGGGGATAGCGGCCCCGCACGTGGACCCAGATCGCGGCGGCCCCGGTGGAGAGGGCCTCGCTCCACGCGCGGCTTCGCGGGCGGTTCACCAGGATGTGATCGAGGGTGTCGTAGTGTGCCCTCCATGAGGCGGGGAAGAGCTTGCGCACGACCCGCCGCCGCGTGGTCCACAAGGCATGCCGCCGGAGCAGCCCCTGGTCGGCCAGCCACCGGTTCACGCGGACCGAGCGCTCGGGCTTCGTCCCGAAGCCATGGTCGGAGAGCAGCACCACGTTGGCATCGGGGCCGGCGGCCTCGACCAGCTTGCCCAGGGCGCGGTCGAGTTCGTCGTACACCGCGAGCAGCGCCTCGTGCACCGCGTCGTCGAGCGGGTCCGCCGCCGGGCGCACGGGATCGACGTATTCCCAGAAGTAGTGCTGGACGCGATCCGGGGCGTAGAACACGACACACACGGCGTCGGTCGGCCGGCGCGCCATGACGCGCAGCGTGGCCTCGGCCCGCAGCCGCGTCTGCCGCCGCACGCCTCGCAGGTAAGCCAGCGCGCGCGCGCGGTAGTCCGGGTCGCTGCGGCGGAGTCCTTTGGGGGGCGACAGGTCGATCTCGTAGTCGCCCAGCTCGTCGGCAACGTCGGGCGGCTCGGTGAAGCGTTCGCCGGGCGGGGTCAGCATGCACCCTACGAGATAGCCGTTCGCGATCGGCCGCAACGGGTAGGACGGCGGAACATTGATCACGCCGACGCTCCGGCCGGCGTGCGCCGCGACGTCCCAGATCCGGACCGCGCGCAGGTCGGTGGCGTTGGCCAGCCCGGGCGACTCGTACTGGCGGACGGCCATGCGACGGAAGGCGTAGATGCCATGGCCACCCGGGTTCTTGCCCGTCATGAACGACGACCAGGCCGGCAGCGTCAGCGCCGGGACGGTGGATCGAAGCGGTCCCCACGCGCCTCGCGCCATGAGCGCCGCGAGGTGCGGCAGCCGGCCGGCGCGTGTCCACGGCGCGAAGAGCGCCCAGGTGGCGCCGTCGAGACCGACGACGAGGAGCCTGGGCACGGTGGCAGGGCGCGCCGACGTCATCGACCGTTCCCGGGGCCCGCCGCGGTCCCCACGCCCGTGCGCTTCCTAGGCGTCGGACGTAGCGTGCCGACGGTTGTGCGTCTTTCGCCAGTTCACGCGCGGTAGGATGATGTCCTGCCGGACGCGGTCGCGGTGCTGGAGCGCGATCTCGAGCAGCGAATCGAGCAACGAGGTGGACAGCAGGTGGGGCTCGAGGCCGAGATCGAGGAGCCGCGTGTGGGCCGCGTTGTAGTAGTGTTCCTCGCGTTCCACGCGCGGGTTCGGCAGGTGCTGCACCTCGACCCGGAGGCCGAGCTCGGTGCCCGCGACCCGCACTTTCTCGGCGAGCTGGCCGACCGAGAACTGCTCGGTGAACTGATTGAAGACGCGGTACTCGCCACGTTCCGGGGGGTTCTGAATCGCCAGCTCGATGCAGCGCACGGTGTCACGGATGTCGAGGAACCCGCGCGTCTGTCCGCCCCGGCCGTAGACCGTGAGCGGGTGGCCGATGGCGGCCTGGACGCAGAAGCGGTTCAGCGCCGTGCCGAAGACCTCGTCGTAGTCGAAGCGGTTGATGAGCCCAGGATGGCGGCTGATCTCGTCCGTGAGGGTGCCGTACACTACGCCCTGGTTGAGGTCCGTCGAGCGCAGTCCCCACACGCGGCAGCAGAACGTGATGTTGTGCGAATCGTGGACCTTGGTCAGGTGGTAGAAGGATCCCGGCTGCTTCGGGAACGGCAGCACGTCGCGGCGACCCTTGTGCTCGATCTCGATGAAGCCCTCTTCGATGTCGATGTTCGGCGTGCCGTACTCTCCCATGGTGCCGAGCTTGACGAGATGGCAGTCGGGCCGCAGGTCCTTCAGGGCAAAGAGCAGGTTCAGCGTGCCGACGACGTTGTTCACCTGCGTGAAGACCGCGTGCTCGCGGTCGATCATCGAGTACGGCGCGGAGCGCTGCTCGGCATAGTGCACCACAGCGTCCGGCTCCGCGCGGCGGATGACGGCGGCCAGGGCGTGATAGTCCTGGAGGTCGAGCACGAAGGTGTCGATCGTCCGTCCGCTCAGCTCGCGCCAGAGCTCGACGCGCTCGTGCAGCGGCCGGATCGGCGTGAGCGTCTCGACGCCCAGCTCGTGATCCCACAACCGGCGCACGAAGTTGTCGACGATGCCGACCTCGTACCCCTGTGCGGACAGATGGAGCGCCGTCGGCCAGCCGCAGTAGCCGTCGCCGCCCAGCACCAGAACTCTCACCGCCGCCTCCTCGCCGGGTCGACCGGCCGGCCGGGGCTCGCTAGACTCACCGTGAATCTCACCAGGAGCGCCGTCGTATAGCCAAGACCCGATACGGAGTCCAGCCGACCCCACGGCGGACGATCGCGAGCGACGGAGCATAGGATGCCGAGCGCCCCGGTCCCGCGCGTCAGCGTCATCGTGCCCGCGCGCAACGCCGAACACTGGCTCGGCGAGGCGCTCGCGAGTGCACTCTCGCAGCATGATGTCCCGTTGGAGATCGTCGTCGTGGACGACGCGTCGACCGACGGGACCGTCGCGCTGGCGGAGCAGCACGGCGCCCCGGTGCGCTGTCTGCGGCAGGCGACGCCACGGGGCGCGGCGGCGGCGCGCAACGTGGCCATCGCGCACGCGCGCGGTGAGCTGATCGCGTTCCTCGACGCCGACGATCGCTTCCTCCCCGGCAAGCTCGCGCGACAGGTGGCGTTCCTCGACGCCCATCCCGAGCTCGGCCTGGTGCACACGGGGTGGGACTTCGTCGACGAGCTCGGCCGGTGCATCGGCACCGGCTGGTCCCCCCTCGAAGGCGACGTCGCACAGGCCTTGCTGTCGGGGGAAAGCATCCATCCCCTCGCAGCCGTCATGCGCCGCGCGCCCGTGGTCGCGCTGGGCGCCTTCGACGAGACGCTGCCCGCCCTCGAGGACTGGGATCTATTCCTGCGTCTCGCGCTGCGCGGCATGCACTGGGGACGGATCCCCGAGCCGCTCTGCGAGTACCGCGTCCACCCGGACCAGAGTCATCGCCGCGCCGCGCTCAAGCACGCCACACGCCTCCACATCCTGGCGCGCACCTTCGACGATCCCGCATTTCCGCCGGCGCTGGTCGGGTCGCGCGCGGAGGTGTTCCAGCGCGCCTACCTGCGCGCGACCGCCGAGCTGCTCGACGCCGGGCTTCCCGCGGACGCGCAGCGCGCCTTCGTCGAGGCCGTGCGGGCGCGGCCCGGGGTGCTCGCCGAGCCGGGCGTCTACCGCAGTCTCGCGCGCCTCTTGATGCCGACCGGCCGCCAGTCCCAGGCCCATGCGGCGCGGGAATGGCTGGCCGTCACACGCACGCTGGGCTCGTTGGTCGAGCATGCGGTGCGGGAGGCCGAGATGTCCACGCGGCTCCGCTGGGCGGCACGCTGGAACGTGCTGCGCACCGGCGCGCGGCTGCTGCGCAAGCGCGTCGGGGCCGCCACCGGCGTCACCGCGCCGCGCAAGGTCTCCTCGGCGAGCAGCCGGCTCTGAGCAGACGCCCTCGCTGCCGGGTTCGGCGGACGGCCGCCGTCACGCCGCGAGCGTGAAGAGGTTGGCCGGCAGGCCGGCCAGGCGGTACAGCCGCGCCCACTGGTTCGCGTCGGCGACGGCGATGGCCAGGTCGAGGATGCCGAAGTCGTCGGAGCCCGCGCGACGGAGCGCGTCGATCTGCGTCTGGGTGGTGCGGTTGGCGTACCGCGTGCCGACGAAGGCGAACGCCTCCACGGGGTCGGACGGCCGCGCGTGGAAGCCGGTCGCATCGTCCGCCGACCGCGGCAGCGCAGCCTCGACCGTGCGCTGCACCCGCTCGACCGTGCCGCGGCCGAGGCTGCTCCAGCGGTCGCGTTCCTCGACGGCGAGCGCGATGGCCTCGACCAGCTTCGGGCGCGCCCGCAGCGGCTCGACCGCTTCGCCGATGGGACGTCCGAGCGCCTGCTCCAGACGGAGCCGCGCGTCGGCGAAGGTGGCGTCGTAGGGTCGGTTGGCGAGGTCCATCCGCCGCAGCAGCACACTTGCCACGCGCACGCCAAGTCGCCGCAGCGGCTCGAAGCGTCGCAGCGCGAGCGGCAGAGCCTCCGGCGGCACCGCCAGCAGATCGGCGATCCGGGTGATCCAGTGGAACGCGCAGAGGACCAGCAGGTAGTCGAGGGCGGCGTCGCCCGCCACGGCACGGACGGGCTCGAGGTCCGCGGGTGAGAGGAGCGCAGGGGCCTCGTGCGCGTTGCGGATCAAGTCGATCAGCACGCGCTCGAGCGGCGTCGCGTCCGACGCCGTCCCCGCCAGCAGCGGCGTCACCCGCCCTGCGTCCCCTCCTGCAGCCTGCAGGAAGCCCTCGTGGGCGTCGATTCAATAGTGGCAGTCGTTGAGGCGTGACACGGCCGCGGCGACGAGCTCCCGCTGCGTCCGGGGCTCGTCGCCGATCCACATCGCCAGCTCCCACCCCCGGATCATGCGGCGCATCGACGCGGGTCGCAGGCTGAACGCCTGCACCACCTTCGCCACCAGCCCCGAGCCGCTCACGCGACGCAGCGCCCGGTAGACCTCGGCGGTCTCTCCGGTAGCCTTCGACGGCGGGACAACCGCGATGTACACGGCACCTTCTACCGCCTGCACGCAGCCCACGGTAGGGTCGGGCTCGCTCGCGGCGCCAGCCGTCTGCTACGCCGAAACGACATGCGCGGCGTCGCCCCCGTCGTCCTCGCGGTGCTCCTCGCCGCCTGTGCGCGACCCTCGCCCCGACCGCCGGGGCTGGACCTCGTGGACGTCGCCGTTCTCGACCCCAGCATCCGGCTCGAGCTGCGTTACGCGACCGCTGACAACTTCACCGGCGTCGCGATGTACCCGGTCGCGCGCTGCCTGCTGCGGCGGGACGCCGCGGAGCGCCTCGTGCGCGTGCAACGCCGGCTGCGCGCGGAGGGGCTCGGACTCCTCGTGTGGGACTGCTATCGCCCTCTTTCTGTGCAGGAGCGCTTTTGGGCCCTGGTGCCAGACGAACGCTACGTCGCACGGCCGCTGCGCCGCGACGGGCGGCCGGTCGCCGGCTCCAAGCACAACCGCGGTGCCGCCGTCGACGTGACGCTCGTCGATGCCGCCGGCGTGGCGCTCGAGATGCCGACCGGCTTCGACGACTTCTCCGAGCGGGCGCATCGGGGGGCCCCCGCCAGCGCCGCGGCACGCGCCAACGCGACACGCCTCGGGGCGGCGATGGCAGCCGAGGGATTCGAGCCGCTTCCGACGGAGTGGTGGCACTTCGACGCCCCGGGCTGGCAGGCGTACGAGGTGCTCGACGTTCCGCTCGGCGAGTGACCGGCGGCTTGCACGCCGTCGCCCGCCCTTGCTACCGGGCAGCATGGCCACGCCACTCCGGCAGCCCGCCCCGCCGTCCGCCGCCCCGAACGCCAGCGACTTCCTCGAGCTCTACGCCTTCGAGCGGCCGGTCCCCGCGATCTCCGAGGACGCCTTCATCGAGGAGCTGAAGGCGTTGGTGCGTGCGCATCCCGTCGCGGCCACGCTCGCCGACGCACTCAAGTACGGCGGCACGGACCGCGATGCGCTGCGACGCTGGATCAAGGACTACTACCAGTTCATCCGGCTCGACGCGCAGGGCACCGCGGCGATGATCGCACGCTGCCGGCGGCGCGGGCTCTTCATCGCGCTGTCGCCGCTGGTGAGTCGCAAGACGGGCTTCCACCAGGTGACGCGGCCGCCGCTCGAGCTGTTCCTGCGCTTCGCGGCCGCCTTCGGCCTCGCGCGCGACGAGCTGGAGGCCCACTGGGCCTGCCCCGAGACCATGCAGGCGACGCTCACGCGCCTGCACTTCCAGTTCTCGAGCCTCGAGGAGGGGTTCGTGGTGAGCGCGCTCGCCGGCGAGGGTGGGTTGCTCGACGTCTGGCGCGACGAGCGGCCCTGGCTGTGCCAGCGCGGCCTCGCGGAGTACCTGAAGCGCGCCTGGAACCTCGACGACGAAGCGGTCGCCTACTGGCGCGCCTACGAGGATTTCCGCGGCTTCGTGACCGAGCCGGTCTGGGATCTGGTCCGCGAGCTGGCCGCCGACGGCACGCAGCAGGGCGTGCTGCGCACCAGCCTCCACCACTGGCTCCTCGTCTACCAGAACATGCGCCGCGCCTGGAACGAGATCGCCGTCGGGCGCTACCCGCTGCCCGATGTCGTCTGGCCGCCGCACGGCGCGAGCTTCCAGGCCGGCACCGAGCAGACCCACGACGAGATGCTCGAGGAGCTGGGCGGCTTCTGCCTCGGTCTCACGCGCCCGGCGGAGACCGCGTTCGGGCTCCTGCTCTCCGGCAAGGCGTCACTGGAGGCGGCCAAGGAGCTGGTGCGCGACTTCATCCACCTGGATGCCACGCGCAACATCGCCGGCCAGCTGTCGCGCCAGACGACCCCGCGCGCGTTGCGCGCCATCGCCCAGGCGTTCGCCACCGAGTCGGGCGGCTACCTGACGCGCAACCACATGGAGATCTGGGCCGACTTCTCGGAGCGCGCGCTCGGGATCACGCGTGAAGAGCTGTTCCGCTGGACGCCGCCCGCGGAGACCATCGCCAGCCGCTACGTCACGTCCTGGTACCTCGTGCACTGCCCGCCCGAGGAAGCGATCGCCGCCTTCCACCTGGGGCCCCCGCCGCAGGCGCGCGACCGCATGGGCAAGGCGGCACTCGGTCTCGGCCAGGGCGGCGTCGCCGGCGAGGGTCTCCTGCAGCCGGTGACCGCGCAGACGCAGAACCCCCTCGCCGCCGCGTTCGAGCGCCTGGGCGTCGACCCCGACCTGGCAGACTACTTCTTCCGGCTGCATCGCGAGATCGAGCCCTTCGAGCAGGACGAAGGCTGGGAGTACGTCCCCGAGGTCGTCCGCACGGGCACACAGCGCCAGGCGTTCAAACGGGCGTACATCACGAAGATTCTCTCGGAGCGCCGGAAGGACGAGGGCCTGCTCCGGCGCATGAAGCGCCTCTCCGGGCTCGCGTGAGCGCACAGTCGCACACGTCCGACCCGCGCATCCTCGATCGCCGCAGGCTCGCTCGCGACCACCGTCGCCTGGCCGCGCTGCTCCGGCCCGGCATGGCCGTGCTGGACATCGGGTGCGGCACCGGCGCCATCACCGCCGACATCGCCCGCGCCGTAGGACCGGCGGGCGCGGTGATCGGCATCGATCGAGACCCGACGCTCCTGCGCAGGGCCCGTGACCGCCATGCGGGCGTTTCCGGGCTGCGGTTCGAGGAGGGCGACGTCCTCGCCCTCGCTCACGACGCAGCGTTCGACGTCGTCACGGCGGCGCGCGTGCTGCAGTGGATCGAGGACCCCGCACGCGCACTGACGAACATGGTGCGCGCGACGCGCCCGGGGGGCTCCGTCGTTGCCCTCGAGTACAGCCATGCCGACCTCGCCTGGGAACCGGAAGCGCCGCGCGCGGTCCGCCGGTTCTACGACGCCTTCCTCGGCTGGCGCGCAGCGAACGGGTGGGACAACCGGTTGGCGCATCGCCTGCCGGCGCTCTTCGCCGAGGCCGGCCTGAGCGATGCCGAGGCGAGCGTGGAAGACGAGGTGGCGACGCGCGGCGACCCGAGTTTCGACGACGCGCTCGCGATCTGGCGCAGCGTGATGCGCGACACGGGCCCGCTCGTGGTCGCGACGGGCCTGCTGGGCGCGGGCGACCTCGACGCCGCGGCGACGTCCTACGGCCCGTGGTGCCACCGCGACGCCCACCGCCAGCGCATGGTGCTGCGCGCGGTCGTCGGCCGGAGGCCGGCACGAGGCAGGTCATGAGACGCACGCGCCATCTCGCCGTCGCCACCACCCTGCTCGCCGCCGCGCTGCTCGGCTGCGGCGGCGGCGCCAAGGAGCTGCTCGATACCGCACAGCTCGAGGAGACGCAGCGCAACGTCCCGCACGCACGCGAGCTGTACGAGGAGCTTCTTCGCCGCTATCCGAACAGCCCCGAAGCGGCTACGGCCGCCGACCGCTTGAAGGCGCTGGCCGAGCCGCCCGCCAGACCGGCGCGTTGAGCGGCACGTGAGAAGTGGACTCGCGGCCCTAGTCCGCTGACGGATCTCGACCATGCCGTGTCTCCCCAGTCGTTCCACAATCAGAAGACGGGCAGCGGCATGCCGGGGACGAGCAGGGGGCCGTTGTGCCGGCTATCGGTCGGCTATCAGCAATTGCCGGCAGGCTCACAGCTCGAGCACGTCGGGTTCCCGGAGGGCCTCCAGCAGCTCCAAGTCGGCCGTGGCGAGCCGCCAGCCGCGAAGCCGCGCGTGGGCAACGAGAAGTCGGTCGAAGGGGTCGCGCGTCCACGCGAATTCCCACGCGGCCTCGAACCATGCCGCGGAGTGTGGACTGTCGAGCAGCCAGCGCGGGTCGGCGGCCAGCCCCGCTGGCGTCTTCCCGCGACGCAATCGGACCCGGCCGACCTCGACCAGGACCTGGATCTCGAGCAAGCTCGCCGGCGACGCGTAGAGCCGACCGGCCCAGCGGGAGAGCGGACGGCTTCGCCGGTGCTCGGCGTCGAGCCAGAGCAGCGCATGCGTATCGAGGAGAATCACCGCCGCGGAGGTCTTCTCGTGGAGAAGCGGACCCCCTTCTTCGTCCACACCCAGGTCCAGTTTCCGCTTTCGACAGCCGGGTCCATCCACGCGACCAGGGACGTGCGTCGCCGTTGAGGGGTCGCCTTGGTTTCTGCCCGAACCCGGAAGCGCACTCCTCCCCGCTCGATCACCACCGCATCCCCAGCCTCGGCCGCGTCGAGCACACGTGCGAGATGCTGCCGCGCTTGCGCGGCCGAATAGCGCTTCATCAGGATCTACATTGTACATCCCCCTCTCATGTCCGCAATCCTGGCCGAGCTCCACGCGGCCCCCCGTCCACTCCGGGCGGAGGAATCATCCGGAACCGGGTGCGCCCTCGCTGCCCGACAACGCCCTTTCGGTAGTTTTACGCAGAGAAGGGCCGTCGTCCCGGCTCACTGCCCGGCCACCACCACGCTCCTGCGAGATCGACAACCTCCCCTCGCGGGTCCGCTCTGCCATCACCATCCGGGAGGTGGCCCACGACGCGGGGCTCGACCCCGACCTCTTCACCGTCGCGAGCCTGACGGCCGGCAGCTGAGGCGCGACCGGCGCGGGGCCACCCGTTTGACCGCCGGTCCGGCCTGGGCTACGGCCAAGTCCATAGACCGATCGCGTCCGGACGGAGGTATCGCCATGCCTCGGGTGCCGCGTGTCACGTCTCCCGTGCTAGTCGGGCTCGCCCTGCTCGTGGGCTGCGATCGCAGTGTCGACTGGAACACACCGGAGGACCTGCTCGTCCGTGAGAAGGCCACCGACCGCGACGGCTTCGTCGAGCTCGACTACTGGTCGCTCATCGACGCGCCGTGCCAGCGCGTGTACGAAGCGCTGGTCGACGTCGAGCACTACCCGGACTTCATCCCGGGCGTGCAGCGGGTGCAGCTGATCTCGCAGACCGAACGCTCGAAGACGGTCCAGATCGCGCAAGACGTGATCGGCCGGCAGGCCAACGCGAAGGTGGAGTGGATATTCGATCCGCAGAAGCGCGATATCCAGTTCAAGACCCTGACCAGCGACCTCACGTACAATGACGGCTACTACAAGTTCGAGGAATCGCCCGACAAGAAGCGCTGTCTCGTGAAGAGCCTCTTCCTGGTGAAGCAGGCGCAAGGGTTGTCACTCGGGGCGCTGGGGCAGGCCACACGCGAGTCGTTCCTCACCGCGGCGCGCGGCGTGAAGAAGCGCGCCACGGCCCCGCCTGCCGGCTGACGCATCCGCCGGGGTGGCGGGCGCAGCGCAAGCCCGGCAAAGACGGCGCTGGCCCGGGCAGGATATGAACGGG
>JBKPDC010000049.1:0-3978 GCA_046727715.1 Thermodesulfobacteriota bacterium
CCCGACCGCGTCGAGTTACCCGCCCCGCGCTGCAGGCCACCCGATGCGCTGGCCGCGCTGTGCAGCACGGTGCCGCGGGTCCGGGCGAGGCACGCCTACGGGCGGTCGTTCCGCGACCTGGTCCGCGGGCTGCGCGGCGAGTACTCGAATCCGCCCGACGTCGTCGCCCGGCCGCGGACGGAAGCCGACGTCGTCGCCGTCCTCGACTGGTGCGCCGCCACCGGCGCCGCGGCCATCCCCTACGGCGGCGGCTCGAGCGTGGTGGGCGGCGTGGAACCCCCGCCACGCGACGGCTACCCAGCCGTCGTGTCGCTCGATCTCACCGCCCTCGATCAGGTCGTCGAGGTCGACCGGACGTCGCGGGCGGCGCGCATCCAGGCCGGGATCTTCGGTCCCGCGCTCGAGGAGCAGCTCCGCCCGCACGGGCTCACGCTCCGCCACTTCCCGCAGTCGTTCGAGTTCTCCACGCTCGGGGGCTGGATCGCCACCCGCTCCGGCGGGCACTACGCCACGCTGTACACGCACGTCGACGACTTCGTCGAGGCGTTGCGCGTGATCGCGCCGGGCGGCGTGGTGCAGACGCGCCGGCTCCCGGGCTCGGGCGCCGGACCCGCCCCGGAGCGGCTATTCATCGGGTCGGAGGGGACGCTCGGCGTGATCACGGAGGCGTGGATGCGCCTCCAGGACCGCCCCACGTTCCGCGCCTCGGCCAGCGTCACGTTCGGCGAGTTTGCAGCGGGGGCGGAGGCGGCACGCCGGATCGCCCAGGCAGGCCTCTACCCGGCCAACTGCCGCCTGCTCGATCCTGGCGAAGCGGCCCTCTCCGGCGCCGGATCGGGCGACGAATCCGTCCTGCTGCTCGCGTTCGAATCGGCCGACCACGCGCTCGACGCCTGGATGGCGCGCGCCCTCGAGTGCGCCCGCGACCACGGCGGCCGCGTCCCGCCCGACGCCGGCAAGACGCGCGCCACCGACGAGGGCGCCCGCGAGGGCGCCGCCGGCGCCTGGCGCCGTGCCTTTCTCGACGCCCCCTACCTGCGCAACGCGATCGTCGCCCTCGGCATGGTGAGCGAGACGTTCGAGACCGCCGTCACCTGGGATCGCTTCCCGTCCTTCCACGCGGCGGTGACGGCCGCTGCACGCGACGCCGTGCACCGCGTGTGCGGTCAGGGGGTCGTCACGTGCCGCTTCACGCACGTCTACCCCGACGGGCCCGCGCCCTACTACACGGTCATCGCGCCCGGCCGGCGTGGCGGCGAGCTCGAGCAGTGGGCCGCCATCAAGGCGGCCGCGTCCGACGCCATCCTGCGCCACGGCGGCACGATCACCCACCATCACGCCGTCGGCCGCGACCACCGGCCGTGGTACGACCAGGAGCGGCCGGAGCTGTTCGCCGAGGCGCTGCGGGCCGTCAAGCGGGTGCTCGACCCGGCCGGCATCTTGAACCCCGGCGTGCTGATCGATCCGGCCGCGTAGGCGGCCGCACAGCTCAGGCGGCTGCGGCCATCTCTTCCGGCAGCAGCCGGATCACGCGAATCCAGGCGAGCACGCGGAGGAGCTGGTACGTGGGATCGAACTCGAACTTCCGCCACGCGAAGTTGAGGCGGCCCGCGGCACGATGGTGGTTGTTCTGGAACAGCTCGCCCATGGTGAGGAAGTCGAAGGGCAGGAAGTTCCGCGAGGCGTCGCGGGTGGCGAAGTTGCGGTAGCCGTAGCGGTGGCCGCACCAGTTGACGATCGCCCCCTGCGCCGGCCCCATGATCCAGTGGAGCGGGAGCAGGAGGAACTGCCACCAGGCGGTGGCGAGCCAGAGATAGAGGAAGGCCCACCCGGCACCGAACACGATGCGGCTGGTCCACGTCGACCCGATGCGGTCGACGACCGGCCACTCCGGCGCGTGGCCGAGGAATCGCGGCTCGGGGTTGGAGCGCCCCTCGAAGTGCGCGCTGAAACGCTCCGCGGTCGCCCACATCATGGCGAAGACGTTGCGGAAGAAGGCCGGCGCGTGCGGGTCTCGCTCGGTGTCGCTGAAGGCGTGATGCTCGCGGTGCAGGATCGCATACGCCTTGGGGGGCAGGTACGACGACCCCTGCACGAGCCAGGCGAGCAGGTGGGTAGTGCGCTCCGTCACCCGCGGCATGGTGAACATGCGATGGGCGGCGTAGCGGTGATGGAAGCTCGACTGGATGAAGACGGCGAGGAACCAGTGCGTGAGGAACAGCGCGACGATCAACATCTCGGTCGGCTGACATACCCGAGCGGCCGCAGGATCGCAACGGGAGGACGCGCGCACTGCATGTCTTTTCGTGCGCCTGTCACCGCGCTATAGCGCAGCCCCATGCCGGAGCTGATCCTCCTGCGTCACGGTCAGTCGCAGTGGAACCTCGAGAACCGTTTCACGGGTTGGGTGGACGTCCCGCTCTCGCCCAAGGGCGAGGCCGAAGCCCGCGCCGCGGGCGAGAAGCTGCGCGGCCACCGCATCGACAAGCTCTACACGTCGGTCCTGAAGCGCGCGATCGACACCGCCACGCTCGCGCTCGACGCCGCCGGGATCCCCATCCCGCCGACCGAGAGCGACGCGGCGTTGAACGAGCGCATGTACGGCGACCTCCAGGGCCTCAACAAGGCCGAGGCCGCCAAGAAATGGGGCGCCGCGCAGGTCAAGGTCTGGCGGCGCAGCTACGACGTGAAGCCTCCCGGCGGCGAGAGCCTGGCCGACACCGCGGCGCGCGTGCTCCCCTACTGGGAGGCGCGCATCCTCCCCGACCTGCGCGCCGGGAAGAACGTGCTCGTGGTCGCGCACGGCAATTCCCTGCGCGCGCTCGTCATGCACCTCGACGGGCTCACCCGCGAACAGGTGCTGGAGCTGGAGATCCCGACCGGCGCGCCGCTGCTCTACGACATCACGCCGGATGGTCGGGTGGCCGGAAAGCGCTACCTCTGACACGGCCGGCCGCCGCGTAGACGGCATCGATGGCACGCATGTTGGCGACGGCATCGGGTGGGTCGGTGGGGAACGGCGCGCCCTCCCGGACCGCGGCCACGAAGGCACGCAGCTGCTCGTCGTAGCTGGGTGCGCCGGCGACGCGCTCGACGCGCCGGCCTGCCGTCGTGGCGACGCGCAGGCGGTGGAAGAACTGCGGCGCGATCGGGTTGATCACGCCGAGCGTCCCCGCGTCGCCGGCCACGCGTGCGCTGACGCGGATCAGCGTGGCGGAGAGCAGGGCGCAAGTGAGCCGCGCCGTGCGCCCGCCGGGGAACCGCAGGTCCGCCGTGAGCCAGCGGTCGACCCCGCCCTTCGTCCAGATGGCACGGGCGGTGACGACGTCGGGCTCGGCGCGGGCGAGATGACGCAGGAGCGACATCGTGTAGCACCCGGTGTCCATCATCGCGCCGCCCGCCAGGTCGGCGCGCCAGCGGATGTCGTCCGGCCGCAGGATGGGAATGCAGAGGGCCGCCTCGAGGTGGCGGACGGTCCCGAGCTCACCGGCGTCGAGGATGCCCAGCATGCGCGCGAAGAGCGCGTGGTAGCGGTAGTGGAACGCTTCCATCAGCACCCGCCCCGCGCGCGTCGCCGCTGCGGCCATCGCCTCGGCCTCGGCGGCGTTGGCGGCGAACGGTTTCTCGCACAGCACGTGCTTGCCCGCTTCCAGCGCCCGGATGGTCCACACCGCGTGCAGCGAGTTGGGCAGCGGGTTGTACACGGCCTCGACGTCGGGATCCGCCAGCAGTGCCTCGTAGTTCGCGTGCACGCGCGGGATGCCGTGACGTGCGGCGAACGTGCCGGCGCGCGCGGCATCGCGAGCCGCCACGGCCACCACCACCGCCCCACCCACGCGGCGCACGGGTTGCAGCAGCGCCATCGGCGTGATGCGCGCCGCCCCCAGGACGCCGAGCCGCAGAGGCTCGCCCGCCGTCATGCGAGCCCCAGGAGGCGCGCCGGGTTGCGGCGCGCCATCAGGTCGAGCGCCGCCGCAG
>JBKPDC010000050.1:0-9611 GCA_046727715.1 Thermodesulfobacteriota bacterium
GAACCCATGGCGCGCCTCGTCAAGCGGTACAGCAATCGTAAGCTGTACGACACGAGCGAGAGCCGCTACGTGACGCTCGACGAGATCGCCCGCTGGGTGAAGGGCGGCGAGGAAGTGAAGATCCTCGAGAACGAGAGCGGGGAGGATCTCACGGCGGTGACGTTCGCGCAGATCATCCTCGAAGAGGAGCGCAAGAAGAGCGGCCTGCTCTCCCTGCGCGTGATGCGCGAGCTGATTCAGCACGGCGAGTCGGCGCTGCAGAATCTCGCGGCCACCGTGGAGAGCGGCATCGAGGCGATTCGGCCCGCTGCCGAGGCAGCGAAGACGCGGGTGCAGGAGGGCGTGCAGGGGATCACCTCCATTGCCGACCGCCTCACCGAGATCCAGCGCAACTTCGACGAGATCGTACGCCGGCAGGTGGAGCGGGTCACGGCGAATCCCACGCTCCAGCGCGAGCTCCAGCGCATCGAGCGCACGGCCCGCATGCTGGAGGCGCGGATCGCGCGGCTCCGCCCCGGGTCGGAGGACGACCCGTCGGCGGGCGCCGGCCGGAACGGCACCGGCCCGACCTGAGCCGGGGGCGGGGGCAGTCGGAGACGAGACCGGGCCCCCGAACCAGTCTTGCCGCTGCAAGCACGGCCGTGAAGGCCGCGCCGGCTCGTTCGGGGGCCCGGCCGCGTCTTCGGTTGACCCCCGCCCCCGGGCTCAGCGCGCGAGGAATACCGGCGCGTCGCTGTTCCGGAGCACGTACTCGGTCGTGCTGCCGAGGACCATCTCGATGATGCGCGAGTGGCCGTACGCGCCGATGAAGAGCAGGTCGTAGCCCCCGTCGCGCAGCACGTCGACGATGCGCTGATGCGGCGGTCCGGTGAGTGGCCGCAGTGTCACCACCACGTCGTACGACTGGAGATAGCGCTGCGCCTCGGCGAGTGCCCGGTCGCCCTCGCTGCCGTTCTCCTTAGCGACGTGGACCACGGTGAGCGGCAGGCCGAGCGCCGACGTCTGCTCGGCCGCGGCGTGCAGCGCCGCGCTGGCGCGCTGGGAGCCGTCGTACGCGAGGAGCGGGCGCGTGACCTCCTTCCAGCCGAGCGGGGTGACGAGCACCGGCTTCGGGCTCTTACGGGTGACGGACTCCGTCGTGCTCCCGAGCAGCCCGGTGGAGAACTGCTCGTTGACCCCGCGGCGACCGACGATCACGAGATCGGCGATCCGCGCCTGGTCACAGATCTCGTTGGCCACGATGCCCATCGGCAGCGCCGTTTCGTGGGGCACGCCGGCCCGCTCGCACCTCGTGCGGAAGGCGTCGAGCAGGACGTTGCCGCGTTCCTGGAGCGCCTCGCGCATCTTGGAGGAGAAGTCGAGGTAGGGCTCGAAGCCGAGCGAGCCGGAGACGTCGTGCAGGAACGAGCCCTCGATCGACACGATGTCGAGGACGTGGAGGCCGGTCAGGCGGGCCCGCAGCCGGCGCGCCAACCAGAGACCGTACTCGAGCGCGCTGTCGGCATGCTGCGAGCCGTCGAGCGCGACCAGGATGCTCTTCACCATGGCGCGAGCCCTCCGTGGGCCCGCCTCTAACCCGGGGCCGGCGAGCGCGCAAGCGAGCGGCCGCGCATCCCCCTTGCAAACGCGGAGCCCGCCCGCCACAACGGTCTGCCGTGAGCCGGCGCGACGAGGCGCTCTGCGAAGAGCTCAGGGGATTGGCGGAAAAGCTGGGCATTCGCGTGCGGGAGGAGATCCTCCTGCGCGAGGTCGGCTACCGCGTACGAAGCGGGTGCTGCCGCGTGCGCGGCGAGGACGTCGTCTTCCTCGACCGCCACCTGACCCCAGGCGAGCGGCTCGAGGTCCTCCTCGGGGCGCTCGAGGGGCGCGATCTCGAGACGCACTACGTCTCCCCGGCGCTCCGGCGCCTCCTCGAGCGGCGGGGCAGCGCGGCGGCATAGGAGCCTCGAGATGGTCCGCGCCCGCATGCGGCTCTTCGAGCAGGCGCTGCGCGAGCGGGGCCTCAAGTCGACGGCGCAGCGCGACGACATCGCGAAGGTGTTCTTCGGCGCCGGCGAGCACTTGTCGGTGGAGGAGCTGCACGCCGCCGTGAAGAAGGTGAACCCGCGCGTCGGGTACGCCACGGTCTACCGCACCCTCAAGCTCCTCAAGGAGTGCGGGCTTGCCGACGAGCGACACTTCGACGACGGCCAGGCGCGCTACGAGCCCACCGAGGCCGAGGAGCAGCACCACGACCACATCATCTGCGAGCGCTGCGGCAAGATCGTCGAGTTCAACAGCCAGGAGCTCGAGAAGCTCCAGGAGCGGATCGCGCGCTTTCTGGGCTTCGTGGTGAGCCGGCACCGCATGGAGCTGTACGGCATCTGCGCCGAATGCCGCGAGGGCCGGCAGGCCAGCGGCCGGCCGCAGCGCGGCGTGCAGCAGGTCTGACGGCGTCCGGACGCCCGCCGCCGGGCGACCGGGAGCACCTGGAAGTCGCCGCGGTTGACACGGACAGGGCACCCGAAGTAACTGAAAGTGACTTTCAAAATCGAGTGCGATGGCGCACCTCCCAAGCTTCCGCCCAGTCCTTCTCCTGCTGCTCCTCGCGGTGGCGCCTTCTTTCGGCGTGGCGGCGGCGGATCGGACCGCCGACACGCGTCGGCTGCTCACCCTGCTGGCCGGTGTCGCGAGCGAGTACCGCGAGGCGTTCGACGACCAGGGACGGCTCGTGCGGACGATCGAGATCGAGGAGGCCAGGCTGCTGCTGGCCGAGGCGCGCGACCTGAACGCCCGGCTGGGCGCCGTCGAGCCCGCCCGTCTCGACGCGCTGGGCGGCGACCTCGACGATCACGGCGCGCCGGTCAGGGCGTTCGAGGAGCGCGTCCGGACGGTCGCTGCCACGATCAGCGAGCGCACCGGCGTCCGCGACGACCCCCTGCCACCGGCGCCGCCCTCGGCCGCACGCGGGAAAGCGCTGTACGCCGAGAACTGCGTCGGCTGCCACGGGATCGCCGGCGACGGCGGCGGCGAGGAGGCGAAGCGGCTCGGCCTCACGCCGGCGAGCTTCACCAGCGACGCCTTCATGCGCGGCGAAACACCCCGCGACTTCTTCAATGTCATCAGCCTCGGCCGCCGGCGATCGGGCATGCCGGAGTGGGGCGAGGCGCTCAGCGTGCAGCAGCGCTGGGACACGGTGGCCTATCTGTGGACCCTGTCGCACCCGCGTGCGGCGCTGGCCGAAGGGCAGGGGCTCTACCTGGTCCACTGCGCGGGATGCCACGGGACCGACGGCGCCGGCGACGGCCCGCGCGCTGCCCGCCTGCTCACGCCCGTGCCCGACTTGACCGGGTCGGCGCGTCTCACCGACGAGAGCGACGCGCGGCTCATGGACGTGGTCACCGAGGGCGTCCCGGGGACGGCCATGCCGGGCTTTGCCTCGCTGCTGACCGACGACCAGCGCTGGAAGGTGGTCGCCTGGCAGCGCATGCTGTCGCTCGGCGGGCTCGGGGAGTCTGCTCCCGAGCCGTCGCCACCGGCAGCCGCATCGGCGCCGGAGGTCGCCCTCGCGGCGCAGACCAGCGCGGCGGTCGCGGAGTCGCACCGGCTGCTCGACGCGGCGATCGCAGCGCGCCGCCTGGGGGCCGCCGACGCGAGCGCCATCGCCACCGACGCCTACATGCGCTTCGAGCCGGTCGAGAAGCGACTCGGCGCGATCGACCGGGACGCCGTCGCGCGCGTCGAGGAGGGCTTCGTTCGCGTGCGCAGCGCGCTCCGCGAACCGGGCGTGACGGTGTCGCCTGCGCTCGAGGCCGAGGTGGCGCGGCTGCACGGCCACCTCGACGCCGCAGCCGCCGTCCCCGCCACGAGCGGGGGCGACTGGGCTCGCTTCGCGCAGTCCGCCGGCATCATCCTGCGCGAGGGGTTCGAGGTCGTGCTCATCGTCGGCGCGCTCCTCACCTACGTCCGGCGCAGCGGCCAGAGCGCCCTCGTCCGACCGCTCTGGACCGGCAGCACACTCGGCGTGCTCGCGAGTCTGGTCACCGCCGTCCTGCTCTCCACCGTGTTCCGGCTCCACCCCGCCGCCAGCGAAGCGCTCGAGGGCGCGGCCATGCTGCTCGCCGCGCTGGTCCTGTTCTGGGTGAGCTACTGGCTCATCTCGAAGGCCGAGGCGGAACGCTGGCAGCGTTACATCCAGGGCAAGGTGAAGCAGGCCGTCGCGGCGGGCAGCGCCACCGCCCTCGCGGCGGCGGCGTTCCTCGCCGTCTACCGCGAGGGATTCGAGACGGTGCTCTTCTACCAGGCGCTCGTCGGCGGGGCGCCGGCGGGCGACGTCATGATCGGCGCCGGCTTTCTCTGCGGGCTCGCCGTCCTCGCCGGCGTGTGGGTGGCGATGTCGTGGCTCGGACTGCGCGTCCCGATCCGTCCCTTCTTCCTGCTCACGGGCGCGTTCCTCTACGCGATGGCCATCGTGTTCGCCGGCCGGGGCGTGTTCGAGCTGCAGGACTCGGGCTTCATCGGACTCACCCCCGTGGCGGTCGTGCCGCGCATCCCGGTGCTGGGAGTGTTCCCCACCGTCGAGACGCTGCTCGCGCAGGGCGTACTGGTGGGGGCGCTGTTCGTCGCGGCGATCGTCTCGTGGCGCCGCAGTCGCTCGGAGCAGCTGCCGCGGGCGGAGCTGGCTTCCGGCGGAGGACGCGCGTGACGCGGGTGGGAATCCTGCTCGTCCTGGCGGCCCTGGTGGTGCCCGCCGCGCCCGTGCGCGGGCAAGAGGGCGTCTTCCTCACGGAGGAAGCCGCCCCGGGCGCCGTTTTTCCCGACGCCGATCGCTTCGAGCGCCGGGACGTCGAGTCCACCCCGGCGCTGCGTGAGAAGATGGCCGCCCGCCTCGACGGCGCGCGCCCGTCGCTGTGGGAAGAGCGCTACGCGGTGTTCGCGGCGTCGCGCGGCACTTCGGCACTCGGCCGCGCGGTCGTCGTCGAGGAGATCGGCAAGCACCGTCCGATCACGTTCGTGGTCGGGCTCAAGCCCGACGGCAGCGTGCAGGACGTGGCCGTCATGGCCTACCGCGAGGCGTACGGGGGCGAAGTACGCACCAGCCGCTTCCTCCGCCAGTATCGCGGCAAGGCGGCCGCCGACCCGCTGCGCAACGGCGAGGACATCAAGAACATCGCCGGCGCCACGCTGTCGGTCGATGCCGCGTGCCGTGCCGTCCGCAAGGCCCAGGCGCTCGCGGCCGCGCTCGACGAGACCGCCCCCGGGGACCGCGTGGCCGGGGTCGCGCGGTGACGCCACGCTGGCTGGCGGCCGCGCTCCTGGCGCTGCCCTGCGCGACGTGGGCGGCCGCGCGCACGCAGGTGCACTACGTCATGGGGACCTACCTGCGCATCACCGCCGAAGGTGCGAGCGCGGCGGCCGCCATGACGGACTGCTTCCGGGACGCCCGACGCCTCGACGACGTGTTCTCCCGCTGGAGCGACGCGAGCGAGCTGTCGCGACTCAACGCGGCTGCACCCGACACGCGGGCGGTGAGCGCCGACATGGCGGCGCTGCTCGCCCGCGCGCTCGAGCTGGCGGCGGCCACGGACGGGGCGTTCGACGTCCGGGTCGGTCCCTTGACGGCGCTCTGGCGGCGCCCCATGCCGCCCACCGAGGCGGAGGTCCGTGCGGCGCGCGCGGCCGCCGGCAGCGACGCGGTCCGCATCCGGGGAGATCGCGTCGCGCTGGCGGCGGGCGCGCGCCTCGACTTCGACGGCATCGCCAAAGGCTGGGCGGTGGACGCCTGCGCCGCGCGGTTGCGGGCCGCCGGCGTGACGTCCGCGCTGGTGAGCCTCGGCGAGAGCAGCCTGTTCGCGCTCGGCGCGCCGGCGGACGATGCGCGCTGGCGGCTCGCGGTGCGCGGGCCCGATCCGGAGACCAGTGTCGGCTGGCTCGGCCTGCGCGACGCCGGGGCCTCGGTGTCCGCCACCTACGGCAGCGAGGGAAAGCGTGCGGGCCACGTGGCGCACGTGCTCGACCCGCACACCGGCCGCCCGCTCGCGGACGACGCCGTGGCCGTCGTGGTCGCGCCGTCGGCCACCGATGCCGAGGCCTGGACGAAGGCGTTGCTGGTGTGGGGACGCGACGGGGTGGCGCGCGCGCGCGCCGCGGGCGCGACCGCGGCGATCCACCTCACGGCGGATGCGATCCGCGCCGACGTGGCCGGGCCCGCCGTCACGTGGAAGCCGCTGCCCGCACCCCGGATCCTGGCGGCGCACGAGGAGCCGCTGCGATGAGGGTGTTCGGCTCCTCGGGGTATCTGCTCAGCGAGACGCGGGTCGAGGTGCGGCTCGTCTACACGGGTTTTCTCGTCATGGCCGTGATCGGCATGGCCACGATGGCGCTGCTGCAGTGGAAGCACATCGGCCCCACGCCCGGGGCCATCGCCACGTACTTCCGGGGCGGCGAGCGCGGCGGCACGATGGCCTTCCCGAAGACGTTCCGCGAGCTCGTCGAGCTGACGCACTTTCACGCCTTCATCATGGGCGTCGTGTACCTCGTGCTGGCGCACCTCGTGCTGGCCACGAGCGCTCCGGAGATGGTGAAGCGCCTCGCGATCATGCTGGCGCTGGCCGGCCTCGTCGGCGACCTCGTCGGCGTCTGGCTCATCCGCTACGTGTCCGGCGCCTTCGCCTGGGCCCAGGTGCTGTTCTGGGTGGCCGAGTGGGTCGGCTTCTCGGCCTTCGTCTACTACCCGCTCCGGGAGATGTGGTTTCGTGAAGGACGCTCGGCACGTGCCACCGACTGAGCGCGAGCTGCGCTGTGGCTGCGGCAACCTGATGGCGCGCATGACCAGTGCGGGCCTCGAGCTCAAGTGCCGCCGCTGCAAGCGGCTGATCGTCGTGCCGGTGACCGCCGAGCGCGATAAATGGATCGAGGTGTCGATGCGCTGAGTGCGCCGGCAGCTTCGAAGCAGCGGCCAGCGGTCGTGAACCCAGAGCCCGGACGGCGCGTCCCCTGCGGGACGCGCCCCGGGCTTTTTTGTTTGCTCGAGGAAGGGGGAGGACATGACGGCACGATGGGTCGGTGCGGCACTCGCGGCGCTCGCGATCGTGCGTGCGAGCGTCCCGGCGCGTGCCGAGACGCTGGAACAGCGCGTCGAGCGGATGGAGAAGGAGCTGCGGGAGCTGAAGGCCGAGATCCGCCAGCGCGACGAGGCCGATCGCCGGCGCGCGGGCGACGAGGCGAGACACCCGCGAGCGGAGACCGCGCCATCGGGGGCCGCCCCTCACACCGCCACTGCTCCCGTGCCGGCGCCCGGCACGTCGCCAGCGGCGAAGCCGGCCCCGGTCGTGACCGCGCAGACCCGGCCGGAGCGCGCCGACACGCCCATGCCGACCACGCAGCTGCCGTTCACCGACCGCGTCCGGGTCGGTGGCTACGGCTCGATGCGCTTCTCGGTGACGGACAACCCCGCGCTGAAGAACACCTTCGAGCTCCGGCGCTTCGTCCTCACCAGCGACGCCCGCATCGCGCCGCGGCTGAGCGCCTACATGGAGCTCGAGTTCGAACGCTTCCGCAAGCTCGAAATCGAGAAGACCCTCGCGCCGGCCGAGGGCGGCCTCACCGCCGAGCAGGCGGTCGAGGGAACGAACGAGTCCGAGATCTCGCTCGAGCAGATCTGGATGCAATACGACATCCAGGACTGGCTCAAGTTCCGCGGCGGCGGCGTGCTGGTCCCCCTCGGCCGCTTCAACATCAACCACGACGACAACCGCTGGGACCTGCCGCGTCGCTCCCTGGTCGACCGCGGCGTGCCGGTGCTCCCCTCCACGGCGGCGTGGGACGAGCTGGGCGTGGGGTTCCTCGGCGACGTCCCGCTCACCGAGGACATGCTCCTGAACTATCAGGCCTACGTCGTGAACGGCGTGTCGCTCGACTTCAACTTCGAACAGATCGCCCAGACCCGCTTCCCCGAGCCGGGGAAGCAGGTGATCGCGGTGGAGCTGGAGCCGTCGACCGGGACGTTCTTCAACGACGTGAAGAACGCGAAAGCGTTCACCGGCCGCCTCGCCCTGAGCCCGGCGCTCGGCCACGAGATCGGCGGCTCGTGGTACTACGGACGTTACACGCCGCAGTTCCTGCCGGACGAGAGCCTCTGGTCGCTCGCGGCCGACTGGAAGAGCGTGTTCGACAAGTTCGAGGTCGAGGGCGAGTACGTCTTCACCCGCTTCAACGGCATTCGCGACGTCGCCACCGGCCTCGCGCGAGTCGCTCGCGACCAGGCGACCGAGCTCCAGAACCCGGACCTCGAGAGCGAGGTGGAGTTCGAGCTCGCCAACCTCGCGACCACGAAGCAGGGCTACTGGCTCGAGCTGCGCTACCGGTTCTGGCCCGAGATCCTGACCCACACCTTCCTCGGCTGGGAGTTCGACAACCCGCAGCTCGTCGCCGTGCTGCGCGGCGAGCAGGTCTGGCTCAACGGGCTGGTTGAGGAGGCGAACTTCGCCGGCGGACGGCTCGTCACCTTCGAGACCGACAACCGGCGCGTCGACCGGATCACGATCGGGCTCGCCTACCGGCCGGTGCCGCTGGTCGTGTTCCAGCTGGCGTACGAGTGGACCCGGACCAACGATGGGAAGAGCCTCTCCAGCGTCACCAACTTCATCCCGGGCAACGTCGACCACATGAACGCACTGTTGCTCGGCGTGGCGTTCGGCTTCTGAGGGCGGCCGCGTCATGCGCGTGACCGCGACGCTGCTCGTGCTGCTGCTCCTCCTCTGCCATGTCCCGCGCGCCTGGGCATTCCTGCTGATCGACCAGCCGTTCGTCTTCGGCGACCTCGAGCTGGAAGGACTGCGCATCTTCCGCGACGAGAAGCGCGGGAACTGGTCGCTTGCCCCGCAGGCGCGCGAGCCGTTTCGTGCGGTCGCGGCCGCAACCGCGCCGGGGCGCACGGACCTCGGCACGTGGAACCTCGTCCAGAACCCCGAGTTCCCGAACCGCCGGCTCCAGCGTCACCTGGCACGCATGGTGTGCGCGTCCCAGGGACCGCTGGCGGCTTGCCGGCGCCCCGGACGCACTGGGCGCGGCGTCGATCGGGCTCTTCAGGACGCCTGGCCTGCGCACGCTGGGTCAGTCGGCGCCGTACCTCCACACCGGCGGGAAGGACACGCTCGAGGACGTCGTTGCTTCTACGTGAAGACGTCGGCGCTCGCCCGTGCCGGCCAGCTCCGCAACGGTGCCCACGAGCTGCGCGACATGGACATCGGCGAGGCCGACGTGGCGCCACTCGCCGCGTTCCTCCGCTCGTTGAACGAGGACTACGAGTAGGGGCGAACGACGCGGCGTCAGTGCGCCAGCTCGACGCGCAGCGGGCTCGCTGCCGGTTGCCACACGCCGCGCTCCACCATTCGCGGGCCGTCGAACACGACGAAGCTCTCCCGGCCGTAGTGCGACAGGGGACCGGCAGCCGCCCGCAGGGCGGCGGCGTCGTTGCCCGCGACGACCACCAGCGCCGCACCGTCGGTCCGCCGCGCCGCCCAGGCGCGCGTCGTGCCCTTGGCGGCGAGCGACGCCGGCGGTCCCTCGACGCCGAGCTTCTCGAGCAGCGCCGCCACCTCGGCCGTGGTCCCCACCACGAGCGCCGGGCG
>JBKPDC010000051.1:0-4769 GCA_046727715.1 Thermodesulfobacteriota bacterium
ACTCGGGTGACACCGCCGGCGACCGCGAGCGCGTCGTCGGCTACGGCGCGTTCGCAGTGTCGTGATGAGGCTCGGACGGTACCGCCTCCGGCTGCCATGCGGCTGCGGTCTGCCGCGGTGCGGTCTCGACGATGAACGGCATCAGGGAGAGCCCCGCGAGCGGCACCAGTGCCACCCAACGGATGGCACTGGTAGCGGCTCATGCCCCAGAGCATCCGATCGGGAGAGTCGCACGGAAGCGGGCGCGGGCGAAAGGCGCGCGCCGTCAATCCGCCGGAGCGCCCTCGGCGATCCAGGCGCGGATCGCGTCCACGGCCTGCGCCGGCAGCGGCATCGAGCCGAGGGGCATGCTGGCGCCGCACGCGGCGCCGCCGACGCGCCTCCAGAGCACGCTGGCGTCGGGATCACCCGGCACGACCAGCGGCTGTCCCCCGCACCTCCCCGCCCGCGCCCTCCGCGTGAGCAGCTCCGGGTAGGCGCGGTCCATCACGAGCTCGAAGCTCCCCGGTGCGTTCGGACCTTCGTGGCACGCGGCGGTCAGGCATTGCGCGAAGATCGGCTGCACGTCCCGCGCGAATCTGACGATCGGCATGCAGCGGCAATCGACGCAGCGGCGATCCGGACTGCACGCGTCGGACGCGGCGCACTCTTCGCCGGCGGCGGCGCTCACCACGCCGTCGGCCGCGCAGCGCGACGCGACGAGCGGGACCAGCTGCGAGCCGGATCGCTTCACGCGTCCGCTGGCGATCTCGCAGGCGTCGTCGAGCGTCATCTTGAGCGTCACCCGGCCGGGAACGTCGCACCGCCCGCGTGGCCACACAGCGGTGACGCGCCTGCCGCGGGTGCGCGCCCGGACCGGGCGGCACGTGGCGCCGAGGGCGACGGTGACATGCCTGCCGTCGGCTGCGACGTGCAGCACGTCGTATCCACCCGTGGCGCCGGGCAAGATCCGCGGGCCCGCGTGTACCACGAAGGCCCCGGGCGAGCAGCGCAGCCGTGCCGAAGCCGCCGAACCGGCGGTGACCGCCACGAGGCAGAAGAGCACGATGCGAGATGCCCCACCTCTGCTCGCTGGCGGACGCCGCGACGGCTTCACCGGCCGGCGCGCAGGGCGTCGAGGACCTTCCCGCCCGCGCGCCCGTCGCGCGGGAGGCCGATGCGCTCCTGGTACTCGGTGATCGCCTGGCGTGTCCGCGCACCGATCGCGCCATCCGCCTCCCCGATGTCGTAGCCGCGCCGCAGGAGCTGCTCCTGCACCTCCTTGCGCTCGGCGCGCGACAACCCACGGTCGTCGGTGGGCCAGGGCGTCTGGATGCCGCTCGATCCGCGCAGGCGGTCGGAGAGGACCGAGATTGCCAGCGCGTAGGAATCGGCCGCGTTGTACGCGTACACCGCGTCGTAGTTCTTGAAGACCAGGAACGCGGGGCCGTCGGGCCCCGCAGGCAGGAGAAGACCTGCGTTGCCGGAGCCGGACAGGGCCGAGCCGTCGATCCGCCGCACGCCGCGCCCGGTCCATGCGGACACCGGCTCCTTGCCCGTCCGCCCGGAGGGTCCCGAGTAGCCCGCGGGCACCTTCACCTCGTAGCCCCACGACGCCCCCGTCACCCAGCCGGACTTCTCGAGGTAGTTCGCGGTCGAGTGCAGCGCGTCGGCCGTCGAGCCGACGAGATCACGGCGCCCGTCGCCGTCGCCGTCGACCGCGAGGCGAAGGTAGGTCGATGGCATGAACTGGGTCTGCCCGACGGCGCCGGCCCACGAGCCCCGCAGCTCCCCGGGGTCGAGGTCGCCGCGATCCACGATCTGGAGGGTCGCCAAGAGCTCGCCGCGGAAGTAGTCGCGGCGCCGGGGGGCCGTGCAGGCGAGGGTGGAGAGCGCCTGCGGCAGCGACCACCGCCCGGCCAGCTTGCCGTAGTCGGACTCCACGCCCCAGACGGCCGCGATCGCGTACCGATCGACCCCGTAGCGCGCTTCGGCGGAGGCAAGCGCGGAGGCGTGACGGCTCATCATCTCCCGGCCCTCGGACACCTTCTGCTCGTCCACGAGGAAGGCCATGTAGTCCCAGATCGGCGTCGTGAACTCCGGCTGTTTGTCCATCGCCTCGATGACCGTGGGGTCGGGCGTGACGCCGTCCATCACGCGCTCGAAGGTCGCGCGAGACACACCCTTCTCCGCGGCGCTCGCGCGAATGTCGGACAGGCAGGCGTCGAAGTCGGCCGCGGCAGGTAACGCAGCTGACGAGAGCAGGACGACGATGGCGAGCGCGCGGTGCGGCAGAGTCCTCATGACGTGCGTTCGATGGGGTGCAGTATGATCGGTGCCGTCGGGGAAGGCGAGCGCTCGCGACGCCGGCGACGCAGTCCGCCGTTGTTGACGCTTCGCAACCGGACCGGGATACTCCTCGCCCGACGGTGACCCGCCATCTTCACGGATGTCGGCCGCTCCGGGCAGTCGCTGCGGTGTGTGTGCTCTGCGGCGTCGTGTCGGCCGCTCCGACGTCGGCCGGTCGTCGCGGAAAACAACGCACGCCGGCAGCCGAAGTCCCGGCGCTAGCGTTGCCGGAAGCGACGAAGCCGCCAGCGACCGTGCTCGACGGAACCCGGTGGCAGCTCCAATCGTATCGTGGAAGCAACGGCGAGACCGTCGGCCCCCTGGAGGGCGCTCGTCCGACCATCCGGTTCCGGGACGGGCAGATCATCACGGGATCGGGAGGGTGCAACACCTTCACGGCCGGATATACCTACGACGACGGACGCCTCACCGTCAGCCACCCCGCGACCACCAGCAAGTCCTGTGCGGAACCGGCGATGGACCAGGAAGGCGCGTACCTTGGCGCGCTGCACCACGTGGCCCGCTTCACCTTGAGCGAGAACACCCTCACCCTCGACGACACCCGTGGCACCACGCTCTTCACCTTCGAGCACGAGCCGCCGCCCGTCATCGTGGGAACCGACTGGCGCCTGACCGCGTACAACGACGGGAAAGGCGGGTTCGTCCCCGCGCTGCGCCACGTCACGGTCACCGCGACGTTCGGTGCCGACGGAAAGCTGACCGGCTCGGGGGGCTGCAACGAGTATCGCGGCAAGTACACGCAGACCGGTGAGAAGCTGCTGATCGGCACGCTCATCCTGATGACCCGGAAAGCCTGCCCCGCCGACACCCGCGACCAGGAGCGCGCCTACCTCGCCGGTCTGCGTTCCGCCACCCGTGCCGAGAGCGCCGGAGGCCAGCTGCTGCTCACACGGGCGGGTGACACCCGCGTCGCGAGCTACACCGCGTCCGCGCCGGCGCCGTGAACGGGCAGCCGCTTCAGGCCCCCGAGACCGGCTGGCAGCTCGGGCACCAGTAGGTCACACGCTCGGGTTCTCGGGGCGTGCGGATACGGATGGAAGTGCCACAGCGGCGGCAGAGCCGCCCACCCCGGCCGTAGACCCAGTGTGTCTGCCCGGGCCGCAGGTCACCCGTGGTGAGCTGGTTCCCCGTCGTCTTGTTCACCTCGAAGAGCTCGCGTACCAGCGCGATCAGCCGTTCCGGCTGCGGCACCCGGCCCACCGGCGTCCAGGGGTCGAGTCCGCGGAGAAAGCACAGCTCGTTCTTCCACACGTTGCCGGGGCCGGCCATGACGCGCTGGTCGAGGAGCGCGTCGCCGATCGCGCGGTCGGGACGGGCCAGGAGCCGACGCAGCGCCTCCGCGGCGTCCCAGTCGGCTCCGAGCGGGTCCGGACCGAGGTGCGCGAGCAGCTCGCCCTCGCGCGCGGTCGCCACGAGCTCCGCCACCGCCAGGCGGAATCCCACCGCGATCCACGGCGCGGTCTCGAGGAGCACGCGCACCTGCCAGCCCGGCCCGCGCCAGCGCTCGCCCGGGCGATAGAGGTGCCAGGAGCCCTCCATCTTGTAGTGCGTGTGCAGCGTCACGCCGCCGCCGAGGCGAAACAGCAGATGCTTGCCGCGTGATGCGACGTCCTCCACGGCTCGCCCCGCGAGGTCTACGGCGGCGATGCGCGGCATGCGGAAATCCGTCCGCGTCAGCACCTGGCCGGTGAGCGCAGCGCGCAGCCGCGTCGCGGCGAGGAAGACCGTGTCGCCCTCAGGCACGGACGCGCATGCCCCACGGCGTCGGGTGGAAGCCCGCCTGCGCCAAGGCACGCGCAACGGGCGTGTCGAGCACGGCTTCGCCGTCGGCCCGCTGGACCTCGAGGCGACCGAGCTTCCCCTCGCGCGCCGCCGCCGCCAGCGCTTCCGCGGCGGGTTCGACGACGCACTCGTCGTCGCTGTAGGACAACAGCGTGCGACCGCCGCGCTCGACGTACAAGACCAGGCGGCCGTCGACCAGGACGACGGCCGCGCCGACCTTGCGCCCGGGCCGATGCCCGGCATCGAGCGCGCCGCGTTCCGGCCATGACAACGCCGCACCGTAAGGGTTTGCCGGATCCGTGGCTGCGAAGACGCGCGCGCGTCCATCCGCGGGGCCGAGCCCTCGCAGCCGATCGAGCGCCCCCGGATGTGCGAACTGCGCGCCGCCCAGCCCCTCGACGAAGTAGCCGCGCCGGCAGCGACCGGACTCCTCGAAGGCCTTCAGCACCGGGTAGACACCGGCGAATCCTCCCGGCACGCGCTCGGCCATCACCGCGCCGCGCGTCACGACGCCGTGTCGCATGAGGAGCTGCTCGGCGGCTGCGTGGAGGCGGCGGGTCGCGTCGGGCTCGCGCGGCGGCACGAGGCTCCAGCGGCCCGCGCCCGCCGGCGGCCCGAACCGGGTCGGACGCGAGGGG
>JBKPDC010000052.1:0-11250 GCA_046727715.1 Thermodesulfobacteriota bacterium
GCCGACGTCGCCAGCGACCTTCTCGATGCGCAGCGTGGCGCCCGGGGTCACGCGGTACTGCTTTCCCCCGGTCCGGATGACGGCGTAGTTCATGTGTGAAAGGCGCACGACGGGCTTGCCGCGCCGAGCCGACGTCTGTACTTGAGGTGTCGCAGGGTGTCAACCACGCGATGCGCCTCACCCTCTATGGTCGAGCAGACTGTCACCTCTGCCACGAGATGCGCGCCGTGGTCGATGCCGTGGGGCGCGAGCTGCGCTTCGAGCTCGAGGAGGTGGACGTGGACGGCGACCCCGCCCTGGTGGCGGCATACGGCGAGGAGATCCCGGTGCTCCTCGTGAACGGGCGCAAGGCCTTCAAGTACCGCGTGACCCCCGGGGAGCTGCGCGCGCGGCTCGGCCGGGAAGGGGCGTAGCACGCCGTGCCCGTCATTGCGGTGGACGCCATGGGCGGCGACCACGCCCCCATCGACATCGTGCGGGGCGTTGCCGAGGTCTCGCTCGGCACGGACATCGACTGTCTGCTGGTCGGCGACGAGACGCGCATCCAGACCATCCTGGAGCAGGGGCCGTACGACCCCGAACGCATCGCGATCCTGCACGCCCGTGACGCCATCGGCATGGACGAGGACGCGCACGAAGCCGTCAAGACCCGGAAGGATGCGTCGCTGATGGTGGCGCTCCGGGCCGTGGTGGACGGGCGCGCCGACGCGATCGTGTCGGCCGGCAACACGGGGGCGAGCGTGCTGGGGGCTGCGAGGTACTTCCGGCTGCTGCCCGGCGTCCGGCGCGCGGCGCTCGCCTGCGTCCATCCCCGGATGACCGAGTACCCCGGCCAGGACCCGCTAGCCCTGCTGCTCGACGTGGGCGCGACGATTCATTGCGAGGCGGACGAGCTGGTGTCCTTCGCGCTCATGGGCAGCGCCTACGCGCGGCGCATCTCGAAGGTGCCGAACCCGCGCGTGGGGCTCCTCAACATGGGCAGCGAGGACTTGAAGGGCGGGCCGGTCCTGGTCGAGGCCAATCGCCGGCTGCACGCCCAGCCGGTGATCGGCTTCGTCGGCAACGTCGAAGGCAACGACCTCGTGCGCGGGCGCGCCGACGTGATCGTGTGCGAGGGCTACGTGGGCAACGTCGCGCTGAAGCTCCTGGAAGGCGTCTCCGAGGTCCTGGTCGATGTGGCGCAAGCGGCGGCCGAGCGCAGGCTCGTGTGGCGCGTGGGCCTGCGGCTGCTCTCGCAGGGCATCGAGCGGGTCCATGCCCTCACGGACTTCAGCCGCTACGGCGGCTCGCCGATCCTCGGATTCGACAAGCTCTTCATCAAGTGCCACGGCCGATCGCGCGCACACGCCGTGGCGAACGCCGTCAAGGTGGCCGCCAAGGCGGTGCGCGACCGCGTCCCGGCGGAGATCGCCGACGCCGTCGGAGGCCTGCGCTGAGCCCGCTCGGCCGTAGATCGCGCCCGCCGACGGCGCCGCTGCTCTGTCGCTGGGACCTCGACAAGACCTACCTGCGCAGCGAGTTCGACACCCTCCGTCAGCTGTGGCGGACCGCGCGCGAGCGCGGCGAGGACAAGGTGGAGGTCCCCGGCGTCATCGAGCTGCTGAAGGGCCTGCGCGCCGCCGCGAATCGGCGTGGCCGCGCCGTCGGCATCTATTTCCTCTCGGCGAGCCCGCCCCAGATCGGCCAGGCCATCCGCGACAAGCTGCGCCTCGACGGGGTGCCGTACGACGGCATCGTCTTCAAGGACCAGCTGCAGCTCATCCGGCGCGGCAAGTTCGGCAAGCTGCGCGAGCACGTCGGGTTCAAGCTGGGCGAGCTCTTCCGCGGGCGAGCAGGGCGCGATCGCGACACGCGCGAGCTGCTCTTCGGCGACGACTGGGAATCCGACCCGCTGACCTATTCCCTCTACGCGGACGTGATCGCCGGCACGCTCCCGCTCGACGCCCTCGACCCGATTCTGCTGCGCATCGGCGTCGATCCCGAGGTGGTTCCCGAGCTCCGCGCGCTCGCGGCGCCCGTGGCCGGGCTGGGGGGGGTGGAGCGCATCTTGATCAACCTCGAGCGCCGCACGTCCCCGGCGTCGTTCGCGCTCTACGGAAGACGCCTCGTCCCCGCGTTCAACTACTTCCAGACCGCACTCGTCCTGGCCGCCGACGGCTGGCTCGATCCCGAGGATGTCGCCGCGGTGGCGCGCGGACTGGCGGTGCGCGCGGGCTACACCCCGCGCCGGCTCGACAACTCGCTGGCGGACCTGGTGCGCCGCCACCTGGTGCCCGCCCACGTCGCTCATCGGCTGACTGCGCCGGTGCGCGACGCGGGACTGCTGCCGGCGCTGCCGCGCGGGGCCTGGCTGGCGCGGCTGCGGGCGCGGATCGCCAGCCGGCGGGTGCGGGTGAGCCCGCGGCTGCCGGCTGGCGCCCTCGATTTCGAGGCCATCCTCGCGCGGGCCCGTCCGCCCCGTAGCGCCCCGGCGCAGGAGGTGCACGCCCGATGAGCGCGACACCCGGCGACTTCGTCGTCGTCTTCGTCACCACGGGCAGCGCCGACGAAGCGCATCGCATCGGCCGGGCCCTGGTCGAGGAGCGACTCGCCGGATGCGTCAACGTGCTCGGACCGATCCGGTCGATCTATCGCTGGCAGGGGGCGGTCGAGGAGGCAGAGGAGCACCTGCTGGTGGTGAAGGCACGCGCACAGGACCTGCCCGTGCTGGGCGAGCGCGTGCGCGCGCTGCACTCCTACGATGTCCCGGAGGTCCTGGCGCTGCCGGTGGCCGCCGGGTCGGAGGACTACCTCGCGTGGCTCGCCAGCGCGACCGTCCGCGCCGGCTGACCGCCGTGGCCGGCCGTCCGCCGGTGACACGGGAGCTGTCGGCCGGCGGGCTCGTGTACCGCCGCGCGCGCGGGCGGTGGGTCGCCTGCCTCGGGGCGCGGCAGCGATCCGGAGACGGCCCGCTGGTGTGGAGCATCCCGAAGGGGCACGTGGAAGATGGAGAGAGCATGGCCCACGCGGCGGTGCGCGAAGTGCGCGAGGAGACCGGGCTCCTCGGCGAGATCGAGGACACGCTCGGCGATGTCACCTACTGGTACGCGCGCCGCGACGCGGAAGGCCGCCCGCTGCGGGTGTGGAAGCGCGTGCGCTTCTTTCTCCTCCGCTACCGGGGCGGCCGCTTCGCCGACCGCGACGACGAGCTGGACGCCGTCCGCTGGTTCCCGCTCGACGACGCCGAGACCGCCATCGCGTACGCCAGCGAGCAGGAGCTGGTGCGACGCGCGCGCGCGCTGCTGGCGCAGCGGAGCTGACCATGGAGCTTGCTCCCGGACTGCGCGTGGCGCTGGCGCCGAACCCCGGCCTCATGACCGGACCCGGCACGAACCAGTACCTCCTCGGGAGACGCGACGTCGTGCAGATCGACGCCGCGCCGCTCGACCCCGAGAACCGCCGCCGGCTGGCGGCGGAGGGCGACGCGGTCACGCGGTGCGTGCTCACGCACATCCACCCCGATCACGTCGGCGGCGCCCTCGACCTGGATGTGCCGCTCGCCGTCCATGCGAGCCGCGCAGGCTTCACGGTGGGCGGCCGGCCCCTCGCGCCGGCGACACGACTCGAGGACGGCGACGAGATCGCCTGGTCGGGAGGCCGGCTCGTCGTCGTGCACACGCCCGGCCACGAGTCCGGGCACTGCTGCCTCTACGAGCCCGATCGGCGCTGGCTCTTCACCGGTGACACGGTGCTCTCGACCGGCACGACGATCATCGCGCCCCCCGATGGGGACATGACCGCCTACCTCGCGTCGCTACGCCGGCTGCGCGCGCTCGACGTCGCCGTCCTCTTTCCGGGACACGGGTCGCCCGTCGAGCGCCCGCAGGCCCTGCTCGACCAATACCTGGCGCATCGCCTCGGGCGCGAGCGGCAGATCGTCGCCGCGCTGGGCGACGGCGTGCAGGAGATCGCGGCGCTGGTGGCGCGCATCTACGTCGACCTGCATCCCGGCCTCGTGTGGGCCGCCGGGCTCACGGTTCGGGCGCACCTCGAGAAGCTCGAACGCGACGGGGTGGTCGTGGCGGAGTCAGCGGGCCGCTTCCGCTTGACGTGACGCCGCCCAGACGTGCGCGGGGAGTGCGGACGGCCACGGTCCGAGCAGCGCCAGGACGCGCGGCCCGCGGCGCTCGACGTGGACGCCCGGGCTGACGATCGGCAGCGCCTCGGCGAACTCGATCGCATCGGGGCTCGTGTCCCACGCGGTGATCCAGACGACGATGAGCTCGGCGTCCCGCGCGAACGCCACGAGCCGGTCGCCGTCCCACCCGTCGGCGACGCGCGCGGCGCGCGCCGCGGGCAGCGCGCCGCTCACGAGGATGCGGATGCCCACCTCGCCCAGCGTGTCGCCGAGGACGGGCGCGAACCCGGCTCGGGTGAGGCTCGACGTGCCGCTCACGTCGATCGGCCTGGGAACGTCGCGCGTGGCCGCGAGGTAGCGTTCGGGATGCAGGACCTGTTCGGAGGAGGTCGGAGGGTCCGCCTGGGCGCGGTCGACGGCGGCCCATCCCCCGCGCGCCAGCAGACGGTCCACGAAGCGAGTGCCGTCCCGGTACTGGAAGGCGAGCGTCTCGCGCAGGAGTGGTGGGACGTCGGGCACCGCCGCGGCGAGCTGCCGCGGAAGCGCCTCGAGCTGTCCGAGCACGCGCGCCCGCATCGCGTCGTCGAGGTGGCCCCCCGAAACCGCGGCGAACGACGCCCAGGTGGCATCGCCTTCGAGCAGCGCCCGGCGGGCGAGGATGCGGTCGGTGTTCGTCGCCGTCAGCGGCTCCGCCTCGGTGGGCAGACCCCAGTGCTGGTCCTGGAGCGCGTGGGTCAACTCGTGGGCCACGACCAGCTCGCCGATAAGGTCGCGACCGGTGAGCGCCGTGAGCAACCGAACCGCCTGGCCGCCGGGCTCGACCGCCCCGGTTGCGACGGCGAGCGATCCGGTGCGCGGGTCGTAGAAGGCGGCGAGCTGCGTCGTGAAGAGACGCTCCATCGCCGGCTCGAGGTGCGTGCCTGGCGGGACCAGCCCGACCTGCGTGTAGACCAGCTCGGCACGCCCGCGGTCCTCCGGGGTGAGGCTGCGGCTCAGCTCGCCGCCGACCGCGGCTGCGACGTCGGCGGGCCCGAGGGCGCGAATCGGCACCGGACGCGTGAAGTCCAGGCCGCGTGCAGCGACGAGACGTCGCCCGACGAGCGTGACCAGCTCCTCGTTGACGGTGCCGTGCCGCACGAGCCGCCCTGGCCCGCAGGCGCTCGCGACCGCGAGCGCGGCGAGGGTGCCTGCCGTCCGGCGCGTCACCGGCGCTCAGCGCGGCTGCGTGCCAGCGTCCTGCGACCGCCGCGCTAGCGCTCGCCGACGAGAACGGAGCGTGGCTCGGACGGCGGCTCGGTCCCGAGAATCACGATGCGCACCGGTGCGGTGCCGGGGTCGATCATGCTGATGGCGCGCGCGGCCCCGTAAGAGAGATCGATCACCCGGCCATCGACGTACGGACCCCGGTCGTTGACGTACACCTTGACTGTGCGGCCGTTGTTCATGTTGGTGACCAGCGCCCACGTCCCGAGGGGCAGGGTGCGGTGGGCAGCCGTGAAGTCGTATTGATCGTACCGTTCGCGGCTCGACGTGCGCCGGCCGTGGAACCCGGGTCCGTACCACGACGCGATACCTTCCTGGACGGCCCCCGGCGCGGGCGGCACCGTCGTGACCGCGTGCGGGCGGCGCACGGTGGAGCAGCCGGCGGCGAGCACCGACCCCAGTCCCAGCAGCGCCACCCAGCCCCGCCGCATTGGACGTCGCCATAGCAGCCATGACGGCGTTCTGGCAAGCCGCCCCGCGAAGCGGGCCGCGCCGGCGGCACCCATCGTCCGGCACGCCGAACACGGTGCGCGCGGTTGTTCGTCACCGGGCCATGTGGTACTTCGCCACTCGTCCGCGGCGTTGGTGGGCGCGCCGCCGTCGCGTCGGAGGCGTTCGATGTCTGGCCATTCCAAATGGAGCACCATCAAGCACAAGAAGGCCGCCAAGGACGCCAAGCGCGGGAAGATCTTCACCAAACTCATCAAGGAGATCACCGTCGCGGCACGCCTCGGCGGGGGTGACCTGAAGGCCAACCCGCGCCTGCGCACCGCGGTGCTCGCGGCGCGGGCGCAGAGCATGCCGAACGACACCATCGACCGGGCCACCAAGAAGGGCACCGGCGAGCTCGAGGGCGTGAGCTACGACGAGGTCGTCTACGAGGGCTACGGGCCGGGTGGGGTGGCGGTGCTGGTCGAGGCCCTCACCGACAACCGCAACCGCACCGTCGCCGAGCTGCGCAACGTGTTCGACAAGTGCGGCGGGCACCTCGGCACGTCGGGCAGCGTCGCGTGGATGTTCACCAAGCGAGGCTTGCTCACGGTCGAGCGGTCCGGGGTGGACGAGGACCGGGTCATGGAGGTCGCCCTCGAGGCGGGCGCCGACGACGTCACCGACTCGGGCGACATCCTGGAGGTGCTCACGACACCGGAGCAGTTCGAGGCGGTGAAGGGAGCGCTCGAGGGCGCGGGGATCACGCCGGCCTCGGCCGAGGTCACCATGATGCCGTCGTCGACGACGGCGATCAGCGGCAAGCACGCGGAGCAGATGGTGCGTCTCCTGGAGATGCTGGACGATCACGACGACGTGCAGCGCGTGTCGTCGAACATGGACATCGCAGCGGAGGAGCTGGAGCGGCTGTCGGCCTGAACGCCGTTCGCGGGCCGCGGACGGAGGAATCCGGTGGAGGTGGGGTGCGGGCGCTCGGGATCGATCCGGGAACGCGCGTGACGGGTTGGGGCGTCGTGGAGAGCGCGGGGCCGCTGCTGCGGCACCTCGCCAGCGGGACGGTCGTGCTCGGCGGCGTGGTCACGCTGGCCGAGCGACTCGCCCGCCTGCACGCGGAGTGTCTCGCACTGATCGACACCTGGGCGCCGTCGGTCGTCGTGCTCGAGCGCGCCTTCGTGGCGCGCAACGTGCAGAGCGCCTTCCGCATCGGCGAGGTGCGGGGCGCGGTGCTCGCGGCGGTGGCGGCGTCGGGCGTGGCGCTCGAGGAGTACACGCCCGCCTCCGTCAAGCTGGCCGCGGTCGGGCACGGGACGGCAGAGAAGGACGCCGTGGGGCGCGGCGTGACGTTACGGCTCGGCCTCGTGCGCCGGCCGCCGGCCGACGCGGCCGACGCGCTGGCGCTGGCGTTGTGCCACCTGCAGGACGCGCCGCTGCGGAGCGCGATGGCCCGCGCCGGGAGCCATCGATGATCGCGAGCCTCGTGGGCACGCTCACCGAGAAGAGCCCGGACCACCTCGTGGTCGACGTCGGGGGTGTGGGTTACCTGGTCCACGTCTCGCTCCAGACGTTCAGCGATCTGCCCCCCGCCGGCGCCAGCGTGCGCCTGCTGATCCACACCGAGGTGCGGGAAGACGCCATCGAGCTGTTCGGCTTCGTCGAATCGCGCGAGCGCGCCCTGTTCCACCTGCTGCGCAAGGTGAAGGGGCTCGGGCCGCGGACCAGCCTGAACGTGCTGTCCGGCATGCCGGCGGATGCGCTGCTCCGCGTGATCGCGGCGGGCGATGCCGCACGGCTCCAGACGATCCCGGGTGTCGGCAAACGCTTCGCGGAGCGCATGGTCGTGGAGTGCCGCGACGGCGCCACCCTGCTCGCCGCCGGTGCCGCCCCGGTCGCGCCCGCGCAGGCGCCGCTGCCGGGCGCGCTCGAGGAGGCCGTCTCGGCGCTCGTCAATCTGGGCTATCGCCGGCCCGAGGCCGAGCGCGCGGTGCAGCGGGTGGCGCGCAACGGCGAGCCGATCGAGGAGGTCATCCGCGCGGCGCTCCAGGGGCTCGCCGGGTAGCCCATGGCGAGCCGGCCGCCGAGCCCCGTGGTCGCCGAACCGCTCGAGGAGGACATCCTCACAGAGGCGCCGCTGCGGCCGCGGACGCTGGCGGAGTACGTCGGGCAGGAGCACGTGCGCGAGAACCTCCGCGTCCAGATCGCCGCGGCACGCGCGCGCGGCGACGTGCTCGATCACGTGCTCCTCTGCGGCCCGCCCGGGCTCGGCAAGACCTCGCTCGCGCACGTGATTGCCACGGAGCTGGGCGTGCCGCTGCGGGCCACCTCGGGGCCGGTGCTGGAACGCCCCGGCGACCTGGCCGCCCTTCTCACCAACCTCGAACGTGGACAGGTGTTCTTCATCGACGAGATCCACCGCCTGTCGCACGTCGTCGAAGAGACCCTCTATCCCGCCATGGAGGATTTCCAGCTCGATCTGGTGGTCGGACAGGGGCCGACCGCGCGCTCCATCAAGCTGCCGCTGCGGCCCTTCTGTCTCATCGGCGCCACCACGCGCGCGGGGCTGCTGACGTCCGCGCTCCGCGACCGCTTCGGTGCCAGCTACCGGCTCGACTTCTACGCCGCGGCGGAGCTCGAGCGCATCCTGGCGCGCTCGGCGTCGATCCTCGACGTACCGCTCGACGCCGCGGGCGCCGCCGAGATCGCGCGCCGCTCCCGTGGCACGCCGCGGGTTGCCAACCGGCTGCTGCGCCGGGTGCGTGACTTCGCGCAGGTGCGCGCGCAGGGCCGTATCACCGAAGCCGTGGCGCGGGACGCGCTCGCGCTGCTCGACGTCGACCAGGCCGGCTTCGACCGCATGGACCGCGCGCTGCTGCTGGCGATCATCGACAAGTTCTCGGGCGGACCCGTCGGGCTCGACACCCTGGCCGCCGCCATCGGTGAGGAGCGCGACACCGTCGAGGAGGTGTACGAGCCCTACCTGATCCAGGAGGGGTTCCTGGCCCGCACGCCGAAGGGGCGGGTCGCGACGCCGCGTGCCTGCGCGCACTTCGGGCGCGCGCCGCAGCCCCCGGCGCAGGGCAAGCTGCTGTAGGGGGCGGACGCGTGTCCTATCCGGGACGCACCGGCTCGACGGCGGCCCCGTCCGCGTAGAGCCCCCGTCGATCGGCCCGCCGGATCCGGGCGAGGTCGGCGAGCATACGGAGCGAGTCGACGACCGGGCGCACCGTGCTCCGCGGGTCGTCGGTCCACGTCACCGGGACCTCCGCCACCCGGAGCCCGAGCCGGTGGGCGATCCAGAGCACCTCGACGTCGAAGCCGAAGTGCTCGATCCGCAGGCGAGGAAAGATGCGCGTGGCGGCGGCGGCCGAGAACAGCTTGAAGCCGCACTGGGTGTCCTGGATCCCGGGCACCGCCACCCGCTGCACGCACCAGGCGAAAGTGCGACCCATGACGCGACGCCACCACGGCTGCGCGAGCGTGATCTCCGAGCCCGCCAGCCGCCGCGAGCCGATCGCCAGGTCGTGGCCCTGAGCGATGGCCTGCGCCAGACGGTCCACCTCCTCGATCGGCGTCGACAGGTCGGCGTCGGTGAAGAGCCGGAGGGCGCCGCGGGCCTCGAGCATCCCGCGGCGGACACAGTATCCCTTGCCGCGGTTCACCGCGGCGGCGAGCAGCCGCACGGGCGCGACGTCGGCCCCGAACCGCTGCACGACCTCGGCCGTCCGGTCACTGGAGCCGTCGATCACGACGAGGACCTCGGACGGTGACCGCCGCGAGGCGAGGTACGCGAGGATGCGCTCGAGCGTCGCTCCGATGCGCCGTTCCTCGTTGAACGCGGGGATGACGACGCTCAGCTCCACGACCGATGCTCCATCCCTGCCAGAGCCAGCCATCCGCCGGGCGGTCGCCCCGCCTCCGCGCTCAGAGCGGACGCACCGCGGTGAGCTTTCGCGTCGCCAGCACGCTGTGGATGGCGCGCAGCATCCCGTCGTCGTCGAGATCGAACCGGATCACCCCGCGTGGCGGGTAGCCCGGCTTGACGCGCGTCAGCTCGAACACGATCGCCGGCAGCCCGTTCACCATGCGGACGGCGGCGTGCGGCTCGGGCGCGCCGAGTGCGGCCAGCTCGGACAGTCGGCGGTAGAAGTGCGCGACGCGCGCGCGTCCCACCAGCGGCTTGCGCGCGGCGTGGAACTCGCCGCCGCCGTCGCTGAGGGCGTGGACGTCGAGTGCGAGGGAGGCCTCGATGAGCCGGGCGTCGCCGTGCGTCAGCGCGTTCATGAGCCGCGCGATTGCCTGCCGCGTCGCCTCCTGGAGGGTGCGCGTGGGCGGTCGCCGGCTGGCGTCGTACGCCGCCATGGCGCGGCGCGCGCGGTGATGGATCGTCTTCACGTTCGGGATGCGCAGGTCGAGCGCCGCGGCGGTCTCCGCCACCGAGTAGTCGAAGACGTCGCGCAGCAGGAGCACGGCGCGCTGCGCCGGGGTGAGTGCCTCGAGCGCCAGCAGGAAGGCGAACGTGCAGCTCTCGAGCAGGTCGTAGCGCCCTTCCGTGGACGCGGGTTCGTAGGCCGGCGACGCCTCCTCGTCGGGTGTCTCGATCGGCGACGGGAGCCAGGGGCCGGTCCAGCCACGCCGCCGGCGGCGGCGCAGCTGGTCGCGTGCGAGGTTCATCGCCACCCGGACCAACCACGGGCGGAGCGCGGACTCGGTATCCACCGGCGGGCGCTCCATAGCACGCAGGAAGGTCTCTTGCACCAGGTCATCGGCATCGGCCGCGACGCCCGTCATGCGATAGCAGAGGTGCCACAGCAAGCGCTCGTGCGCCTGGAACGCGACGTCGAGCGCGAGTGGCGGGGCGGAGGTCACGCCGCGGCGACTCCTCGCTCCGCGGCGCGTGCCAGCACGAGGCGGGCCGCGGCGCGCGCGCTGGCCAGGCTGGCATCGGCGAGCCAGCCCTCCGGTCCCACCCAGTCGCCGGCGACGAAGACGCCCGGCGCCTCCGGGATCTCCGGGCCCGGACGCCCTGCGACCCCACCGCCCGCCGCGGTGGCGAGGGCGCTGGCCGCGACCATGTGGGGGAGGAAGCGGCGCTCCACGACGACGTCGTGCCAGCCGGGCTGCATGCGGTCGAGCAGTCCCTCGAGCTGTCGCTCGACGGCGCTCGGCTCCGGCGTCTCACCGCCCAGGTAGCGCGCCACGTGAATCAGCGCGCCGCCCTCGGGGGCGAGGCGCGCGACCGCCGAGTGCACGGAGAAGTAGAGCGGCTCGTCGATGCCGAGGGCGAACGTCGCGCGCGGGCGCGGCAGGCGGGAGAGCCCGACGTCGAGGCACGCCGCCCGCACCGGCGTTGCTGCCATGGCGAACCGGCGCGCGGCGCTCTCCGGGAGCAGCGCGGCCGCGGCGGCGGCGTCGAGGGCGAGCAC
>JBKPDC010000053.1:0-9570 GCA_046727715.1 Thermodesulfobacteriota bacterium
CTGTCCCAAAGGGGTCGCTGAACGTCCAGTCGATGTCATACGTGAGCTGGAACGCGAACAGGTCGGCGCTGGCGTCGAAGTCGCCGACGAGGCGCGCGTGGGTGATCGGGTCCGGATTTCGCGTCGCCGCCAGCGGGGCGAAGATGTGGGCGTACGACAGGTCGATCCGGATCCGGGACGTCGGCCGGATGCCGATACCCATGGTGAGCCAGTAGCGGTCCGTGTCCGGAATGCGGGGCGTGAGGCGAACGCGGTTCGGGACCGGGGTCTCGTCGTAGGCGAAGCCGGTCCGGAAGCTCCACATCTCGTCGAGCACGTAGCCCAGGCCGAGCGCATAGCGCAGGCTGTCGCGCCAGTTCTCCGGCTCGACCACCTGCGGCTGCTTCGGATTCTGGAACTTGAAGACCAGCTGGTCGAACAGGCTCCAGTTCGTCCAGGTGGCGTCGGCCAGGAAGTGCAGCTGGTCGGTGAGCTCCTGGTAGAGGCCGATGGACGCCCGGTCGGGAAACGTCACGGAGGCGAACGCGGCCGTGTTCTTCAATGCGCCGGACTGCTGGCGAAGGATCTCCGCCTTTGGAGGAATGGAGAACTTGGCGTCGCCTCTGAGCGTGTGCGAGATGCGCGAACGGTAGGTGAGGCCGATGCGCGTCCCCTTCAGGGGCTCGAAGAGCAGGCCGATATTGTAGCCCGCGCTCCAGTCGGCGCCTGCGAGGTTCACGTAGCCGTTGACCTTCCCGGGCTGGAGCCCGAGGAACGCCGTGCACACTTCGGGTGGGACGGGGGGGGTCTGCTGCGGTCCGAGAATCTGACAGATGGAGCCCATGTCGAGGTTGTTGTTCAACTTGGCGTGGGCCCACTCGGCGTCGGCGCCCGCACCGATGGAGAGCCAGTCCGTCACGCGGACGGCGAGAGACGGGTTGACGGTGATCGTCTGGAGCCGTGACAGCCGGGCGTGGTAGCGGCCCACCCAGCCGCGCGTCCAGTCGGTCTCGAGGCCGAAGGGCGCGCTGACGCCGATGCCCCCGCTCACGCGCTCGTGGAACTGGTGCGTCAGAAAGAAGGTGGGGAGGAGGGCGATGCCGCCGCCGTTGCCGCCCGAGTTGCCCGGAATTTGCCCCCCGTCGATGAGTCCCTCGGCGAAATGCGAGCCCTTGTTGTTGAAATTGAACCGCGTGAAGACCGCGAAGCCCGAGCTCGAGAACTGGGTGCCCGGGACCCGCACCATGCCGGCAGGGTTGTAGAAGAGCGTGGTCGGATCCATCGCCACGGCGCTCTCGCCGGCGTAGGCGCTGCCCATCCCGCGGCCGCTCTGCTCGAAGAGGAGGAAGCCTGCGGCCCGCACCTCCGCCGGGCGGACGAAGCAGGCAAGAGCGGCCAACGAGAAGGCGACCAGCCAGCGCGTTAGCACGGCGGCGATCCGGGCCATACACATCCTCCTCTTCCCCGCGGCGCGCGGCCCGCACCCCAACCCCTGCGGATACGCCCCGGCGCCCCACGGCACCGACACTCTGCTCGAGCGAGGCACGCATAGTGGACCCGCACGCAAAAGAAAAGCGGGGCGATCCCTCTCGGACGGCCCCGCTCCGTTCTTCGGTGTTCAGAATTGTTCAGTCAGCGTGGTGCGAGTGCCGCGAAGCGGTCGCCGCCCTCGGCCGGACGGACCAGGAGCAGCAACGGCTTGCCGTCCGGAGTCTTGCCCACCTCGGCGCGCAGCGCCGCGACGGACCCGACCGGCCGGCGGTTCACCTCGAGCACGATGTCACCCGGCTTCAGGTCGGCCTCGGCCGCCGGGCTATCCGGGGCGATGTCGGTGACGAGCACGCCAGACCCACCATCGAGCTTGCGCTCGCGCCGCTCATCCGGCCGGAGGTCGCGCAGTGCCAGGCCCCAGCGGCCGCGATGCGGCGCGGTGTCGTCCGACGCCACCTCGTCGTCGGCGAGCTTTTCGACCTTCACCTCGACGGCCTGCGGCTTGCCGTCCCGGCGCAGCTCCACCGGCACCGTCTTGCCGATCGTGGTCGCCGCGACCAGCGTCGAGAGCGTGCCCGGCTCGTCGACGGGCTTCCCGTCCCAGCGCGTGATCACGTCGCCCGCCTTCACCCCCGCCTTGGCGGCGGGGCCGTCGGGCGTGACGCTCGCCACGAGCGCACCACGAGTGCCGTCTGCGCCGACCGACTCCGCCAGCTCGGGCGTGAGCTTCTGGATCGACACCCCGAGCCATCCGCGGGTCACGTGACCGTGCTCCTCCAGCTGGGGCACCAGCTCCCTGGCTTCGTTGATCGGGATGGCGAAGCCGATGCCGATGTTGCCGCCGCCCTGGCTGAAGATCGCGGTGTTGATCCCGACCACCTTGCCGTTCTCGTCGAACAGCGGCCCACCCGAATTGCCCGGATTGATCGGCGCGTCGGTCTGGATGAAGTGGTCGTACGGTCCCTGGCCGATCGCGCGGCCCTTGGCGCTGACGATCCCGGCGGTGACGGTGTTGTTGAGGCCGAAGGGGTTGCCGATCGCGACCACCCAGTCACCGACGGCGAGGGCATCGGAGTCCCCCAGCTCGACCACGGGAAGCGGCTCCTTGCTCTCCACCTTGAGCACCGCGAGATCGGTCTTGGGGTCGCGTCCGAGCACCTTCGCGGGCAGCTCGCGCCCGTCGCTCAGCGCCACGGTGATCTCCTTGGCGCGCTCGACCACGTGGTTGTTGGTGAGCACGATACCGTCGTTGCGGATGACGAAGCCCGAGCCGGTGCCATGCTGCGTCTGGCCACCGCCGCGTGGCCCGCGGAAGCCGCGGAACGGACCGTCGGGTCCGAAGGGCCCGTGGTCGCCGAACAAGCCGGGCGGGAGCCCGAAGCCGTCGGCCGCATTGACGACGGAAACGGTGCGGACGTGGACGACGGCGGGTGCCGCCGCGGACACGATGCCCGAGAAGGACGGCAGCCCGGGTGCCACCGCGGGGCCGCCCGCATCCGCGGGCGTCGAGGCCGTGGCCGGAGCGGCCTGCGCGGGCTCGGTGTGCGACAGGCGGCCGGCGGCGAAGCCGCCGACACCGAGGCAGGCGGCGAAGGCGCCCCCGAGGACGCGTCGAATCCTGATCGAATGCACCATGGGGTGCCCCTCCTGTGGATGGTTGGACGGAGGACATGGCGTCGCGATGTGAGAACGGCATGAGACGGAGATTAGAAGGGGCTCATCCCGCGCGTGGCAGGGTCACCCGAAAGCACGACCCGCCGCCGGGCTCACCGGTGACGGCGATTCGACCGCCGTGCAGGAGGACGATGGCGCGGATGAGCGGCAAGCCGAGCCCCGCGCCGCCGCCCTCGCGCGCCGGGTCGGCACGATAGAAGCGCTCGAAGATGCGCTCGCGGTCCTCGGGCGGGATGCCCGGTCCGTCGTCACGCACCTCGAGCACGGCCTCACCGTCGTTCGTGCCGGTGGCGATCTCGACGCGCGCGCCCGCTCGGGTGTGCTTGATGGCGTTCTCGGCGAGGTTGAAGACGACGCGGAAGAGCAGGGGCGCACTGCCCCGCGCCGGAGCGGCGGCAGGCTCCACGGCGAGCCGGACTCCCGCCCGGGTGGCGAGCACCTCGAGTGCCGGCGCCGCGTCGGCGACGACCGCGGCCAGGTCCACCGGATCCGCGGGTGGAGCCATCGCGCCGGCGTCGGCGCGCGCCAGGAACAGGAGATCCTCGACGAGGCTGGAGAGCCGGCCGACCTCCTCGAGACAGCTCTCGAGCGCCGGCCGGTGCGCCGCGCCGGGGGGTGCCGCGGCGAGCGCTACTTCGAGTTCCCCGCGCAGGATCGTGAGCGGGGTGCGTAGCTCGTGGGCGGCGTCGGCGCTGAACTGGCGGGCCGCGGTGAACGACCGCTCGAGGCGGTCGAGCATGTCGTTCAGCACGCCCGCGAGGCGACCGAGCTCGTCGTGGGCCGCGTCGGCGGTGAGCCGTCGTGACAGGTCCTCGGCGCCGATGCGGCGCGCCGTCTCGACCATGGCGTCCACCGGCGCCAGCGCCCGGCCCGCGAGGAACCAGCCGCCAGCCGCCGCGCCGGCGAGCGCCAGCGGCAGCAGCGCCGCCAGCACCAGGAGGAAGCGGGCGCGTGCGGCCTCGATCACCTCGAGCGACATCGCCACCTGGACGAGCTGCACGAGGTGTCCGTTCTCGATCACCGGCGCGGTGAGGACGCGGATCGGCGCCGGTGCACCCGGCAGCCGCACCGTCTGGAACGTCGGCGCGCCGCGCTGGGCATTGCGCAGGGTCTCGGGGTCGAGCGGCAGGGTGAGGCGTCCGGACGGCGCGAGGCGCGGGTCCGGACGCCCGAGGGGGTCGAGGAGCTGGAAGAAACGCTCGGCAAGGCCCGGACCGAGCAACGCCGCCAGCGCGTCGGACAGTCTCCCTTCGCGCGCGGGCGCCCGGCTCGACTCCGCCACCGTGCGGGCGAGCGACTCGAGCGAGGCGTCGGCCGTGCGCCGGAGTCCGCGGTCGAGGAGGAGCAGCGCGACCGTACCCAGCACGACCAGCAGGGCGCCCAGCGCCGCCGTGTACCAGAGCGTCAGGCGCGCCCGCAGGCTGCGGGGCCACGGCGGCACGGTCAGGACTCGGGCGGACGCAGCACGTAGCCCGCACCGCGCACGGTATGGATGAGCTTGGGCTCGAAGTCGGCGTCGATCTTGCGGCGCAGGTAGTTGACGTAGACGTCGATGACGTTGGTGAAGGTGTCGAAGCTGACGCCCCAGACGTGCTGCGCGATGAGCGCACGGCTGAGAACGCGCCCCGGATTGCGCAGGAAGTATTCGAGCAGGGCGTACTCGCGCGCGGTGAGCTCGATCGGGCGGCCCGCGCGCGACACCCTGCGCGTCGCCGGGTCGAGCCGCAGGTCGGCGACGGCGAGCACGGCGGGTGCCGTCCCACCCCGCCGCAGGAGGGCCCGGACGCGGGCGAGCAGCTCGGCAACCTCGAAGGGCTTGGTGAGATAGTCGTCGGCACCGCCGTCGAGCCCCGCGACCTTGTCGGTCACGCCCGCGCGGGCCGTCAGCAGGAGCACGGGAACGTGACGCTGGCGCGCCCGCAGCTCGCGCAGGAGGGAGAGCCCGTCGCGCTTCGGCAGCATGAGGTCGAGGACCACGAGGTCGTAGTCGCCGTCCAGGGCGCGGGCGAGCCCGGTCTCCCCGTCGTGCGCCACGTCGACCTGGTGCGCTTCCGCCTCGAGCCCCCGCTGGACGAAGCTCGCGACCTTCTTTTCGTCCTCGACGACCAGGATGCGCATCTGGCGGGAGAAGGGGCCCCCGGAGCTCCCCTCCTCTATCGGTTCGGCGTCTCCTCGATGTCGCCGATCCAGTCGTGAAACTTGATGCGCCCCTCGGTGGAATCCTGCTCGAAGTCGGGCGCGATGTCACCACTTCGAATCGCCATCGTTGGCTCCGTTCGTCGTTGGGTCTTTGGTCGCTGCGTAGCGCGCGCCCAGTGCAGGGTCAACGGGCGGGTACGGCGGCCGCATCGCCAGAAGAGGGGATGAGCACTGCGGCGCCGGTGAAGCGCCCGTGGCGCAGGTCGTCCAGGGCCTGGTTGGCCTGCGCCAGGGGATAGGTGTGTGTCTCGGTGCGCAGGGGGGCGGCAGCGGCGAGTGCGAGGAACTCCTCGCCGTCTCGTCGCGTGAGGTTGGCCACCGAGCGCAGCACCCGCTCGCCCCAGAGCACCTCGTAGGGAAACGACGGGATGGCGCTCATGTGGATGCCCCCGCAGACGACGACCCCGCCGGGCTCGACGGCGCGCAGCGCCAGCGGGACGAGGTCGCCGACCGGGGCGAAGATCAGCGCCGCGTCGAGAGGCTCCGGCGGCGGCGTCGTCGAATCGCCCGCCCACTCGGCGCCGAGGTCACGCGCGAAGGCCTGCGCCGCGGCGTCGCCGGGCCGCGTGAAGGCGAAGACGCGCCGGCCCTGGTGGCGTGCCACCTGCGCCACCAGATGTGCGGCCGCGCCGAAGCCGTAGATGCCGACACGCTCGGCGTCGCCGGCGAGACGCAGCGTGCGGTACCCGATCAGTCCCGCGCACAGCATCGGCGCCGCGTCGACGTCGGAGAGGCGGGCGGGCAGGGGAAAGACGAAGCGGGCGTCGGCGACGGCGTACTCGGCATACCCGCCGTCGCGCTGATACCCCGTGCACTGCGCATAGGGGCACAGGTTCTCGGCGCCGCGGCGGCAGAAGCGACACCGGCCGCAGGTCCAGCCGAGCCACGGCACGCCGGCGCGGTCGCCGGTGCGCAGCCGCTCGACCGCGTCGCCGGCGCGCTCGACGGTGCCGACGACCTCGTGGCCCAGGACCAACGGAAGCTTCGGGCGCGGCAGCTCGCCGTCATGGACGTGCAGGTCGGTGCGGCACACGCCGCACGCGCGCACGCGCAGGAGCACCTCCGTCGGGCCGGGCGCGGGAACCGCCAGCTCGGTCTCGCGCAGCGTCCGGCCCGGCGCGTCGAGCACCATCGCGCGCATCTCCGCTGCATACCGCCGGAGAGCCGGTCGCGGCAATCAGGACTGGCGACGGGGTGGATGCGGGTGTATGCGGACGTCAGGTGATGCGGCGGGAACGCGTGAGTGCGGGCGACGCGCTGCTGGTGGTGGACGTACAGAACGACTTCCTGCCCGGCGGTGCGCTCGGCGTCCACGACGGCGACGCGGTGATCGCGCCCTTGAATGCCGCGATCGCCCGGTTCCGTCGCGCCGGGCTGCCCATCTATGCCTCACGCGACTGGCATCCGCCCGACCATTGCTCCTTCCTCGCCGCGGGCGGTCCGTGGCCGATGCACTGCGTGGCCGGGTCGCGTGGCGCCGCGTTCGCGGCGGCGCTCGCCCTCCCGCCCGACGTCCCGGTGATCTCGAAGGGGACCGAGGTCGGGCGCGACGCGTACTCCGCCTTCGACGGCACCGATCTCGAGCGCCGTCTGCGCCACGACGGCATCCGCCGCCTCTTCATCGGCGGGCTGGCGACGGACTACTGCGTGCGCTGGACGGTCCAGGATGCCCTCACGCAGGGTTACGAGGTCGTCGTGCTGCGCGATGCGGTGCGCCCGGTCGACGTCCGCCCCGGCGACGGAGCGCGAGCGCTGCGCGCCGTCCGTCGCCGTGGCGCCCGGACGGTCGGTCGTGCGGCGCTGGTGGCGGGGGTCGGGTGAAGCCGGGACCGGGCCCCCGAACAGACTGGCAGAAGCCGTCGGCTCTCACTGGCTCGACCGATTCGGACGGTATCCTGGTCAGCCCCAGCCGCCGAGGAGGAGCGCGATCTCGGTCACGATGAGCAGGACGATCGTCAGCTCGAGCGCCTCGGCGCGTGCCGTGGTGGCGCGTTCCAGCAGCAGACTGTGGATCTGGTCGAGGACGTCGAGCTTCCGCTCGACACTCTCCTCCCACGCCCGCAGCGCCAGCCGCTCCGCCGTGCGAGCGTACACCTTCGCCAGGTAGAGGTCGCCGCTCAGCTTGAGCGCGTTGTGGACGCGCTCGACGATGCCGGCGACGTCGAGACGGATGGCGGCCAGCTCCGCCACCGCGCGGCGGTAGGGGCGGTGGAGCAGAGGCACACCGCGGGGGAGAGCAGTGGCGCGCGCGAACGCCTCGGTCATGAACCGGTCGAGGACGTCGTCGTAGAAGCGCAACTCGAGGAGCTGGACGTTCAGGTGCTCGAGGACGTTGACCGTGTCGGCGTAGTCGACGTCATCGACGACCAGCGCCACGTTCCACTCGGTGACCACCAGGTCGTCCGGGTAGTAGGAGAGCTGGGTGCGAAACACGTCGGCCGTCTCGGCGACGGAGAGTGGGCTCGCCTCGCAGCGCAGCGCGGCCGCCAGCGTGCGCTGCTCGCGGGCGAGCAGGTCCTGGATCGTCACCGGCGGCACGAACCGATCGACCTGCACCACGTAGTAATCCTCGACGAAGGGATTCAATCCCGGCTTCCCGATCGCGGGCTGGATGCGGGTGAACAGGCTCTCGAGCAGCCCACGGGCCGTGTCCTCGAGCGGGCCGGCACCCGTGAGGGTGCTCGTGAGCGCCGGCAGCGCGTCGAGCTCGAGGTCGAGCGGCGTCTGGAGGAGGATCGTGACGGCGCCGAACTCGTGGACGCGCGCGCCGGCGGCGGCGGCCACCGTCGCGTCGCCGAGCGCCACCTCGCGGCTTCCCAGCCCGAGCTGGACGGGCGGCATGGCATAGGCGAGGTGCGCGGGGGCGGCCCGGCGGCCGCGCATCTCGGCGCGCTCGCCCTCGCCGGCGAGGGCGCGCACTCGCGACAGGTCGATCTCGTACCCGACGTCGAACGAGAAGAGTCCGATCAGCTGGCCGATGAGCCGCACGGCGGATCAGGCGCGACCCGAAGAGGTCTTCCTGCGCGCCGTCTTGTCGGGAACCCGGATCGTGAGCACCGGCACCGTGGCGTGTCGCACCACCTTCTCCGCGACGCTGCCGATGAGCAGGTGGGTCAGGCCGCTCCGGCCGTGCGTGCTCATGACGATCGAGTCGGCGCGGCGGGCGGCGTCGAGGATGCACTGCGCGGCATCGCCGACGTCGATCCGGTAGGTCAGCCCCGGGGCGTCCTTGCCGAGCGCCTTCGTCACCACCCGCTCGAGCTGCTCGCGCTGCGCGGGGATGAACGACACCGGTGACGGCATCGTGTCGGCGGCGAGGCCGAAGGGCACGTCGGCCGGCACGTAGAACGGCACGATCACGTGCAGCACGGTGAGTGTGCCGTCGTGCTCGCGGGCCAGGCCGGCCGCCGCTTTGAGGGCCACGGTCGCCTGCGGGGAGAAGTCGTGCGGAACGAGGATGCGTCGGAAGAGCGAGGCCGGCATCGGTCACCTCCTTGCCGTGCGTATGACGTGTAGGGCAGCTTTGTCCCGGCCACGCGGGACTGGCAAGCCTTGACCCCACGGTGCCCGTCGCCTATCGCTCGCGACACGAGCCATGAGGTTCCTGCTCAATTGGATCATCAGCGCGTTCAGCCTCCTGGTGGTGGCGCGGCTCATCCCCGGCTTCACGGTCGAGGGATTCGGCACGGCGCTGTTCGCCGCGGCCGTGCTCGGCCTGATCAACGCCACCCTCGGGGTCGTGCTCGGCCTGCTCACGCTGCCGCTCACCATCCTCACGTTCGGGCTCTTCCACTTCGTCGTGATGGCCTTCCTCCTCTGGATCGTGACGGCGGTCGTGCCGGGCTTCCACGTGAGCGGATTCTTTCCCGCCTTCTTCGGTGCCATCGTGCTGGCGCTCGTGAGCACGCTGCTCCGCCAGCTGGTGGCGGGCTGAGCGGCGGGCGCCTCAGCGGCGCAGCGCCGCCACCAGACCCGGTGGGGCGGCGGTCAACCCGGCCTCCGGCGGCAGCACCACGTTCGCCTCCTGATAGAACACCAGGACCAGTGCGATGAGGAGCATGGCGACGGACGATGCGATCCCGGCGGCCCGCCCGACGGACGACGCGAGGCGCAGCTCGAGCAGCCGGCCGCAACCGAGGAGCACGGCGAGCGCGCCCATGGTCGTGTGGGTCACCTGCACCAGATAGTTGCTCTTCTGTTCGAAGGCGACGTGCGCGTGGGTCAGCA
>JBKPDC010000054.1:0-5072 GCA_046727715.1 Thermodesulfobacteriota bacterium
CTTGCGCTGTGGGGGGCCAGTACATGGGCGATTTTGGCCCCGGCGGTATCAACCGGCGGCCCACACCGTCAAGGGACGGCGTGGTCTTCATGGGCGCTACTGACGGTTCTCGGATCGGACCGTGGCCTGGACGACGCTTTCGTGTGTGCCCCTTCTGACGGCGACGAACCTCGCCTTGACCGCCCGTCGCCGACGCACCAGAAGAGTCGTGGTGACTCGCCGGCCGACTCAACTGAAGCAGCAGCTGACCATTCGAGACCTCGACCCTGAGGTTGCGGAGGAGGTCCGAGAGCTGGCTCGCCGTGAACGCCTGTCGCTGCACCAGGCCTCGCCGTGAGCCGTGTCGCGATGACCGAGCCCACCGACCTCTCCCTCTCCGTCGACCGCGCGGCCTTGCTGCTCGTCGAGATGCAGAACGACATCGTCCACGAGTCGAACGTCGGCGAGCGCGGACTCGGCGGCGTGCTCGCCATCCAGGTGCAGAAGCGCGGCGTCATTGCGAAGCTCCAGGTATTGACCGCCGCCGCGCGCGCCCGGGGCGTGCCGGTGCTGTACATCAACTTCTGCGGCAAGCCCGGGTTCCCGCGTCCCAACACGCGGCTCCACCGGCTGTCGGCGTCGAAGCCGCGGCTCGTCGAGGCCACGTGGGGCGTCCGGGTGCACGAGGCGCTCACGCCGCAGCCCCAGGACTTCGTTCTCGAGCGCACCGTCGGCGTCGACGGCTCGTACGGCACGCAGCTCTACCCGGTGCTCCGCCAGCTCGGCCGCACCACGATGATCATGACGGGCGTGTCGACCAACCTGGCCGTCGAGGGCATCGTGCGCGCCTCGGTGAACCGTGGCTTCGACGTCATCGTCGTGGAGGACTGCTGCGCCAGCTACCCGGACGAGTGGCACCGCTTCTCGGTGGAAAACATCATGCCGCTGCTGGCCACGGTGACGTCGTCGGACGCCGTGCTGGCGGCGTTGCGGGCGGAGTGACGACATGGAGCTCTGGGAGCTGGCCACGCGCGAGGAGATCCGCGAGCTGGTGGCGCGCTACGCCCACTACGCCGACGGCGGGCGGTTCGACGAGCTGGTGGCGTTGTTCGCGGACGATGGCGAGCTGCGCATCGACAACCGAGTGACGCTGCGCGGACGGGACGCCATCCTCGCATTCCTCGAGCAGACCCGGGCGCAGCTGCGCGAGTCGCCGGCGGCCGGTCCCCTCCGCCATCATGTGTCGACGCTCCGCATCGATGTTTCCGGACCCGACACCGCCACAGGCGTCGCGTACTTCGTCGTCCTCGCCGCCGGCGGGCCGGACCATTGGGGCCGTTACCGCGACCGGTATGCCCGCCACGAGGGTCGCTGGCTCTTCGTCGAGCGCCGCGTGCGAGTCGACGGCGGTGCCGCGGGGGCCCGCGCAGCGCGCCACCCTACCCCCGCTGACTGAGATCGCCCGGCTCATGCTCGGCTGCCGACGGCTCGCTCACGGGTCGCACGCTACCACTCCCTGCTTGCGCAGCCCATCGCCAGGAACGGCTACAGACGCAACAATGGCGGGCTCGTCGAGACGGGCGACACGCTCGGCGCTCACCGGCCCTTCCACAGGGGCTTCCGCTTCTCGACGAATGCCCGCGGGCCCTCGAGGTAATCCTCCGACTGCTCGTTGACCTCGAGGTAGCCCGCCGCGATCTCCTCCGCCTGCGCGATCGGCAGCCCGAGCCCCTGGAGGATGGCCATCTTCGTGCCCCACACCGCCAGCGGCGCGTTCTGGCAGATCATCCCGGCCAGCTCGCGGGCGCGGGCCATCAGCTTCTCGTGCGGCACGACTTCCGTCACCAGCCCGACCTCGTAGGCCCGCTGCGCGCTCACGCGCTCGTGCTTGCCGAGCAGCGCCATGCGGAGGCAGACAGCGAGCGGCACGCGGCGCGCCATGTTCACCATCTCGTGCGACGAGACGAGACCGATCGAGACGTGCGTGTCGGTGAAGTACGCCTGCTCGGACGCGATCGGGATGTCGGCCTCGGTGACGAGATCGAGCGAGAAGCCAACGACCGCGCCGTTCACCGCCGCGATCACCGGCTTGTGGACGCGCTGGCGGCGCGGCGTCGGCAGGTCGACGATGCCCTCGATGAGCGCCAGCTCGCGCCAGCGGTCGGGGCGCGTGAAGCCGCCGGTGGCGAGTCCCTCGACGTCGGCGCCGGTCGAGAACGCCCTGCCGGCGCCGGTGATGATGGCGACCCACACGTCGGGGTCGTTCTTCACCAGCCGCCAGCACTCGCGCAGCTCGTCTTTGAGCCGCTGGTTCATCGCGTTCAGCCGCTCCGGACGGTTGAGCGTGATGGTGGCGACGCGGTCGGTCACCTCGTAGAGCACGGTCTCGAACTGCGGTGTGGCCATCCTCACTCCTGTCTCAGTCGTCTCTCAGCCTTGGAGCCGGCGCTCCGCCTCGCGGCGCAGCGCGGGCTTCTCGATCTTGCCGGTGGCCGTGCGCGGCACGGCCGACTCGTCCACCACGAACACGTGCCGCGGCACCTTGTAGCTCGCGAGCGACGTGCGCACGAAGTCCGCCAGCGCGCTCGGATCGGGCGCCTCACCCGGCCGCGCCACCACGAACGCCGCGACGTTCTCGCCGCGCGTCGGATGGGGCACGCCGACGACGTGCGCCGCCTTCACGGCTGGGTGGCGGGCGAGCGCTTCCTCGACCTCGGCGGCGGCGACGTTCACCCCGGCCGTCTTGATCACGTCCTTCAGCCGGCCGGCGAAGTGCAGGCAGCCGGCGGCGTCGAGCCAGCCCAGGTCGCCGGTGCGGAAGAAGCCCTCGGCATCGAACGTGTCGCTGCGCGGGACGCGGTAGTAGCCCTCCATGAGCGTCGGGCCCTTGACGAGGATCTCGCCCTGCGCCCCGGGCTCGACCGGGCGTCCCGTCTCGGGGTCGGCGATCCGCACCTCCATCCCGGGCAGCGGGCGGCCGAACGTCTCGCGCCGGACTGCCGGCGGATCGTCCCAGCGGGCGCAGGCGACGCAGGTCGCCGTCTCGCTCATGCCGTACATGCCGACGGCCAGGTGATCGGCGCCCATCAGGCGCTCGGCGAGCAGGTGATACGAGCCTTTCCTGAGATGCAGCCTGCGGCGCGGAAAGTCGGGATGCTCGAGCAGCGGTCCCCCTTGATGCCAGCCGGCCATGATCGTGCAGCGCTCGGCTTCGAGCAGCCCGAGCGCGCTTCCGGCGTCCACCTGCTCCTGGAGCACCATCCGGCCGCCGCCGGCGATCGTGGCGAGCGCGCCGATGATGAAACCGCCGCTCCAGAAGAGCGGCATGTGCCCCCACCAGGCGTCGTCCGCGCCGACGCCGAGACACTCGCCGACGCGCGCGCCGGAAGTCGCGAGCGCACCGTGCGCGTGCACGACCGCTTTCGCCTGTGCCGTCGTCCCCGACGTGAAGAACACCGTGGCGACGTCGGTCGGCGACACCGTGCGCTCGACCGCGTCGAGGAACGCGTCGTCGGCCGCGGGCGCCAGCTCGTGCCAGCGCTCGGCGCCGCGCGTGCCGCCGCGCCGCCGCGTGCCTGCAGCGAGCAGGATCACCCGGCGCAATGCCGGAAACGCGGCAACCTGGAGCCGTCCCGGCGCGGTGTCGTCCAGCTCCGGCACCAGCGCCGTCAGATCCGCCAGGTAGTCGTGCCGCAGGAACCCGGCGCGCGTGAGGAGGACCTGCACGTCGCCGTGCGTGAGCGCATAGGCGATCTCCTCGCGCTTCCAGAGGGTCGAGAACGGGACCAGCACGGCGCCGAGTCGGAGCGCGCCGAAGGCGATGGGAAGCCACTCCGGGCGGTTCGGGCAGAGCAAGCCCACCCGCGTGCCCTTCCCCACGCCGACGCCGAGGAGCGTGCGGGCCGCGAGGCGACTCGCGTCCCGGAGCTCCTTCCACGTCCGGCGCTCGGTCACCACGTCGCGTTCGGCCCACGCCAGCGCCTCGCGCTCGGGAGCACGCGCCGCGGCGGCGTCGAGAAAGGCGCCCAGGGTCTGCATCAGCGCTTCCGGAAGCGCTCGAGGTCGGGCAGGTCGGTGCTGGGCTTCATCTGCCAGCGTGCCGCACGCTTCTCGAGAAACGCGCGGATCCCTTCCTTCGCATCGGGCGACTGCGTGGCCCAGGCGAAGGTCTGCGCGTCGAGCCGCTCGGCGGCCGCCGGATCGGCCTCGCCGGCCATGTGCCAGAGCAGCCGCTTGGTGAGCGCGACGGCGACGGGCGCCGTCTGCTCGGCGATCTCATGCGCCACCGCCTGGGCGGTGGGGAGCAGCTCCGCGTCGGGCACGACGCGCGACACCAGCCCCATCGCGAGCGCCTCGTGCGCGCCGACCAGCCGCCCCGTGAGCAGCAGATCGGCGGCACGACTCATGCCGACGAGCCGCGGGAGCAACCAGGTGCTGGCCGCTTCGGGTACCAGCCCGCGCTTCACGAACACGAACGTGATGCGTGTGCTCTCCCCCGCCAGCCGGATGTCCCACTGCAGCGGCAGCGTGGCCCCGACGCCGGCGACGGCGCCGTTCAGCGCCGCGATGACCGGCTTGCGGATCTCCCACGCCTTGAGCGACAGGCGCCCGCCCTCGGCGGAACGCGCCTCATCGAACACCGTGCCGCCGCCCTCGAGGTCGGCGCCGACGCAGAAATCCCGTCCGGCGCCGGTGACGACGACGGCGCGCACGTCATCGCGCTCGTCGGCCGCGCGCAGCGCGTCGCGGATCTCCATCCCCATGCCGCGATTCCACGCGTTGCGCCGCTCCGGGCGATTCAGCGTGAGCGTCGCGACCCGGTCGGCGACCTCGAAACGGATCTGCTGGTAGGCCATGGCGTCCTCTTTCACTGGTGCTCGCTCAGCTGCAGCAAGACGACCCCGGTGACGACGGCCGCGAGGCCCGCCAGGCGGATCGGCTCGCGGCTCTCGCCCAGCGCGACGATCCCGACGAGCGCCGTGAAGGCGCCACCCAGACCCGTCCAGACCGCGTATCCCGTGCCAACCGGCAGGCTCCGCAACGCCAGCGCCAGAAGCCACATGCTGGCCGCGGCGCCGACCAGCGCGACCGCC
>JBKPDC010000055.1:0-4858 GCA_046727715.1 Thermodesulfobacteriota bacterium
GCGACACGCTGCAGAGCCCGGCCGATCCAGGCTCGCGGCTCGTCGTCGAACTGTACGCGACCCTTCTCCGCCAGGATCGCCGCCTCCCACACGCTGATCGGCGAGAGCCACAGTTCGTTCTTCGGCGACTCGAGCTCGCTCACGACCCGACGCGAGAGGCGTTCCGGCGTCAGCATACTCCAGAGCCAGATGTGGGTATCCAAGAGGAGCTTCATCCGCGCAGCGATTCCCACGCGCTCGTGGGGATCGCTGGCGCGACGATGTCGCCCTTGATGCGACCCGTCCCGCGCATTGCGCCGAGCCAGCTCCCTGGACGCGGCGCGGGGGCTGGCGGAACGATCTCGGCGACCGCCCTTCCGAAACGGGTGACCGTGACGGGCTGGCCGGTCTTGTTCACCTCCGCGAGGACGGCCAGGCAGGTGGCCTTGAACTTCGAGATGGCGATGCTGCGGCGCATGATGGGAGTCCTAGCATGGTCCGAACGGATGGTCCAACTTCACGGGTCCGTTCCTCACGAGCGCCCGCTCCTGCTCGGCGCGGTCCTGGTCGTCCGCGCTGCTGCCGCTGCCTCCGCCGCGGCTTTCTGATGGAGGTAGTCCTCGTAGTTCCCGAGGTACCGGACGGCGCGGCCACGGCCGACCTCGATCACCTGTGTCGGCAGGCGGTCGAGGATGTAGCGGTCGTGGGCGACGATGACGATGCTGCCGCCGTAGGCGAGGAGGGCATCCAGCAGGACCTCCTTCGCCGTCAGGTCGAGGTGGTTCGTCGGCTCGTCGAGCAGCAGGCAGTTTACCGGCTCGAGCAGCAGCTTCGAGAGCGCCAGCCGGCTGCGCTCGCCGCCCGACAGCACCCCGACCCGCTTCTCGACCGCGTCGCCGGAGAACAGGAACGCGCCCAGGAGCCCGCGGACGTGCGGGGCCGTCTCGACGGTGGAGACGCTCATCACCTCGCCCAGGACGCTGCGCTCGCCGTTCAGCGACTCGGCGTCATCCTGCGCGAAGTAGCCGATGCGTACGTTGTGACCGACGGTGCGCTCTCCGCCGTCCAAGGGAAGCACGCCGGCGAGCATCCGGAGGAGCGTCGTCTTGCCCGCTCCGTTGGGTCCCACCAGCGCGACGCGCGCGCCGCGCTCGATCGCCAGGTCGATCCCGCCGTACACCTCGTGATCGCCGAAGCGCTTGCGCGCGGCCTCGAGTGCGAGCGTGATGCGACCGCCGCGCGGTGCCTCGGGAAGGCGGATCTTGAGGACGCGCTCGTGGCCGTCGGGCGGCGGTAGCCGCTCCATGCGCTCGAGCTGCTTGATGCGGCTCTGCACCAGCGCCGCCTTCGACGCCTGGTAGCGGAAGCGCGAGATGAACGCCTCGATGCGCTCGATCTCCTCCTTCTGGTTCTCGTATGCCGCCCGTGCCAGCTCGAGTCGCGTCTCACGCTCCGCCAGGTAGCGGCTGTAGTTCATCGGGTAGTCGGTGACCTTGCCGTGCAGCACCTCGGCGATGTGATCGACCGCGACGTCCAGGAAGTAGCGGTCGTGCGCCACCATGATGATGGTGCCGGGATAGGCGGCGAGGAACTCCTCGAGCCACGTGCGCGCCTCGAGGTCCAAGTAGTTGGTGGGCTCGTCCAGGAGCAGCACGTCGGGGCGGCGGAGCAGCAACTGCGCCAGCGCCGCCCGCATCTGCCAGCCACCCGACAGCTCGGCGAGGTCGCGATCGAGGTCGGCGTCGGTGAAGCCGAGGCCGTGCAGCACCGTCTCGGTCTCCGACTCGACGTCGTAGCGACCGCGGTGGTCCCACTCCTCGCACACCGCCACGTAGCGCTCCATGATGGCACCGTACTCGTCGCTCTGGGGGTCCACGGTGGCGAGCTGGTGCTCGAGGTCCGTCCGGCGTCGCTCGAGCGCGTGCAGGTCGGCGAAGGCGGCGAGCGCATGGTCGAGGACGCTGAGCCCGCCGAGCCCGAGGATGTGCTGCGGCAGGTAGCCGACCCGCGCACCGCGCGGCAGCGCCACCGTCCCGGCGTCGGGCTCGAGCAGGCCCGCCAAGACCTTGAGCACCGTGGACTTCCCGGCGCCGTTGGGGCCCGTGAGGCCCACCCGCGCGCCGAGCGGCACGCTCCAGGCGACTTCCTGGAGCACCACCTGCGACCCGTAGCGCTTGCTGACTCCGGCCAGGGACACCATCGAAACGCGCAGGATGCCCGGCGGTCACGATCCGGGCAAGCGTGCACGTCTCACTTGGACGCCCCTCGCCTTCGCCTGCGCGGGGCCCGCGCTGCATGGCCTCGTCGTACCCGCAGCCGCCGGGTCCCGTCGGGAAACGTCTCGAGCAGGCCCGTCATCCCGCGCGTCGCGTAGCGCACCGCCTCGCGCCGCGAGATCTCGCCGGCACACCACAGGTCCAAGACGGCGCGGCCGGCGGCCACCAGCATGCGTGCGACGATGGTCGCCTCGCGCTCGCCCATCCCCGTCACCGCGGCGATGCGCGCGGGCCACGGGGCGACGAGGCGATCCATGATGGAGCGGCCGAGTCGCGCGACGTCGTGATCCGGCCCCTTCGAGTCGAGCAGGTGCCAGGCGCCGGCTCCTTGCGCCTCGATCGTGTCGCAGGCGGCCTCGACGAAGACCTGCGTCGCGTCCGCCAGGCCGGATGGGAGCCGGTCGAGCGCGTGACGGCCGAACTCCGCGGTCAGGGCGTCGGCGAAGTCTTCCAGGACCGCCTTGATGATCGCCTGCCGGCTCGGGAAGAACTTGTAGACCAGCTGGCGGCTCACGCCGCCGGCGGCTGCCACGTCGGCGACCTGCACCGCGTCCACCCCGCGTGCGGTGAGCACGCCGGCGGCGACCCGCACGAGGTCGCGCCGGCGGTCGGCCGGCGCGAGCCGGCGCCGCGGGACGTCCGGTCGTCCGGGCCGGCGGCGTTGTCTGGTTGACGGCATGTCGCGCGTTGTTTTACATGATGTCACCTCCGCGGAGCCAGCGGGGAAGGGAGTCCGCCGTGCGTACCGAGATCTGCGACCGTCTGGGGATCGAGTTCCCGATCTTCGCCTTCAGCCACTGCCGCGACGTGGTCGCGGCGGTCAGCAAGGCGGGCGGGCTGGGCGTGCTGGGCGCCGTCGGATTCCCGCCCGAGCAGCTCGAGGTCGAGTGCAGATGGATCGACGAGCACGTCGGCGACAGGACCTACGGCATCGACATCGTCATCCCGGGCAAGTACGAGGGCATGGGCGAGGTCGACCCGAAGAAGCTCGAGGAGATGCTGCGGGCGGCCGTCCCCGAGGAGCACCGCCGCTTCGCGAAGAGACTGCTCGCCGAGCACGGCGTTCCCGAGCTGCCGGAGGGCGAGAAGGCCGGCGAGCTGCTGGGCTGGACCGCCGCGACGGCGAACCCGCAGATCGACGTCGCGCTTCGCCACCCCAAGGTGACGCTGCTCGCCAATGCGCTCGGCACGCCGCCGGCCGACGTGATCGAACGCATCCACGAGTCCGGCCGGCTCGTGACGGCGCTGTGCGGCTCGCCGAAGCAAGCGCGCGCCCACCGCGACGCCGGCGTGGACATCATCGTGGCGCAGGGAACCGAGGGCGGTGGACACACGGGTGAGATCGGCAGCGTCGTCCTGTGGCCGGAGGTGATCGACACAGTCTCGCCCACGCCGGTGCTCGCCGCCGGGGGCATCGGCACCGGCCGACAGATCGCCGCGGCGCTCGCCATGGGCGCGCAGGGCGTGTGGACGGGCTCGATCTGGCTTACCGTGCAGGAGGCCGAGTCGCCGCCGGCGCAGCGCGACGCCTACCTCGCGGCCACCAGCAGGGACACGGTGCGGTCGCGCTCGTTCACGGGCAAGCCATGCCGCATGCTGCGCAACGACTGGACCGATGCCTGGGAGGCGCCCGACGCACCCAAGCCGCTCGGCATGCCGCTGCAGTACATGGTCACGTCCGAGGCCGTGGCGCGTGGCCATCGCTATGCCGACAGGGCGAAGGACGTGCTCTTCAACCCGGTCGGCCAGATCGTCGGGCAGATGAACCGCGTGCGGCCCGTGCGCGACGTCATCTACGACCTCGTGCAGGAGTATCTGGAAGCCGTCGAGCGGTTGCAGCGCCTGGCACCGACGGACGGCGCCTGAGCGCGTGTCGGCGGCGTCGACGGGCGGACCACGACGACCGTGGCGCGCAACGGGAGATCGCGCGAGGACGACCCGACGCCCACCTCGTAGGCGATCGGCTCCACGCTCCAGGCGCTGCGCGAGGTATCCCAGTACGCCAGGTCCGCCGCCGACACCTGCAACGACACCGTGCGCGTCTCGCCCGGCTCGAGTGACACGCGCGCGAAGTCGCGCAGCTCCCGCCGGGCGCGCTCCACACGCGAGCCGCGCGCGCCCACGTAGAGCTGGACGACCGCGTCGCCGGCCATTCCGCCCGTGTTGCTGACGTCCGCGGTGACCTCGAGCCGTCCGTCGGGCGCGAGCGTCGTGGAGGAGAGCGCGAGGTTCCGGTACGCGAAGGTGGTGTAGGAGAGACCGAAGCCGAACGGGAAGAGCGCCTCGATGCGGTGCTGGTCGAGCCAGCGGTAGCCGTGGAAGTAGCCGTACCGGACCGTGATGTGCCGGTTGTCGAAGGGCGGGAGATCGGCTTCCGCGCGCGGGAAGCTCACGGGCAGCCGTCCCGACGGGTTCACGTCACCGAACAGGATGTCGGCGAGGGCTTGCCCGCCCAGCTGGCCCGGGTACCAGGCCATCACGACCGCGGCGACGTCGTCCACCCAGGGCATGGTGATCGCGCTGCCTCCTTCCAGCACGACCACTGTCCGCGGGTTCAACCCGGCGACGTCGGCGATCAGCGCGTCCTGCTCGGGCGCGAGGCC
>JBKPDC010000056.1:0-8663 GCA_046727715.1 Thermodesulfobacteriota bacterium
GATCGAGATGGGCCAGGGCACGGAGCCGACCAACTGCTGCCTCGGCGACGGCGTGCTCTACGTCACGCTGTCGGGGACGGGCGAGCTGGTGTCGCTGCCGATCGACGCCGAGCCGCTGCCCCTCTATCCAGCGAAGCGCTCCGGATTGTACGTCAGGGAGTACACCTCGCCCACGCGGTCCGGATAGACGAGATCCGTCGGCACCAGGTCGTTCGGTGCGATCGATTGCGCGTCGCACACCGCGAGCGGCGCTTCCTCGACGGGCCCGTGGATCGGCCGCCAGACGTTGATCACCGCGTGGCGACCCTTCAGGCGCTCGGCGGCGTTCTCGGCCGGGAGGTGATCGGTCACACGGCGGGCGACCGCCCGATCAGAAGATCGCCACCACCTCGATCCCCACCGCCTGCGCGTCCCGCCCGCTGAACGCCGGCTCGAAGAAGAACTGCGCATCCGGCTGGACCACGAGCCAGGGCGCGATCGCCACCTGGTACGTCAGCTCGAGGACCGTCTGCCCGGGCCCGAACGTCTTCATCTGCCGGCGGAAGTCGTTCGTGAACCGGAACAGCGACAGCGCGATCCCCAGCACGTCCTTGGGCCGCGTCGGCAGCGGTCCGAACAGCGCCAGGCCTGCGTCGGCGTTGATCCCGATCACGTTGCGCGCATCCTGGGGACTTCCGGTGAGCCGCGCGAAGCCGCCCAGCACCGGATCGCCGTGGTCGTCGGTGACGAGCGCCTGATCGACCATCATGTACAGCTCGTAGTGCGACCTGCGCTCGAGCCCGGTGCCGAACTGCGCCGAGCCACCCGTGTCATAGATCCCACCGAGCGTGTAGGTCCCCACCCCCCAACGCTGTGCCTCCGCCGCGAGCTCCGAGAAGAACGTGCCGCCCGCGTTGTGGCCCATCTCCCAGCCGAAGCCGTGATTGCCGCCGACGTCGTCACCGGCGTCGCCGGTGTACGCCCCGAAACGGGCGGTGAGCCAAGGCAGCGCACGCACCTGCGTGAAGGCCCCGGGTGCCGCGAGCGGATAGACGGGCGCGTCCAGGTTGAGGTTTTGCGACGGGAGGTCTCCGAAGCCCGCGTTCAGGAAGATGCCGCCATAGCGCGAGACCATGAAGTCGGTGTCGGCGGCGATCTGCCCAAGCTTCACGACCACGCGGTCTTCGGCGAACGCCTGGCGGAGGTAGAGGTTGTAGACGCGCAGCGTGGCCGCCGCCTCCCAGGCGCTCAGCGCCATGGCACGCACCCCGCCGATCAGGTCAGCGGTGGGCCTGTCGCCCTGCCACCAATGGAAGTCGGCGTGGAAGCCGAGCCCGTCCCAGACACCGAGCTTCGCCAGGTCGACCTCGACGCCGAAGTCGAGGTAGCCGTTCCACCGCACGCCGGCGGTGCGTCCCCCGGCCAGGTTGCCCCACATCGTGCCGGTGTAGGTTAGATAGAGGTCGAGGCCGTGCGCCGAAAGCGCAGGGCGCACGCCGTTCCAGTCGCCGGTCAGCGTGTGGCGTTCGAGCAACGGTTGCGCACGCGCGGGAGGCACCAGCACGACCCCGACGAGCAGGGCGAGCACACGGACGGGCATTCCTCGCGCGTGTATCCCAGCGGGAGGTCGCCGTCAGCGTCCCCGCCGGCCCGCCGCCATCGCGCGATCGACCTCGCGCCGTTCGGTACGCTCGCGGATCGCCTGGCGCTTGTCGTGCAGCTTCTTGCCGCGGCCGAGCCCCAGCTCGGCCTTGGCGCGACCCCTCACCCAGTAGAGCCGCAGCGGGATCAGGGTGAGGCCGCGCTCCTTGATCTTGCCCCGCAGCTTGTCGATCTCGCGGCGGTGCAGCAGGAGCTTGCGGTTGCGCTCGGGGTCGTGGCCGAACTGGCTCGCCGGGCCGTACGGGCTGATGTGGACGCCGATCAGGAAGAGCTCGTCGCCGAGGAAGCGCGCGTAGGCGTCCTTCAGGTTGACGCGCCCGTCACGCAGCGACTTCACCTCGCTGCCGACCAGCGCGAGCCCCGCCTCGACGCGCTCGTCGATGTGGTACTCGTGGAAGGCCCGGCGGTTGACAGTGATGTCGCGGTCGCGGGCCTTGTCGCTCATCCTGCGGCTCGAGAAACGGGGGCCCCGGGGGTGGCGCGAAGCGCCGGGGCGGGGGTGGCGCGGAGCGCCGGGGCCCCCGTCCCACCCCCGGGCATGCGCGGACCCGGCACCTCGGCGCGTTTCTCGCGCATGCGGTTGTGCTCGTCCACGAAGACCACCTTGGGCTCGTGCCGGTGCGCGGCGTCCTCGTCCATCCAGCTGAACGCCGCGATGATGACGAGGTCGCCGGGGGACACCAGATGGGCCGCCGCGCCGTTCACGCAGATCACACCGCTGTCGGGCGGCCCCTCGACGACGTACGTCTCGAAGCGGTTGCCGTTCGTGACGTTCCAGACACACACCGCCTCGTTCGGCAGCAGGTCGGTGGCATCCATCAGGCGGCGGTCGATGGTGATCGAGCCCTCGTAGTGCACGTCGGCCTGCGTCACCGTGGCGCGGTGGATCTTGGCCCGCATCATCTTGCGCGTGGTCATCGGTCGGTCCCCCCCGAACAGAGCAGTCGATTGTCGATCAGCCGTACGCCACCCACCCATACCGCCAGTGCGAGGAGCGCAGGACCCATCACCTCCGCCAGCTCCGCCAGCGATTCGGGATCCCGGATCTCCGCGTACTCGAGCCGCGCTTGCGGCTCGGCCGCGATCACCGCCGCGACGCGGCCGAGGATGGCAGGCGCCGCCGTGTCTCCACCTGCGACGGCGTCCGTCGCGGCGTCGAGCGCGCGGGGCACGCAGCGTGCGGCCTCACGTGCCGCCGGCGAGAGCAGGCGGTTGCGGCTCGAGAGCGCGAGGCCGTCGCCTTCGCGCACCGTCGGCACGCCCACGATCTCGATCCCGAAGTCGAGGTCCGCCGTCATCCGGCGGATCACCGCCAGCTGCTGCCAGTCCTTCTCGCCGAACAGCGCGCTGTGCGGCCGCACGGCGTGGAAGAGCTTCGTCACCACGGTGGTGACGCCGCGGAAGTGGCCCGGTCGCGCGCGACCGCAGAGCGGCTCCGAGAGCCCGGCCACCTCCACGCCGGAGGCGAACCCCTCCGGGTACATGACGCCGGCCGCCGGGGCGTAGACCACATCGACGCCGGCCGCCGCACACTGTGCGGCATCCTCCTCGAGCGTGCGCGGGTAGCGCTCGAAGTCGTCACGGCGGTTGAACTGGATCGGGTTCACGAAGATCGAGACCACGACGCGCTCGGCGCGCGATCGTGCGACCCGCACCAGCTCGAGATGCCCCTCGTGCAGCGCGCCCATGGTGGGGACGAGCGCGATGCGCTGGCCTGCCTCGCGCTCGCCGTCGGCCCAGGCCTGCATGGCGCGGGGATCGGTGATGATCTCCATGACCGTGCCCTCAGCCGTTGGCCGCCACGGGCTTGAGCGAGTGGAACGAGTGCGCGTCGGTGGGAAACGCACCGCTCTTCACCTCGTGGACGTACTCCTCGACGGCGCGTACCACGTCGTCCGACAGCGCGGCGTACGCCTTGGCGAACTTCGGCGCCCGCGCCGAGAGCCCGAGCAGATCGTGCAGCACGAGCACCTGGCCATCGCAGAAGACACCGGCTCCGATGCCGATCGTCGGGATGGTGAGCTCGGCGGTGATCTCGGCCGCCAGGTCGAGCGGGATGCCTTCGAGGACGACGGCGAAGGCGCCCGCCGCCTCGACCGCGCGCGCGTCCTCGGCGACCCGTGCGCGGCTGCCCGGTGCGTGGCCCTGCCGCCGGCCCTGCACCTTGTGGCCACCCATGCGGTGGACCGACTGCGGGGTGAGCCCGACGTGGCCCATCACCGGGACGTCCATGCGGGCGATGGCCTCGACGGCCGCCGCCATGGTGACTCCGCCCTCGAGCTTCACGGCCTGTGCGGCGCCCTCCTTCACGAGACGGATGGCGCTCTCGGCAGCGCGCTCGGGGCTCGACTGGTACGAGCCGAAGGGCAGATCGCCGACAACCAGCGCGCGCGTGGCCCCGCGGGCCACGAGGCGCGTGTGATAGACCATCTCGTCCAGGGTGACCGGCAGGGTCGTGTCGTGGCCCTGGATCACGTTGCCGAGCGAGTCACCGACCAGGAGCAGCTCCACGCCGGCCGCGTCGAGCAGCCGGGCGAAGGTCCAGTCGTAGGCGGTCACCATCGTGATCCGCTCCCCCGCCCCCTTCATCCGCCCCAGGTCCGGTACCGTGATGCGCATCGTCTCCATACGAAAAAGCCTCCTCGGACCGGTCGTCCGGGAGGCTAGAGAGCGTCGCCGTCAGGGGAGCGTCCCGCCGCACGCCGTCCGGATCCCCTGCCCGAGGCTCGGGGTCCCGGTGCACGCCGGGAAGATGTCAGTTGCTCGCCGTGAGCTCGCGCCGTCGGTGCCTACCGTCTCGGTCCGATCAATCCCCGCCCCGAAGTGGGGTCGAGGTCGTCACCTGGATCCAAGCGGAATGTAGTGCTGTACCCCCTGTTTCATGCCCCGGATTTCCCGGATCAGGTCGGCCAGATCGCCGCCGTGCTCGACGAAATCGATCTCCGAGCAGTTGATCACGAGCAGTGGGGCCTCCGTATAGTGATGAAAGAAGGACCTGAAGGCTTCCGTCAAGCGCTCCAGGTACTCCGGGGTGATGCCACGTTCGAAGTCGCGACCGCGCTTGCGGAGACGGCGCAGGAGCACGTCGGTCCGCGCCTCGAGGTAGACGACCAGGTCCGGGCGGGGAATCTGCGCGTCGAGGAGCAGGAAAATCTGGCGGTAGAGCGCCAGCTCGTCCACGCTGAGCGTGACGCCGGCGAAGATACCGTCCTTGGCGAAGAGGTAGTCCGCGACCGCCCCGCCGGCCGCCACGCCGCGCGCCCCCAGCTCGAGCTGCTGGCGATAGCGTTCGAGGGTGAAAAACAACTGGGTCTGGAGGGCATGCCGCTCGGGGTCCGCGTAGAACTTTCGCAGAAATGGGTTGTCTTCGACTTGCTCCAGGATGAGCTCGGAGCCGAACTCGGAGGCGAGCCGTCGCGCCAGGGCCGTCTTCCCGACTCCGATGGCCCCTTCGACCGCGATGTACCGCCCCGCCCTTCGGTCCGCACCCATCCCCCGCACCTGCCTAGACGCGCCCGGTAGCACAGGTGTGGCGGCCAATCCACAGGAAACTCGTTCCGTTGGAGTGCGCATAGAGTGCGCAGTCCACGGTTGCTATACGCCCTGCGATGCCCACGAGCCTGCTCCGCCGCACGGTCGCCGGTCTGTTCATGGTCGGCATCCCGGGACCTCGCATCGATCCAGCCACTCGCAAGCTCCTGACCGAGCATCCGCCCGGAGGCGTCATTCTGTTCCGCCGCAACGTCCGCTCCGCGTCGCAGCTACGCGATCTGATCGCCTCGCTCCACGAGCTGGGCGCAGGCGCCCCGCCGCTCGTCGCCCTCGACCACGAGGGCGGCCGCGTGCACCGCCTGCCCGCGCCGTTCACCCACTTCCCACCCGCCGCCACGGTCGCGCGAGGGGGTGTGGGGGCGGCCGACGCGGTGGGGCACGCCATGGGACGCGAGCTGGCGGCGGTGGGCATCGACATCGACTTCGCCCCGGTGCTCGACGTGCGGTCCAACCCGCGCAACCAGGTGATCGGCGACCGCGCGTTCGGCACCACGCCCGAGGTCGTGACGCGGCTCGGCCTCGCCCAGGCCCGCGGCCTGTCGCGCGGTGGCGTCGTGCCGTGCGGCAAGCACTTTCCGGGGCACGGCGGGACGGTCGGCGACTCGCACCTGGTGCTGCCGCGCGTGCAGGCGTCGCGCCGTGCGCTCTGGCGGGTGGACCTGCCGCCGTTCGCGCGCGCGATCGAGTCCGGTATCCCGGCGCTGATGACGGCGCACGTGGTCTACGACGCGCTCGACCCGCGCCGGCCGGCGACGCTGTCCTCACGCATCTGCCGCGACCTGCTGCGCCGTCGCCTGGGCTTCCGCGGCGTCCTCTTCAGCGACGACCTCGAGATGCAGGCGGTCGCGGGCCGGCGCTCGCCGGAGCGTTCCGCCGTCGCTGCGCTGGCCGCCGGCTGCGACATCCTGCTCGTCTGCCAGTCGCTCGAGACCGCCGTGCAGGCGATGCGAGGCGTGGAACACGCCGTGGAGCGTGGCACGCTCGACGCGAGGGCCGTCGCGCAGTCGTTGCTGCGGATCCACGGGCTGCGCCGCCGGGTGGCGCAGGTACGGCGCAGGCGCGCGTCGCAGCGGCTCGGCTGGCCGGCGCATGCGCGGCTGGCGCGGCGGCTGGAGGCGTGACCGCGCTTCCGCCGTTGACGCCGCCGAACCATGCCACGGTGGAGACGCCCGCCACGAGTGCCTTCGCCGTCACCCGCCCGGCGGGCCGCTCTGCAGCGTGACCGAGTCGACGAAGTACGGCGTCTCACCGAAGCAGCTCGTCGGGACGCCGCGGTGCTCGTGGTAATGAACCACCACCCAGCGGCCGAGCGCGCGGCGGACCTGCTCGGCAACCCGATCGTCGCGCACCGAGAACTGCCACAGGATCGGCGCCACGCCCGGCACCGTGGTCATGGCCAGCTCGCCCTCCCACGTCTTGCAGATCCAGCCCTTGCGGGAGAACTTCTGGAGCACACCCGCGCGCTCGCCGTCCGAATAGCTGACGTTGAGCACGAGGGCCGCATACCCGGCGAGGAGCGCCGCCAGCAGGATCAGGAGCGCGAGGAGCCGACGCACGGGCCAGACATAGTCCGGACGTCATCCGGAGAGAAGAGGAGGATGGTGATCAGCGACGTAGGCTCGTCTCGAGGACTCTCTCCTGCGCGGGGCACACCGTCGAGCGAGCATCGCGAGCGTTCCTAGCGCCGGCGCTCCTTCCGTGCCTCGCGTCGCCGTTCCGGCTTGCGCGCCGCCGCCCGCACCGGGCGCGGCTGCGCGCCGCCGGTGGCGAGCCGGACCAGCGTCCGCCCGAGCGGCTGGCGCGCCACGCCGCGTTCGGTGACAATCGCCGTGATCAGCTCGCTCGGCGTGACGTCGAACGCCGGGTTGGCGATCTTGACGCCGCTTGGCGCCACCTGGCGCTCGAACACGTGCGACACCTCGCGCGCCGGCCGTTCCTCGATGGGGATCTGCTCGCCGCGCGCACAGGCGACGTCGACCGTCGCGATCGGTGCCGCGACGTAGAACGGGATGGCGTGGCGGTGCGCCAGCACTGCGTGCGCGTAGGTACCGATCTTGTTGGCGACGTCGCCGTTCGCCGCCACGCGGTCGGCACCCACGACCACGCAGCTGACCTTGCCGCGCTGCATGAAGTGCGCCGCCATGTTGTCGGTGATGAGCGTCACCGGGATGCGATCGCGCTTGAGCTCCCACGCGGTCAGCCGTGCGCCCTGGAGAAACGGCCGGGTCTCACATGCGAGCACCGACACGCGCTTGCCCGCCTCGCGCGCGGCGCGGATCACGCCCAGCGCGGTGCCGTAGCCAGCCGTGGCGAGCGCGCCCGCGTTGCAGTGCGTGAGGATCGTCGCCCCGTCCTCGATGAGCGCGGCGCCGTGCTCGCCCATGAGCCGGTTGGCGGCGACGTCCTCGTCGTGCATGGCGAGCGCCTCGCGCTCGAGGAGCGTGCGCAGGGTGTCGACCGGCCGGTGCTGGTTGCGCGTGAAGACCCGCCGCATGCGATCGATGGCCCAGAAGAGATTCACCGCGGTGGGACGGGTCGCGGCGAAGGTGCGGCAGAGCCGGTCGAAGTCGCGAGCGAGATCGCCGGGACGCACCGAGCGGGCGCCGAGCGCGATCCCCATGCCCGCCGCGACGCCGATGGCCGGCGCGCCCCGGATGACCATGTCCTTGATCGCGCGCGCCACCTCGCGGTGGTCGCGGTAGACTCGATAGACCTCTCGTGTCGGCAGCAGGCGCTGGTCGATCATGACCACGCTGCCGTTCCTCCATTCGATCGTACGCACCGCCATGCAGGTCTCCGGGCGCGAAGCATAGCGGATTCGTCCGCGACACAACAGCGGACTGTCCCTCCTTGACGCCCCCGCTGTGCGACGGATACAGGGCAGACGGTGAGCGAGTATCGCCAGTCGTACTCGACCACGATCGCGGCGCCGGCCTCGGACTGCTTCGCGGTGCTCACCGCGTTCGAGGACTACCCGCACTGGTCGTCGCCCATCACCGCCTGCCGCGTGCTCGAGCGGCATCCCGATGGACTGCCGAAGCGCGTCGAGTTCGCGCTCGACATGACGGTGAAGAAGATCCGCTACGTGCTCGACTACACGTTCGACCCGCCGCACGGCGCACGCTGGAAGCTCGCCTCGGGTGACGTGAAGGACATCGAGGGCTCGTATCGCTTCGAAGAGACGGCCGCCGGCACCACGGCGACGTGCACGCAGGGCATCGACCTCGGCTTCTGGCTCCCCGGCTTCCTGCGCAGCGGGTTCGAGAAGAAGGCCCTGCGCGACTCCGTCGAGGAATTCCGCGTGGCGGTCGAGGCCCGGCGCACGGGCGCTCGGGGCGGCCGCTCCTGATCCGTCGCGCGCGTCGCACGCGCGCTCGTCCGCAGGCTCTCGCCCTACCGCGTCCTCGACCTCACCATGCACCGCGGCTTCCTGTGCGGGCAGATTCTCGCCGACCTGGGCGACACCACCA
>JBKPDC010000057.1:0-11352 GCA_046727715.1 Thermodesulfobacteriota bacterium
GCGGCGCGCTGCGTGGCCGACGGTCACGAGGTGATCGGCATCTCGCTCCGGCTCGCGCGCGACGGCAGCGGCAGCTGTTGCTCGCTCGACGACTTCCACGATGCCCGCGCCGTGGCCGATCGCCTGGGGATCCCGCACTACGTGTTCGACTTCCGCGACCTCTTCGAGCGCGCGGTGGTGCGGCCGTTCCTGGCGGAGTACCTGGCGGGCCGGACGCCGAATCCCTGCGCGCTGTGCAACCAGCACGTGAAGTTCGACGTGTTGTGGCAGCGCGCGCGCGAGCTGGGTGCGCGCCGGCTCGCCACCGGCCATTACGCCCGCATCGGCACCGACGCCGCCACCGGCCGGCTGGCGTTGCGCACCGCGGTGGATGCGGCCAAGGACCAGACGTACTTCCTCTTCGGACTCGACCAGGCCGCGCTCGGCCGGACGCTGTTCCCGGTCGGCGAGCTGACCAAGGCCGAGGTGCGCGCGCAAGCGGCGGCGCTCGGGCTCCCCGTGGCGGCGAAGCCCGAGAGCATGGAGGTGTGCTTCGTGCCCGACGGGGATGCACCAGGGTTCGTCGAGCGGCACGCGTCGCCCGAGGCGCTGCGCCCCGGGTTACTGGTGGACGGCGACGGGACGGTCGTCGGGGCGCATGGTGGCGTCCACCGGTTCACCGTCGGGCAACGGCGCGGCCTCGGGCTCGGCGGCGGCCCGCGGCGCTACGTGCGCGCCATCGACGCCAGGACGGGAACGGTCACGGTCGGCGACGACACGAGCCTCGTCGCGGCGGGTCTCGTCACGCGGGGCACGCTGTGGAGCGCGGGTGCGCCGCCGGCACTCGGGCAGCTCCTGGCCGTCCGCATCCGCCACCGCCACCGGCCGGTCGCGGCGCGCCTGGCGTCGGTCGACGGCGACGCGGCGGTGGTCCGGTTCGAGGACCGCGGGCCCGCGGTGACCCCCGGACAGGCTGCGGTCTTCTATCGCGGCGAGCTGGTGGTGGGCGGCGGCTGGATCGCCGAGGCGGTCGCATGACCGCGCCGCGGGTCGCGATCCTCACGCTGGGCTGCAAGGTGAACGCCTACGACACGGCGACGATCACCGACCGGTTGCGGGCGGCAGGCTGTCTCATCGTGGAGACGGACGCGGCCGCGGACGTGGTGATCGTCAATTCCTGCACCGTGACGGACGCGGCCGACGCGGAGAGCCGGCGCCTGGCGCGTCGCGCCCGGCGCACCAACCCCTGGGCCCGTGTGATCCTCACCGGCTGCTACGCGCAGACGCAGCCGCAGGCCGCGGCCGCGATCGAGGCGGTGGACCACGTGATCGGACTCAACCGGCTCGATGCGCTGGTGGAGGCGGCGACGGCCCCCGTCCCGGGAGAAGGGGCCCCGGCGGCGAGAGCCGCCGGGGAGGAGGCTCCCGTCGCACGCCTCGAGGTGGGGAACTCGCGGCACGAGACCGCGGTGCAGACGTTCGGGGCGCGCACCTTCGACGGGCAGACGCGTGCGTTCCTGAAGGTCCAGGAAGGCTGCGATCTCTTCTGCACCTTCTGCATCGTCCCCATGGCGCGCGGCCGCAGTCGCAGCCTGCCGCCGCGAGCCATCCTGCACGAGCTGGACGACCTGGCGGCGCGGGGCTTCCACGAGGTCGTGCTCACCGGCGTCCACCTCGGCGGCTGGGGCCACGACCTGGAGCCGCGCGTCGACCTCGTCTGGCTCCTCGGCGCACTCGTCGAGCACGGGAGGTTCCACCGCATCCGGCTGTCGTCCATCGATCCGCACGAGGTGACCGAGCCGCTGGTGCGGCTGATGGCCGCGGCGTCGAGCGTCTGCCCGCACCTGCACGTGCCGCTGCAGGCCGCGGACGACGACGTGCTCCGGCGCATGCGCCGGCGTTACGACACCGTGCTGGCGGCCGAGCGCCTGGCGATGATCCGCGCGCTGTTGCCCGACGCGGCCATCGGCACGGACCTGATCGCGGGGTTTCCCGGTGAGGACGACGGCGCCTTCGAGCGCACGCTGGCCTTCGTGGAATCGAGTCCGGTCACGTACGGTCACGTCTTTCCATACTCCGTGCGCAGCGGGACGACGGCCGCCAAGCTCGACGGCCGGCAATCGCCCGCCACCATCACGAGCCGGGCCCGCCGCTTGCGCGTCGCCTGCGAGCGCAAGCGCGCGGAGTTTGCCCGACGCTTCGACGGCGCCGCCGCGGAGGTGCTGGTGGAGACCACGCGCGACCCCCAGACCGGCGAGCTGCGCGGCTACACGCGCAACTACCTGCGTGCCCGGCTTGAGGGGCCGGACGCCTGGATGGGTGCCGTGCTCCCCGTGCGCCTGCGCCTGGGATCCGGCGCGCGCCTGGAGGCCGAGGCGGCAGCATGAGCGAGCTGCGGGACGCGCTCGAGCTCGGCCTGGGATACCGCTTCCAGCAGCCCGACCACCTGCACGTCGCGGTGACGCACCGCTCGTTCAGCCCCGACGCGCCCAACAATGAGACCCTCGAGTTCCTCGGCGACGCCGTGCTCGCCCTCGCGATGGCCGATCTGCTGATGCGACGGTTTCCGGGCGCGCGCGAGGGCGACCTTTCGAAGCTGCGCGCCGGCCTGGTGAACGCCGAGACGCTGGCCCAGAAGGCGCGCGCGCTCGATCTGGGCCGCTGGCTCAGGCTCGGCAAGGGCGAGGAGAAGAGTGGGGGACGCGACAAGGAATCGATCCTGGCGGCGGTCTACGAGGCGGTGCTCGGGGCCGTGTACCTCGACGCCGGCTTCGAGCCGGCGCGCCGCCTGGTGGAGGCACACTTCGCGCCCGATCTGACCACCGAGGCGGCGGCGGGCCTGCGCGACTACAAGACGCGCCTGCAGGAGCTGACGCAGCGCCTGTTTCGCGCCACGCCCGTCTACCAGCTGGTGGAAGAGAGCGGCCCCGACCACGCCAAGCGTTTCGTGTCGCAGCTGACCATCGCGGGCCAGCCCTACGGTCGCGGCGTCGGGCACAGCAAGAAGACGGCGGAGCAGGCCGCTGCCATGGAGGCGCTCGAGGCCCTGGCGCAGGCGCATCCGGATCCGGAGCGCACGGAATGACCGCCGGCACCGTCGCCATCGTGGGACGGCCGAACGTCGGCAAGTCCACGCTCCTGAACGCGCTGGTCGGGACCAAGCTGGCGATCGTGACGCCGAAGCCCCAGACGACCCGAACCCGGGTGGTCGGCATCCGGAGCACGCCGGAAGGGCAGGCGGTCTTCATCGACACGCCGGGGATCCACGCCGCGCGCTCGCCGCTCAACCGGCGCATGGTCGAGACCGCGCGCGGCGCGCTGGACGACGCGGACGTCGCGCTCCTGGTCGTGGACGCCGGCGCTGGGATCGGCGCCGGCGACCGCGAGCTGGCAGCCGAGCTGGCGGGCGGCCGCGCCGTCACGGTCGCGGTCCTCAACAAGATGGACCGCCTGCCGCGCGCGCAGCTGCTGCCGCTCATGGCCGAGCTGGGGACGCTCCTTCCGGGTCGCGAGCTGGTGCCCGCCAGCGCGACGCGGGGCGACAACGTCCCGACCGTGCTCGGCGTGGTGATTCGGGCGCTGCCCGAGGGGGTGCCGCTGTATCCCGAGGACGAGTTCACCACCGAGCCCGCCCGCGTCCTGGCGCAGGAGCTGGTCCGCGAGCAGGTCTTCCTCGCCACGCGCGACGAAGTGCCCTACGGGACCGCCACCGTCGTCGAACGCTTCGAGGAGCGCCCGGACCAGGGGCTCATCGTGATCGCGGCCACCATCGTCGTCGAGCGCCCCAGCCACAAGGGGATCATCATCGGCACCGGGGGCGAGCGGCTGCGCGACATCGGCACGCGCGCGCGCCAGGGACTCGAGGCACTGCTCGGGACGCGCGTCTTCCTCGAGCTGTTCGTGCGGGTCGAGCCCGGGTGGGCCGGCAACCCCCGTCGCCTCGCGGAGCTCGGGCTGTAGGAGCCGGCATGGGGACCAGGGTCGAAGCGACACCCCGGTCGCTGCCGGTGGTGGCCATCGTCGGACGGCCGAACGTCGGCAAGTCGACGCTCTTCAACCGCATCGTGCGGGCGCGGCGCGCCATCGTGGACGACACCCCCGGCGTGACGCGCGACCGCGTGGTGGCGCGCGCGGAACACGAGGGGCGCGCCTTCGTGTGCGTCGACACGGGCGGCTTCGTGGCGGACGTCCCACGCGACCCGGCGGCCCTCGCCGCGCAGGTCCGGGCGCAGGCGCTTGCCGCGGTCGCGGAGGCGGACTGCGTGGTGTGCGTGCTCGACGGAGTCGCCGGCCTCGCGCCCGCCGACCGCGACACCGTCCGGCTCCTCACCCGCGCCGGCAAGCCCGTGCTGTTCGCGGTGAACAAGATCGACACCGCCGGCCGCGAACCGCAGGCGGCGGAGTTCTATGCCGCCGGGGTGGAACGCCTCTTCCCGGTGTCGGCGGCCCACAACCGCGGGGTCGATGAGCTCCTCGACGAGGTGATCGCCCGGCTGCCGCCCGTCTCGGACGCTGCCGACGCCGACGGCGGGACGCGGCTCGCACTCCTCGGCAGGCCGAACGTCGGCAAGTCGTCGCTGCTGAACCGCCTGCTCGGCGCCGAGCGTGCCCTCGTGGCCCCGGAGGCGGGTACGACCCGCGACGCCATCGATACGCCGGTCCGGATCGACGGCCGGCCGTACGTGCTCATCGACACGGCGGGTATCCGGCGTCGCGGACGGGCCAGTGACGTGCTCGAGCGGCACGGCGCCGTGCGCGCACTCGGCACCATCGAGCGCAGTGACCTGGTCTGCTTCGTGCTCGATGCCGGGGAGGGCATGACCGACCAGGACGCGCGCCTGATCGGCCGCGCGTGGGAGGCGGGCCGGGGCGTGATCCTCCTCGCCAACAAGTGGGACCTGCTCTCCGGGCCGCGGCGTGACGTCCGCACCTTCCGGCGCGCGGTCGGAGCTGCCCACCCCGCGTTCGCGGGTCTGCCCATCCTCTGCGTGTCAGCCCGCACGGGGGAGGGACTCGAGGGCCTGTTCGGCGTCCTCGCCCAGGTGGAGCGGGGTTACCGTGTCTCCATGGCCACACCCGAGCTGAACCGCGTGCTGCGCACCGCCGTCGCGGCGCACACACCACCGAGCCGCGACGGCCGTCCCGTGCGCCTCTTCTACGTCACCCAGACCGGGACCGCCCCGCCCGAGGTCACCGTGTTCGCGAGTGCGCCGGCGCGCATCCCGACCGCTTACGAGCGCTACCTCCGCACCCGCTTCGCCGAGGCGTTCGGTCTGATCGGCGTCCCGCTGCGCGTGCGCTTCCGCGCCCGCCGCGAGGCGCCGGTCAGCCTGCCGCGCGGTAGCGGCGCGCGAGGACGACGTAGTTCGCCGCCGAGGTCCGCAGCCGCGCGAGCTCGGCGTCGCTGACCTCCCGCGTCCGCTTCGCGGGGCTGCCGAGCACGAGCGAGCGCGGCGGGATCACGCTTCCCGGCGTCACCAGCGCGCCGGCGCCGACCAGGCTCTCCGTGCCCACGACGGCGCCGTCCAGCACCACCGCGCCCATGCCGACGAGGGACCCGTCCTCGATCGTGCACCCGTGCAGGACCGCGTTGTGCCCCACCGTGACGCCGTCGCCCAGGATGGTCGGGAAGCGGCCGCTCACCACGTGGATCGTGGCATTGTCCTGGACGTTGCTCCGGGCCCCGATGCGGACGTGATGGACGTCTCCCCGCACCACGGTGTGGAACCAGAGGCTCGACTCCGGGCCGATCCGGACGTCGCCGATGACGACGGCGCTCTCGGGAACGTAGACCGTCGGGTCGATGTCGGGGCGGTGGTCCCCGAAGGCGGCGATCATCACGCGGAGGCTACTCCGCTGGACGCCCGTTCGCGAGTCTTGTACGGGATCCGCGAGGCGCCCGATCGATGCGAACGACCTAGGAGGAACCGTGACGCCGGACGGCTATCTCGTGGCGGACAGCGACATGCACATCTTCGAGCCCGCCGACCTCTGGCAGCGCTACATCGACCCGGCGTGGCGCCACGTCGCACCCGTGGGGCTCACGGAGATGCGGCGCGACATGCGGGTGCGCGTCAAGTCCCACGTGATCCTCCGCCTCGGCGGCGTGCGTCCGCAGGCCGATCGCAACGTCTGGAAGGAGGAGAACGAGGGACCCTACACGCACGCCGAGCGGCAGGGCTGGAGCCCGGCGTCGCAGAAGGAGGCGATGGACGCCGAGGGTCTCGACCTGGCCGTCCTGTTTCCCACCCGCGGGTTGTTCGTGCTCGGACTCGACACCCCCGACATGGTCGGCCCGGATGGCCTCGAGCCGCCGTTCGCCGCGGCCATCGCGCGTGCCTACAACGATTGGCTGAGCGACTTCTGCCGCCAGCATCCCGACCGCTTCGTCGGCGCCGGCATGGTGGCGCCGCACGACGTGGACGCGGCGGTGCGCGAGGCGCGGCGTTGCGTCGCGGAGCTCGGCTTCAAGGCGGTGTTCCTCTCCCCGGGGACGGTGAACCGCCGGCCGTGGCATCATCCAGCCTACGACCCGTTGTGGGCGGAGTGCGAGCGGCTCGGCATCGCCGTCGGCTTCCATGGCGGCGGCCAGAATCACCTCCGTCCCGATTTCTCGCTCGAGATCTTCGACAAGCTCATGATGTGGCACACGTTCAGCCAGCCGCTGGGGATCATGACGACCGTGGTCAGCCTCACCGCCGGCGGCGTGTGCGAGCGCTTCCCGAAACTTCGCTTCGCGCTGCTCGAGGGGAACTGCTCCTGGGCGCCCTGGCTGTTCTATCGTCTGGACGAGCACTACGAGTGGGTCGGGAAGCTCGACGCGCCCGAGCTCCGGATGAAGCCGTCGGAGTACTTCCTGCGCAATTGCTGGCTGTCGGTCGAGGCCGACGAGGAGACCGTGCGGCAGTACGTCGAGGTGTTCGGGGACGACAACCTCGTCTTCTCCACCGACTACCCGCACGCCGACTCGAAGTACCCGAAGGCGGTACAGAGCTTCCTCTCGCTGCCGCTGTCCGAGCCCGCGAAGCGGAAGATCCTGTGGGACAACTGGAGCCGGCTCTACGCCATTCCGGCGCCGGCGGCACGGTAGGGCAGGGGCCATGGTTGCGCAACAGATTCTGTTGCGCTAGAAGTCCCGCATGGCCGTCGCCACCGCCGCCAAGATTCGTGCCTTGAAGCGCGACTTCCGGAGCGGGTCGGCCATCGCCGACCTGCTCGGCGTCAACCGCTCGCAGATCACGCGCTGGCTGCGCGGGGCGGGCATCGATCCGCTCAACGCGGAGAAGATCGATCTGCTGGAGCTGGTGTGGTCGAGCCTCCTCCGCCTCTACGAGCCCGACGCGGCCCGGGCGTGGCTCTTCGGCCTGAACCCGCACCTGGGCGACCGGCGACCGATCGACGTGATCCGCACCGGCCGGGTCGAGGAGCTGATGCGGGCGATCCGTGCCGAGCGCGCCGACGCCTACGCGTGACGCTGCATCGCTGCTTTGCCTGGGATCGCCGCGCCGCGGCCACGGCGAGCGGCGGCGCGCTCTGGGTGCCGCGCGAGTTCCAGGGCGACGGCCGGCACGACAATCCCGAGCGCTACGGGTGCGTGTACCTCGCCGCGGACGCGCGCTCGGCGGTGGTCGAGCAGCTCGCCCGCTTTCGGGGTAACGTGCTCGTGCCGGGCATGCTGCGCCGGCGCGGCCTTCCTCTGGGCCTCGCCACGCTCGAGCTCGACGATCGCGCACGCCTGGTGGACCTGGACGACCCGGAAGTCCTCGCCGCCCGCGGCCTGCGCCCGTCCCTGGTCGCAACGCGGCAGCGCGCGCTCACACAGCCCCAGGCGCTCGCGATCCACGAATCGGGCGCCGATGGCATCCGCTGGTGGTCGACGTTCGAGTCGCTGTGGGTCAACACGACGCTATTCGATCGCGGCGCGCGGCGCCTGCGGCTCGTCGCCGTGACCGCGCTGCGCCCCGACGCGGGCGCCGTGCGTGAGGCGCTCGAGCTGCTCGGGATTGCGGCCGCCTGAGGCCGGCCTGCTTGCCCGACCCCGACCCGCCTGCTACTTGACGGTATGGAGCTCGTGATCAGTCGGGGGAGTCGCTGTGCTTGGCGATGAGCTGCGCGACGGCCTCACCTTCGAGGACGTGCTACTCGTTCCCGCCGCCTCCGAGATCTTGCCCCGCGACACCGACGTCAGCACGTGGGTCACGCGTCGCGTCCGGGTGAACATTCCGGTCCTCAGCGCCGCGATGGACACGGTCACCGAGGCGCGGACCGCCATCGCGATGGCGCAAGAGGGTGGGCTCGGGGTCGTCCACCGGAACCTCGCAGTTGCCGAGCAGGCGCTCGAGGTCGAGAAGGTCAAGAAGTCCGAGAGCGGGATGATCGTCGACCCGGTAACGGTGAGCCCCGAACAGCCGATCGCGCAGGCGCTCGAGATCATGCAGCGCTTCCACATCTCGGGACTACCGGTCACGCGCCAGGGGAAGCTCGTCGGCATCCTCACCAACCGCGACCTGCGCTTCGAGAAGCGGCTCGATCGCACGGTGGGCGAGGTGATGACCCGCGAGCGGCTGGTGACCGCCCAGCCCGGCATCACGCTCGAGGAAGCCAAGGAGATCCTCCACCGCTACCGCATCGAGAAGCTGCCGGTCGTGGACGAGCGCAGTACGCTGCGCGGCCTGATCACCGTCAAGGACATCGAGAAGGCCATCCGCTACCCGAACGCCGCCAAGGACGACCTCGGGCGCCTGCGCGTGGGGGCGGCGGTCGGCACCGGCCCCGACCGCGAGGAGCGTGCCGAGGCGCTGGTGCGGGCGGGCGCCGACGTGCTCGTCATCGACACGGCACACGGGCATACGCGGTCAGTCATCGAGACAGTCGAGTCGATCAAGCGGCTGTTCCCGGCGGTGGACCTCGTGGCCGGCAACGTCGCGACCACCGAGGGCGCCGAGGCGCTCGTCCGGGCCGGCGCCGACGGCATCAAGGTGGGCATGGGGCCGGCGTCGATCTGCACCACGCGTGTCGTGTCGGGCGTCGGCGTGCCACAGCTGACTGCCATCGCCGACGCCGTCGGGCCGGCATCTCGGGCGGGCGTGCCCGTGATCGCGGACGGTGGCATCAAGTTCTCGGGAGACATCACGAAGGCGCTCGCGGTGGGTGCGCACACCGTGATGATCGGCGGGCTGTTCGCGGGCACCGAGGAGAGCCCGGGCGAGACGATCCTGTACCAGGGCCGCACCTACAAGCTCTATCGCGGCATGGGCTCGCTCGAAGCGATACGCGAGCGCGAGGGCAGCCGGAACCGCTACATGCAGGACGAGGAGGCGGGCGCCGAGCTGGGCATGAAGCTGGTGCCCGAGGGCATCGAGGGACGCGTGCCCTACAAGGGCGCCCTGTCGTTCATCGTCCAGCAGCTGGTGGGGGGGTTGCGCGCCGGGATGGGCTATCTCGGCACCCGCACGCTCGACGATCTGCGTCGCAACGCACGCTTCATGAGGATCTCGCCGGCCGGCCTGCGCGAGAGCCACGTGCACGACGTGTACATCACCAAAGAGGCTCCCAACTACCGGCTCGAGTAGTGATCGTCATCCTCGACTTCGGCTCGCAGTACACGCAGCTGATTGCCCGTCGTGTCCGTGAGCTCCACGTCTACAGCGAGATTCATCCGTTCGACGCCGCCGTGGACGTGATCCGGCGGCTCGAGCCGGAAGGGATCATCCTGTCGGGCGGTCCGTCGAGCGTCTACGACACCGATGCGCCCATGCCGGCGCCCGAGGTGCTGGAGCTGCTCCGTGCCGGCACCCCGCCGGTCCTCGGCGTCTGTTACGGCATGAACGTCCTGAACGTCGCCTTCGGAGGGGAGGTCGACCGGGCCGCCCACAAGGAGTTCGGCCCGGCCGACGTCCGCATCACCCGCATGGACCCCTTGCTGTCGATCGGCGGGCGCACCACGCGGGTGTGGATGAGCCACGGCGACCGCATGACGCGGCTGGGCGCCGAGCTGGAGCCCCTCGCCAGCAGCGAGCACTCCGCGTACGCGGCGTTCCGGCACCGCGAGCGGCCGGTCTACGGACTGCAGTTCCATCCCGAGGTCACCCACAGCGTCGACGGGCGGGAGATCCTGCGCAATTTCGTGTTGCGGGTGTGCGGGGCGCGGCCGGACTGGACGATGGAGCACTTCGTCGACAGCTGGGTGCCGCGCATTCGGGAGCGTGTGGGGACGAAACGGGTCCTGTGCGCGCTCTCGGGAGGGGTCGACTCCACGGTGGTCGCGGCGCTCGTGCATCGCGCCGTGGGCGACCGGCTCACGTGCATCTTCGTCGACAACGGGCTCCTGCGCGCCGGTGAGGCCGACGACGTCATGGCGCTGTTCCGCGAGCGCATGGCCCTCGAGGTGCGCCGTGCCGATGCGGCGCCGCGATTCCTCGAGAATCTGGCAGGCGTCGAGGACCCGGAGCGCAAGCGGCGGATCATCGGCGTGACCTTCATCGAGGTGTTCGAGCGCGAGGCGAGCCGCCATCCGGACGCGGCCTTCCTCGCGCAGGGGACCCTCTATCCCGACGTGATCGAGTCGGTCTCCGTGCGCGGGCCCTCGGCCACCATCAAGAGTCACCACAACGTGGGAGGGCTCCCGGAACGGATGAAGCTCGAGTTGCTCGAGCCGCTGCGAGAGCTGTTCAAGGACGAGGTGCGCGCGCTGGGGTGCGTGCTCGGCGTCCCCGAAGAGATCGTCAAGCGCCAGCCCTTTCCCGGCCCCGGGCTGGCCGTCCGCATCCTGGGCCCCGTCGACGAGGAGCGGCTCACGATCCTGCGCGCGGCGGACGCCGTCGTGCAGCAGGAGATCGCCCGCGCCGAGCTGACGGAGAGCCTCTGGCAGTCGTTCGCCGTCCTGCTGCCCGTGCGCACCGTCGGCGTGATGGGCGACGAGCGCACCTACGAGAACGTCATCGCCGTCCGCGCCGTGCGCTCGACCGACGGCATGACGGCCGACTGGGCTCGCCTGCCCGAGGATCTGCTGGCCCGGCTCTCCACGCGGATCATCAACGAGGTACGGGGGGTGAACCGGGTCGTGTACGACATCTCCTCGAAGCCGCCCGCGACGATCGAGTGGGAGTGACCGCCGGCGCGGGCGCGGGGCGGCCGCTCCGCTTCCTGGCCTTCAAGCTGGGGCTCGACGATCGCCAGGTCGGCGAGCTGGCCCGAATCCTGAACGCGCTCAAGACCGAGCGCGCGCAGGCCGAGGTGGACACCCGGCGGGCCATGGCCGGCCTCGCCGACGCGGTCGCCTCGGCCACCTTCGACGCGCAAGCAGCGGCGGACGCGGCCGCGGTGCGCGTGCGCAGCGCGGAGCGGCTGCGCGACGCGGTGACCAAGGCGCTG
>JBKPDC010000058.1:0-19568 GCA_046727715.1 Thermodesulfobacteriota bacterium
GTCCCGGGGCGCCGCCGCGGGCGCGGTGCTGTGGGCGCTCGGCCTCGGATGCGGGCGCGCGCCCGCGGGGCGCCCGGCCGGCGCCGGCGCCCTCTGGGCCATCGTCGCCACGTGCATCGACCGCCTGACGGCCGACTTCTGCGCCTGTCCCGCCTTCGTGCGCTCGTGCTGCGGCGATCGCGCCACACCCGACGCCGAGGTCGTCTGGGCGAAGACGCGCGACTTCGTCGCCATCAGTGATCTCAAGATGTGCGGCTGCCCCTCCGGCTTCGTCGCCGGCCTCGCGATGCCGCGCGCACGAGTGACCGGCATCGAGGACCCGCGCCGGCCCGAGGGCATTTGGCCGTTCGCGTGGCAGGTCGCGCGCGCGCGCATCGGCGATGAGCGCCAGATCGGCCTCGCCATCAACCCGAAGGACGCCCGCAGCGAGAACCAGATGCACGTGCACCTGCTCCGGCTGCGTCCGGAGACGCGGGCGTGGCTCGACGCAAGCGATGGCGCGCCGCCCGGCGGAGCGACCGTCCTGACGCGCGCCAGCCTCGACGCCGTCTTCGCCGCCGCGGAGGCGCGCGTCGGCGCCGCCGGCATGGCCGACACGGGCATCCTCGTGGCGCGGGCACGCACCGGCGGCTGGCGCATTGTGCTCACGCACCGCACCTCGCCGCAGGCGTTCACGGTCAACGGGTGCGGAGCTACCCCCGCTCGACCGTCATGAGCGTCACCGGGACGTCGAAGCCCTTCAGCATGCGCTTGCCGGCGGGCTCGAAGCGGAGCTGTGCGCCGTCGGCGTGCGCGGCCACCTCGGGGGTGACCAGGAGCTCGTTCGGCACGGCCTGCTCGACGATCCGGGCGGCGAGGTTCACGATCGGGCCGTAGTAGTCGCCGCCCCGGAGCAACATCTCGCCGTACGCGAGCCCGCCGCGCGGCGTGACCGTCGTGTCGCGGCGGAGGCGCTCGACGAGGGTGAGCGCGATGTCGCATGCGGCGCCGGCGTCGACCGCGACGAACATCACCTCGTCGCCGATCGTCTTGACGATGCGGCCGTCCCGCGCCGTCGCGACGTCGTGCGCCGTGTCCTCGAAGCGCTCGACGAGCCTGGCGAGGTCGTTCGCCGGCACGAGCCGCGACAGCGGAGTGAATCCCACGAGGTCCACGAATCCCACGGCGAGCCGTGCCCGGTCGATCAAGTCCCCGCCGAGCGCTTGCCGCAGCCGGCGGATCGCGATCTCGACGTGGCTGCGAAACAGTCCCCGCATCAGGGTGGGGATTTGCTCGAGGGCCTCGATCGCCTCGAGGTTGGCCTTGGCGAGCGCGAGCCTGCTCCCCTCTGCCTCGCGCAGCGGTGCCTCGACGTTGACAAGGAAGACCTCCACCGCGGCCTCCGCGATTCGGGCGAGCGACGCCCCGATGATGCGAGCAAATCGCAGCGTGGCCTCCTCACCGAAGAGCCGTGCGCCGAACGAGAACAGGCTCAGTCCGAGCGCGTCGTCCTCGCTGAACCTCATCTCGTTCGCCTTCACGGGAGGGAGACCGGCAGCGAGCAGGATCCCCTCGAGTCGATCCGGCGACACGCCGACTCGTGCCGCCATCTCGGCGAGCGTGAGCCGCATGCCCCGTGGCTGCAGCGCGAGGTCGGCCGCCAGGGCGTCGAGCAAGCCCTCGCGCTCGGCCCGCACCATCTGCTCGATCGTGATGCCGCGCTCCGCCAGCCACTGGAGCAGGGCGAGGCGATCGGCCGCGTCCGGCGCAGCGGGATCGTAGAGGCCGGCGGCCTGGTACTCGGCGGGCCCCATCGGCGCTGCCGATACGCCTTGGTCCGCCGCGCCGTCAAGGCGACGTCGTGCGTCGCCGGGCCGGGATCGCTGTGCTACGAGCACCGCCATGGGCGATCGACAAGCGGAAGAAGTCGACGTCGTCGTGATCGGCCTCGGACCGGGCGGAGAGGAGGTTGCAGAGCGGCTCGCCGAGGCCGGGCTGGCGGTCGTCGGTGTGGAGCATCACTTGGTGGGCGGGGAGTGCCCGTACTACGGGTGCATCCCCAGCAAGATGATGGTGCGCGGCAGCGACGTGCTCGCCGAGGCACGCCGAGTGGACCGCATCGCGGGCCGTGCGACGGTCACGCCCGACTTCGCGCCCGTCGCGCGCCGCATTCGCGCCGAGGCGACCGACGACTGGGACGATCGCGTCGCCGTCGAACGCTTCGAGAAGCTCGGCGGGCGCTTCGTGCGCGGGCGCGGCGTGCTCGAGGGTCCGCGGCGCGTGCGGGTCGGCGACCGCGCCTTCACGGCCCGCCGGGGCGTCGTGATCGCCACCGGGACCTCGCCCGCCGTGCCCCCCGTTCCCGGGCTCGCCGAGGTGCCGTACTGGACCAACCGGGACGCCGTGAAGGCCGAGACGGCGCCGGCGTCGCTGGTCACGCTCGGCGGTGGCTCGATCGGGGTCGAGCTGGCGCAGGCGTTCGCGCGCTTCGGCAGTCGCGTCACCGTGATCGAGGCCGCGGAGCGGCTGGTCGCCCCCGAGGAGCCAGAGGCGAGCGCCGTCCTCGCCGACGTACTGCGCGCGGAGGGCATCGACGTCCGCACCGGCCGCACGGCGGTGCGCGTGGAGACCGCGGGAGAAAACGACATCGTCGTGAACACCGACGACGGTGACAGCGCGCGCGGCGCCCAGCTGCTGGTGGCCACCGGCCGGCGCCCCAACCTCACGGGCATCGGCCTGGCGTCGGTGGGCCTCGACGAGCGGGCGCCTGCGATCCCCGTGGACGAGCGGTGCCGTGCCGGCGACGCGCTGTGGGCCGTGGGCGACATCACCGGCAAGGGCGCGTTCACGCACGTCGCCGTGTACCAGGCGCGGCTCGTGATCGCGGACATTCTCGGCCGCAACCCGACGCCGGCGGACTATCATGCCCTGGCGTGGGTCACGTTCACAGATCCGGAGATCGGCCGCGCCGGCATGTCCGAAGCGCAGGCGCGCGCCGCGGGCCTGCGCGTACGCACGGGAACCGCCGAGGTGCGGAAGTCGTCGCGCGGCTGGATTCACGGACCCGGCAACGCGGGCTTCGTCAAGCTGGTCGAGAACGCGGATCGCGGCGTGCTGGTCGGCGCGACGTCGGTCGGCCCGTGGGGCGGCGAGGTGCTGGCGATGCTGTCGCTCGCGTTACACGCCGCGGTGCCCGTGCGGACGCTCCGTACGATGCACTTCGCCTTTCCAACCTTCCACCGTGGCGTGCTCGACGCCCTTGCCGCGCTGGATCGTGGGGACGCGTCCTAGAGGGGACCGACCCGAGATGGAGGCTCCGTGTCGGGTGTGCTCTAGCGGCCGCGGAAGCGCGCCAGCAGCGGATCGTCTGGCTCACCGGGCAGCGGCTGGCCCCACGGATCGGTGCGCGGAATGCGGAGCTTCTCCAGGGTCTCCAGCGTGTCCTCGTTCACCCACGGCTGGCCGAGCGCACAAGGCACGGGGATGCCGTCCTCGGGCTCCAGGTCGTACGCCGGGTAGGCGCCCTTCTGGTAGTCGAGAAGCATCCGCTTCGGCACGAGCCGGGGTGTACCGCGCAGCCGGCGCCCCTGCAACCGCGGCTTCCCCCGCGGCGGCCTCGTAGTCTAGGAAGGACGGATGGATCGCATCGCCGTCGCTTTCTCGCCGCTGCGGGACGCGCAGCCGCACGAGATCCTCGCCTGGTCGCGTCGCGCCGAGGGGCTGGGCTTCGCGGGCGTGTTCATTCCCGAGTCGTTCAACGACTCGCTGGCATACGCGCAGGCGGTCGCCTCGGTGACGACGCGGCTGCACGTCGGCACCGGCATCACCAACATCTACCTCCGCCATCCCACGCTGCTCGCGCAGCAGGCCGCTGCGGTGCAGGAGTTTTCCGGGGGGCGCCTGCTGCTCGGGCTCGGCGTCGGGCATCGGCAAGTGAACGCGACGCTCGGCATCGACATGGGCGATCCGCTGGCGAGGATGCGCGAAGTGATCGGCGCGCTGCGGGCGGCCTGGGCGAAGGGCCCGCACCAGCCCCGCCCGCAGACGCCGCCGAGGATACTCGCCGCGGCGCTGGCGAAGCCCATGATCGAGCTCGCCGGCGAGCTGGCCGACGGCGTGATCTTCAACCTCTTCCCCTTGGAGCGCTACCGCCGGGCGATGGCCATGCTGCACCGGGGCGCCGCCCGCGGCGGCCGCGACCCGCAGACGCTCGCGGTCTGTCACTTCACCACCGCCTACCTCGGCGACGACCGCGCGGCCTGCCTGCACGAGGCCAAGCGCATGCTGGCTCGCTACGCCTCGCTGCCGTTCTACGGCAACATGCTGGCGCAATGTGGGTTCGCGAAGGAGGTCGAGGTGGTGCGCGGTCACATGAAGCAGCGCGAGGTCGCGCGGGCGGAGGAGGCGGTGACCGACGAGATGGCCGATGCCGTCACCCTCGCCGGCGACCCGGCTCGCTGCCGCGAGCGCGTGCGCGCCTACCAGCTGGCGGGCGCGACCCTGTGCATCGTGTTCCCGAACCCGGTCGGCGAATCGCGGGCAGCCGCGGTCGAGCGCACGCTCACCGCGCTGGCGTCGGCATGACGGGGCTCACGGCCGGGGCGGCGCAAACTGCGTGCGCAGGAACGCGTCGAACGCCCGGTCCGGCAGCCAGCGCCGCAGGCCCATCATCATGCGGGCCGCGGCCGTGACGGTGTAGCGGGTCGCTGGTCGCGCCGCGCCGACGGCCTTCTCGATCACCTCGGCAACCGCGTCGGGACCCGCGGCGAATCGTCCCATCGGGCCCTCGTAGGCCTCCTTGATCTTCGCGGCCACCGCCTGGTTGAAGGCCGCGTAGGCAGGGTCGCCGGCGGCGGGGCCCTCGATGCTGTGGATCGCCGTGTCGCCGAAGCGCGTCTTGATGGGACCGGGCTCGACGACGATGACGTCGACCCCGAAGCCCTGCACCTCGAAGCGGAGCGCGTCGCTGAGCGACTCCACGGCGTGCTTGGTGGCGTGGTAGAAGGCGCCGCCCGGCAGCGTGAGCTTGCCGCCCATGGAGCTCAAGTTGACGATCTTGCCCCAGCGCTGGCGGCGCATGCCGGGGAGACAGAGCTGGCTCAGCCGGATCAGACCGAAGACGTTGGTCTCAAACTGGCGGCGGATCTCCGCCATGGGTGTCGACTCGAACGCACCTTCCTGACCATAGCCGGCATTGTTGACGAGCACCCCGACCGCACCTTCGGCCCGCTCGACCGATTCGACGGCGGCGCGCATGGAGCCCTCGTCGCAGACGTCGAGCGCCAGGATCCGGCAGCCCCCGCCCGCGAGGTCCTGGATGGTCTCGGGGCGCCTGGCGGTGGCGTAGACCGTCCACCCCCGCCGCGCCAGATGCTCAGCCGTGGCGCGGCCGATGCCCGTGGAGCATCCCGTGATCAGGACCGCCTTCGAGACCCGAGTCGCCATGAGCGGACCACTAGACGGGTCGTGCCCATCCGGTCAACGCGCCTCCTGCTGTGCCGCGCGGGCCGTCGGTTTGCAAGGCGCGGGGCCGCTGGTACGGTCAACGGCTCCGCCGTCATGGACTACAAGGCCACGCTGAACCTGCCGCGCACCGAGTTCCCGATGAAGGCCAACCTGCCGCAGCGGGAGCCTGAGATGCTGCGCCGCTGGAACGAGATGGACCTCTACCGCCTGTTGCTGGCGCGCAACCGCGGCCGCCCGCGCTTCGTGCTACACGACGGCCCGCCGTACGCCAACGGCAACATCCACCTGGGCCACGCGCTCAACAAGATCCTGAAGGACTTCGTCACGAAGTCCCGCGCCATGGCGGGGTGGCTCGCCCCGTACGTGCCGGGGTGGGATTGTCACGGGCTCCCCATCGAGCTGCAGGTCGAGAAGCAGGTCGGACGGGCGAAGAAGGAAGCGATGCCGAAGGCCGAGGTGCGAAGCCTCTGCCGCGCCTACGCCGAGAAGTACGTCGGGGTGCAGCGCGCGGAGTTCGAGCGCCTGGGCGTGCAGGGCGAGTGGGACCAGCCCTACCTCACGATGGACTTCGACTACGAGGCGCGCGAAGTGCGCCTTCTCGGGCAATGCATCGAGGCGGGACTGCTCTACCGGGGCAAGCGGCCGGTGCAATGGTGCTGGTCCTGCCGCACGGCCCTGGCCGAGGCGGAGGTGGAATACGCCGACATCACGTCGCCGTCGGTCTACGTCGCATACCGGTTCGTGGAGCCGCTGCCGCCCCCGCTGGCGGGGCTCGAGGGCGTGGCGGCGGCAGCCTGGACCACGACGCCGTGGACGCTGCCCGCCAGCCTGGCTGTCGCGGTGCACCCGGAGCACGAGTACGTCGCGATCGCGATCGGCGGCCGAACCCTGCTGGTCGCGGCCGCCCTGGTCGCGGCGCTCGCGCAAGCCATGCGCGCGCCCGAGACGCCGCGCGAGCTGCGCCGCTTCCGCGGGCGTGAGATCGAGGGCGCCCGCTGCCGGCACCCCTGGCTCGATCGGGACGTGCCGGTGGTCCTCGCCGACTACGTCACGCTCGAGAGCGGCACGGGCTTCGTGCACACAGCGCCGGGGCACGGGCACGACGACTATCAGACCGGCAAACGGTACGCCCTCGACGTCCTCTCCCCGGTCGACGACCGGGGGCGCTTCACCGACGCCGTGCCCGAGTGGCAGGGGTTACGCGTCTTCGACGCCGACTCGAAGATCGTCGAACGGCTGCGCGCAGCGGGCACGTTGCTGGCTGCCGAGGACTACGTGCACAGCTACCCGCACTGCTGGCGGTGCAAGCACCCGATCGTGTACCGCGCCACCGAGCAGTGGTTCATGAGCATGGACGCGACGGGGCTCCGGGCCGCCGCGCTCCGCGAGATCGACCGCATCCGGTGGTTGCCCGAGTGGGGCCGAGACCGCATTCACGGCATGATCGCGAGCCGTCCCGACTGGTGCCTGTCGCGGCAGCGCGACTGGGGCGTGCCGATCGTCGCGCTCTTCTGCGAGGCCTGCGGCGCGGAGCACACGAGCCGCGCGCTCTGCGATCACGTGGCCGCGATCTTCGAGCACGAGGGCTCGGACGCGTGGTTCACGCGACCGATCGCGGACCTGGTGCCAGCCGGCATGCGCTGCGCGCGCTGCGCCGGCGAGGAGTTCCGCCGCGAGACGGACATTCTCGACGTCTGGTTCGATTCGGGCGTGAGCTGGAGCGCGGTCGTCGAGCACCGGCCCGAGCTCGGCGGCCGGGCCGACATGTACCTCGAGGGGAGCGACCAGCACCGGGGCTGGTTCCACAGCTCGCTGCTGACGGCGGTCGCGCTCGAGGGACGGGCGCCGTACGACGTCGTCCTCACCCACGGGTTCTTCCTCGACACCGACAGGCAGAAGATGTCGAAGTCGCGCGGCAACGCCCTCGCGCCCGCCGACGTCATCGAGCGCCACGGCGCGGAGCTGCTGCGCCTGTGGGTGGCGGCCGAAGACTACCGCGGCGACATCCCGGTGTCCCAGGAGATCATCGGGCATCTCGTCGAGGCGTACCGACGGGTTCGCAACACGGCCCGCTTCCTCCTGAGCAACCTGTACGACTTCGATCCGGTGACGGCCGCGGTGCCCCACCATGCCCTGCCCGAGCTGGAGCGCTGGGCGCTCCACCGCACGCACGCTCTCGCCGCCCGCGTCCGCGCGGCCTACGAGGCGTATGAGTTCCACGTCATCTACCACGCGCTCAACAACTTCTGCAGCGTCGATCTGAGCGCCCTCTATCTCGACATCCGGAAGGATCGGCTGTACTGCGAGCGACCCGACGGCCGAGAGCGTCGCGCCACGCAGACCGTGCTGCACGCGATCCTCGACACGCTGGTCCGCCTGATGGCGCCGGTGCTCTCGTTCACCGCCGACGAGGTGTGGAGCTTCATGCCGTCGACGACGGAGCCCAGCGTCTTCCTGGCCGGGTTCTCGGAGCCTCCCGCCACCTGGTGTGACGAGGCGCTGGCGGCCCGCTTCGAGCGTCTCCTCGCGGTGCGGGCCGCCGTGATGAAGGCGCTGGAGGGGGCGCGACATGGCGGCGTCGTGCGGCAGGGGACCGAGGCGCGCGTCACCCTGGGCGCGGAGGGCGACCTGCACGACCTGCTCGCCGCCCGGATCGCGGACCTGCCGGCGCTGTTCGTCGTCGCCGACGTCGCGCTCGGCGGCGGCGGCGCCGAGAGCCCGCTCGTCCCCGGGCTCCGCGTCGGGATCGAACGGGCCGCCGGGGGAAAGTGCGAGCGCTGCTGGCTCACGCTCCCTCTGGGCACCGACCCGCGCCACCCCGGTCTGTGCGCGCGCTGCGCGGCGGTCGTCGGATGACTGACGCTCGGCTGCGTCAGGCTGTCCTCGTGGCGCTCCTGGTGGTCGCCGTCGATCAGGTGACCAAGGCGATCGTCGAGCGCACCATGACGCTGCACGAGAGCATCCCCATCCTCCCCGGCTTCTCGCTCACCTATGTCCGCAACACGGGGGCTGCGTTCGGGATGCTGTCGGGCGCCCCGGCAGGCCTGCGGCTGCCGCTCTTCGTCCTGGTGACGGTCGTGGCCGTGTGGGCGCTGGTGTCCTACTTGCGGGCTGCGCCGGCGCAGCGCTGGATGCTGCTGTGGGCGCTCGGCGGCATCCTGGGTGGCGCCGTCGGGAACTTCATCTGCCGCGTCCGCTACGGCGAGGTGGTGGACTTCTTCCACCTGCACTGGGGCGAGTGGAGCTGGCCGATGTTCAACATCGCCGACTCTGCCATCACCGTCGGCGTGGTGATCGTGCTGCTCGAGTCCCTGCGCGGGGACGAGCCGGAGGCCGTCAGGACGACGAGTTGAGGATGGCCGCCGGTGCCCGGCGCTCGGCTTCCTTCAGTCGTACCAGCACGCGCTCGGCAATCTCGTGGAAGGCACGACTCTGCGGGCTCGACGGCGCGCCGGCCACGATGGGCACGCCGCGGTCGCTCGCCTCGCATACCTCGCGCGCGAGTGGCACCTCGCCGAGGAATGGCACACCCAGCTGGCGTGCCATGGCGGCGCCCCCGCCGTGGCCGAACAGCTCGGCGCGCGCGCCGCAGCCGGGACAGAGGTGGTAGCTCATGTTCTCGATCACGCCGAGAACCGGCGCGTGCATCTGCCGGAACATCTCGATACCGCGGCGGACGTCGGCCAGGGCGACGTCCTGGGGGGTCGTCACGATCACGCCGCCCGTGATCGGCACCTGCTGGGTAAGGGTGAGCTGGACGTCACCGGTGCCGGGAGGCAGGTCCATCACGAGGACGTCGAGGTCGCCCCAGTCACAGTTGCGCAGGAACTCCACGATCAGCTTCGTGAGCATCGGCCCGCGCCAGATGATCGGGGTCCCATCGCCGACGAACATCCCCATGGAGATGACCGCCACGCCATGGCGCTCGACGGGCTGGAGGCGCTTCCCCTCCGCGCTGCGCGCTTTCTCGGTGACGCCCAGCATGAGCGGGATGCTCGGCCCGTAGACGTCGGCGTCCATGAGACCCACGCGGGAACCCAGCGCGGCGAGCGCCAGCGCCAGGTTGGTGGCCACGGTGGACTTGCCCACGCCACCCTTGCCGCTCGCGACCGCCACGATGCTCCGGACGCCCGGGATCCCCTCGGGCCCGCGTCGTCCGGCAGGCACCGGCGTCTGCTCGCGCACGATGGCTACCGGCGAATCCCCGACGACCGTGGCCAGAGCTGCTTTCACCGCAGCTTCGATCTGGCGGACGACTTCCTCCTGAGCGGTGCTCGGTGCCAGCTTCACCGTTACGCCAGCCGACGAGACCTCGATGTCCCGAACGAGGCCGAACGAGACGATGTCTCGCGTGAACCCAGGGTAGGGTACGCTCTTGAGGCGCTCGAGCAGGTCGTTCGGCGTCGGGTGGGAGCCCGGCACGCCCTTCGCCTACCAAGCACCCCGGACTGCCGCAAGCTCGGCGCAAAGTGCCGTGCATCGGTGCGGGAAAGGATCATCTTGCCGTATCGTCCTGACACGATATGGCGACTTTGGAGCCTTTCCTAGGGCCGGATGTAAGGATTCTTCGCGCGTCTAGGCTGGCATGGCTGTTGCATCTAGGACCCCCAGAATGGACTTCGCTATGCAACTCAACACCCCCCCCTCCAACACCAGTGTTCCCAGCGGTCCTCCCGCCGACGCTGGCAAGCTCATTCGCGCCTGGCGCCACCGTGCGGGTCTTACGCAGGAAGGCCTGGCCCATTCGCTGAGCGTTACCTTCTCGACCGTCAGCCGCTGGGAGAACGGCCACGTCCTGCCGAGCAGGCTCGCGTGGCGTGCGCTCCAGCAGCTCGCGGCAGAGCGTGGCTGCCCGCTCGTGGAAGGCTAAGACACCGCCCAGGCCTGACTGGCCAACCCCTTTCCTCCGATCGAAATCCGTCCGGGTCGAGCAGATCGGCCCGGACGGGCTTCACCGGCACCCGTCCACCGGCACGCGCCGCGGCCTGCTGTAGCCTGCAGGAACCCTGTGCTAGATCGGCCTCATGGCGCGGCGGGGGCGGCCAACCGATGGCCTCGACGCGCGCACGGCACCCGAGCCGGCGCCCCTGAACGCCCCGTTCCGTGAGCTGCGGAAGCGGTGGCGCGCGCGGCCAGCCCCATCGGCGACACCGCCCGCGCTCCGGACCCCCCCTCCCCCCGTCGCGGAAGACACGGATCTCTTCGCGTCGGCGATGACAGACGTCGTGCCTCTGCCCCACGGGGGCGATCGGGTCGATGGCCCGTCGCCAGCGCAGCGGCATCGACGCCCGGTGAGCGAAGAGGCGGAGGCGCTCGCCGCACTATCCGATCTGGTCACGGGTGTCACGCGCTTCGACATCACCGACACGCGGGAATACATCGAAGGCGTGGTGGTCGGGCTCGATCCCCGACTGATCCGCCGCCTGCGGCGCGGCGACTTCGCGTGGCAGGGGCACGTGGACCTGCACGGCCTCACCGCCGCCGAGGCGCGTCCGGCGGTGGACCACTTCATCGTGGAGAGCGTCCGCGCCGGCCGCCGCTGCGTTCTGATCGTGCATGGGCGCGGGCTCAACTCGAAGGACCATACCCCGGTCCTCAAGGAGCGCCTCAAGTCCTGGCTCGCTCACGGTCGGATCGCGAAGGCGGTCCTGGCCTTCGCCACCGCGCGCCCGTGCGACGGCGGGGCCGGCGCACTCTACGTGTTGCTGCGGCGCGAGCGTCGGGCGCGACCCATCAGTGTCACCGAGGGGGCGAAGCGCTAGCGGCGGCGCCCGATGTCGACGGCCGACGTGCTCAGCGGCGTGCGGCTCCTGCTCGCGGCGGCGATGCCGTGGCTGCTGCCGCGCGGCGGCCTGCTGCCCCTGGCGGCGTGGTGCCTCGCGGCCGTGTCGGACTACGTCGACGGACCGATCGCGCGCTGGCAAGGCGCCACCAGCCTCCGCGGCGCGGTGCTGGACAACGTGGCGGACATTGCGTTCGTCATGGTCGGGCTCACGACCGCGGTCACGCTCGAGATGATTCCGTGGCTGGTGCCGGCCTCGATCGGGCTGTCGGCCGGCTCGTACGCGTCGGCGTCCATGCGCTCCAGCGCGACCGACTCGACGCTCGCGCGCAGTCGCCTCGGCCATTGGGCCGGCGTGCTGAACTACGTCTGTCTCGGACTCGTCACCGGCGCGGTGGCGTGGCCAGGACGTGGCTGGTCGCCGGTGCTCACCGTGGCCTCGGTCGTCACGGCGGGAACCAACCTCGCGGCGGTCGCGACCCGCTTCGCCGCCGCGCGCCGCGCGCGATAGGTGCCGCAGGCGCGGACTACCCGAGCTTGACGAGTGCCGGTCGGACCGGTCGCTCCGGTGGCGCCGGTGTCACCCGTCAAACCGTGCGCGCCCGTGGGGCCAGTCGCTCCCGTCGCTCCCGGGAGCCCCGGGGCTCCCGTCGGGCCCACGCCACCGGTGGGCCCCTGCACTCCGCGTGGGACCTGCGAGGCCGCCATCGCTGCCGCCGGCCGGCTGCCAGCTGAGAGAGGACGGCGATGCGCAGGTGACCGGTGTCGACGTCCACGCACCCCTCGATGTTGGCGGCGCTGGACCCGCTTTCGATTTGCGCTCGGGCGAGATCGAGACGAAGGAGCGGTCGCGGAGCCGGGGGCGCGAGCGCGAGCGATATCAAGATGCCATGGCCCGCAACGCCGACCCTCACGGGTTGAACTCCCCCCCCCAGCCAAGATCTCGACATTCCTACTAAGGACACGTTCTGTCCAGGCAGCCGGCTGGGGGGCAGGCACGAGCGGGCGGGCGCTCCGGGCGAGGGCGATGAGGACCTATGCTGACGCTTCGAGGTGTTCGAACTGAAGGATGTCGAGTTCCGCGAAGCGCTCCCGCAACCACGGCGTGAGCAGCCCGAGCCTCTTCACGTTGGGCACGATCTTCGCGAACAGCATCTTCCGGAACTCGATCATGGTCGGTGAGTGGAGGACGATCTCTTTCGTCTCGGCCACCGGGAAGCCCATGGTCTCCCAGACCTCGTCCGCGAGCAGCCGGTCGCGCATCAGCCGGCAGCCCTCGAAGACGAACTCCTCGCGCTCGCGCCGCTCGTGCGACGGCATGTCGCGAAAGTGGTCGCCGAGCGCGATCACGCCGAAGGCGACGTGGCGCGACTCGTCGCGGATCACGTAGTGCAGGAGCTCGGTGAGCAGCGGCTCGTTGCACGTCTTGTGCATGAAGCCGAACGCGGCCATCGCCAGCCCCTCGACCATGATCTGCATGCCGAGGTACTTCATGTCCCAGCGCGAGTCGGTGAGGATCTGGTCGAGCAAGGCCTTGAGATTCGGGTTGATGCGATAGGGTCCACCGAGCTTCTCGTTCAGGTAGCGCGAGAACACCTCGACGTGGCGCGCCTCGTCCATCACCTGGGTCGAACCGTAGAACTTGGCCTCCATCCACGGCGTGGCGTCGACGATCTGCGCCGTCGCCAGCAGCGCGCCCTGCTCGCCGTGCATGAAATTCGACAGCAGCCAGCGGAGCTGCTCGCGGCGCAGCTTTCGCACTTCGGCGGGGGTGAGGGTGTCCCACAGGTGGGTGCCGTAGACGGGGATCTGCATGTCCGGCAGGTTCTCGGCCTCGACGTCGACCGCCAGCTGCCACGGTAGCTGGTCGCTCGCGTTCCACTGGTCACGTTTCGCCTTCTCGTAGAGGTTGTGCAGCTCGCGCCGCACCATCTCGTAGTTCCAGGCGTAGGCGGTGTTGAACGTCGTGGAGAGCAGCTCGATCTGCTGCTCGCGCTCGTCGCGGGTCGGGGCGGGACCGACGGCGGCTGCGTACATGGGCGACTCCTCCTTGCGTGTCAGCGGGGACTCAGGCCCCGCAGCGTGAGCGTGACGATGGTTTCCTCGAGCCACTCGACCGGGACCGCCTCGTGCTCCGTCCACCAGGCGAGCAGCTGCGTGGACATGCCGACGAGCGCCTGCGCGGCGATGGCGGGCGGCACCGCGCCGAACACGCCGCGTTCGATCCCGGCGCGGATGGTCTGCTCGATGTCGTGGGCGAAGAGGGCCTGTGCGCGACGGACGACGTCGTGGCGCGACGCGGTGGGGCCGAAGACCAGCTTGAAGACCTCGCGGTTGTCCTGGGCGAAGCGGCAGAAGGCGCGCGTGGCCGCGCGGCTCTGCTCGGCGGGGTCGTCGACACCCTCGCGCGCGGCGTCGACGGCCGCCTTTAGCCGCGCCACGGCATCGTCGACCAGCGCGTCGTAGAGCACCTCTTTGGTGTCGAAGTGGAGGTAGAACGTGCCGACGCCGACGTCGGCGGCGGCAGCGATGTCGGCGATCTTGGTCGCGTGCAGCCCCTTCTCGGCCAGCACCCGGGTCGCGGCGATGAGCAGGTCGCCGCGGGTCTTCTGCTTGCGCCGCTCGAGCCGGCCGCCGGCGTCCGCCGTCGCTTTCGGTGAGGAAGAGTTCAGCACTGAATCGGCATTCAGTTACATCCATACCCAGGGTTTTGTCAAGCCTTTCTCCCGCGCCTTTGGCGGTGATCCAGCGCAGGGCCTGGCGCCGATCAGACCGCCAGTGGCTCCACCGCAAGGGGGATACCCGCAGCGGCCGATAGCATGCATGCCTCGGCGATCAGCACTGCCCGCGCCCCGTCCGCCGGGTCCACCGGCGGCTGCTGGTCCGCCAGAACGAGCCGCGCGAAAGCCCGCACCGCCTCGCGGACCGTCGGAGCCGCTGCACCCAGCTGGATGGGCGAGCGGGTGAGGCCACGTACGGTGTGGAGCCAGTGCTGCTGGTGGTCGCCGACGATCTGGCCGTCGCGGCAGGCGGCGTCGATCAGGCCCGAGCGCCCAGCCGTGGCACGCGACCCGCCCACCGCCACCAGCGCTTCGCTGCCGTCCAGCTCGAGCGTGGCGAGGAAGTTGTCTTCGGTTTGCACCGTGACGGCGCGCGCCGTTCGGCACCAAACGCGCGTCACCTCGCAGCCGGTCAGCCACCGGACCAGGTCGAAGCTGTGCACGCCGGTGTGGAGCAGGATACCCCCGCCGGAGAGCTCCGGGCGATCGAGCCAGTCGAGTGGCGACGGCTCGAAGCGCTGGTTCACGGCCAGCGCTCGCACGGGCCCGAGCGTGAGGAGACGCTCGCGCAGCGACGTGACGACAGTGTTCCAGCGCAGCGTGTGCGCCATCAGGCAAGGAAGGGCGGCGGATCGGAGGCGACGCACGATCGCTGCTGCATCGGCGCCGGTGGTCGCGAGCGGCTTCTCGATCAGCAACGCCTTCCCCGCGTCAGCGACGGCCTCGACGATGGGCCGGTGGAGACTCGGCGGCACGACGGCGATCACACCAGCCAGGGCCGGGTCGGCGACGAGGTCGCGCCAGTCGGCATGGAAACGAATCCCCAGATCACGCGCCTGCGCCGCGCCGCGCGCGGCGTCGTGGCGGCTGAGCGCCGTGAGCCGCAGCTCGGGGACGTCAGTGCGGATGTGGCTCAGGTAGCGCAGCCCGTGCTTGCCCGCGCCGATCAGGCCGACGGGAAAGGGCGCCGGGCGCCGGTGCAGCCGGGCTGCCGGGTCGCTCACGCTGCCAGTCGGTTCGCGAGCCCGGGCAGGCGGCTGCGCCGCCGACGGTCGCCGAGGCCAGCGGCGTCGCAGCGCTCGAGGTAGTCGGCCACCGTCTGCGCGAACCAGCGGCGGGCGAACGCGCTGCCGCGCGCCAGCGCCTCCCGTTCGCGCGAGCCGGCAGCGAGCACGATGAGCGGCTCGAGCCACTCGGTGCTCCCGGCGAGGCCGGCCACGGTGTGCTCCGTGCGGTCGAGGTACTCGTTCAGCATCGGCGCTCTCGCCGGCTGGCACCGGAGGTGGTAGCGCATGTGGCCGACGCCGTACGCCACCGAGCGCGCGACGTCCTGCATGGAGAGCGTGCCGAGCAGCCGGTCGGCACGCGTGCGCGCGAGCGCGGCGAGCGCCCGGTACATGGCGAGCGAGATGCTGCCCAGGAGGAGGTTCGTCGCCAGTGAGGCCTCCGGGTAGGTCTCGGCCGAGAGCAGCTCCTTGAGCGCCTGCTCCGCCGGCACGCTGGCGCGCCCGAGGCCGCGCCCGCTCACCAGCGCGCGCTTGCGACAGGCTTCGACGTGCCGCGCCTCGTCGAACATCTGCGCGCAGAGGAAGCTCTTCTGCTCCAGGAACTCCTGGTTGATGACGAAGACCCAGCGGGCCGGTGCCTCCATGGCGACCAGCGCGACCTCCTCCAGCAAGGTACAGAGCTGCGCCATCGCGGCGTCGCGGAGGGGATCGCCGGCGGCGAGCAGCTCCGACCACGGGATGTCGACTGCGGGTGCCCAGCGCCGCGACTTCGCCTCCTCGTAGAGCGCACAGACGTTCTCCGACCAGACGTCGCTCTTCCGATTGACGGTGTAGCCCAGGTCGGGAAGCTTCGACACCAGCACGCTGCCGCGCGACGCCATGCTGTTGCGATTGCGCACCAGCTCCGGAATGGCATCGTAGCCGTAGGGACCCAGGTTGCAGTCCTGATAAGTGAGCCCGCGGTTCGGATCGGCCGGCCGCGCCTGGAGGCGCGCCGTCTCGACCCCGAACCACTCGAGCGTCAGGTTCCCGGCCATGATGCCGGTGATCAGCTCGACGAGGCGGTCGTCCTCGAAGAAGTCCTTCTCCGCGTAGTAGGCCATGCGGTCAGGCGGCCGCCTTGGCCAGCTCCACCATCTTCCACAGCCGTGAGCGTTCGCGGCGTTCCGGGAGTCCGCACTTGGCGAGGCGCTCGAAGTACTCCTCGCTCTGCTTCATCTGGAACATCTTCTGGATGCGGATGCCCTCGTCGATGTTCGCCTTCTTCGTGCCTTTGCCGGCGAGGATGATGAACGGCTCCATCACCTCGGTGGCGTAGCCGGCGCCGAAGACGAAGTTCTCGGCCTCGTCGAGGTGGCGGTGGACGGTCTCGCGGCGCTCCGGGAAGTGGTCCATCACCCACTTGAGGTGCTGCATGCCGTAGCCCACGTGCCGCGCCTCGTCCTGCATGACCAGCCGGAAGAGCTTCTTGTCGCCCTCGGTGGGCGAGACGTATTCGCTGAACCGGAACAGCGTCAGCACCATGCCCTCGGCCTGGAGGTGGAGGGCGAGCGACGCCTCGGCGAAGCTGTCGGCGTCGCGCAGGAACTTCAAGTTGTGCTCGTTGTGCTGGCTCGCGCGCATGAGGCCGAAACCGGTGGACAGTGCGCGCTTGCGGAAGATCTCGGCGTGGCGCGCTTCGTCCATGGCCTGCGACGCGATGAAGTTCTTCACCTCGAAGAAATCGGCGTTGAGCCGGCCCATCCACTTGGCCGGGACGTCGGTGGCGATCATCTCGACCTCGGTCAGGAAGGTGAGCAGTTGGGCGTACGCCTTGCCGATGTCCTCCGGCAGCTCGGTGGCCAGCAGGTCGGCCCAGGGGATGTCCGTCGTGGCGTTCCACTGCCGGGTCATCGCCTCCTCGTAGTAGCCGTCGAGGTTGTAGGCCCAGACCTCGCTCTTGCGGTTCACGTCGGCCTGGAGGTCGGGGAGTCCGTCGGGTTGCTCGGCGCCACGCGGAGCGAAGCTGCGGTTCTGGCGGACCAGCTCGGGCATCTCGGACCAGCCGTAGGCGCCGACGTCGAGGTCGCGCAGGATGAGCCCGCGGCGCTCGTTCTGTGGGCGGCACCGCACCCGTTCGCGCGGCGCGTCGAGCCAGGACAGCTCGAGGTCGCCCTTCAAGCGGCGCGCGACGCCGTCGAGGAATGCGCGGTCGTCGGCGAAGTCGGTGGTGGCGAGATAGCTCATGTGCCGCTCCTCCGGACGGGCTCGACGCGTGGCGGAGGCGTGGAGCCGTCGGGATATTCGAAGTCGAGGCCGGCCGAGAGATCGAAGTACTCCTGAATGCTCTCCGCGAAGCGGTAGAGCTTGTCGTGGCCGTCGGGGTCGTCGTAGCGTACCTGGAGCGCCTCGCCGAAGTGGGTGAGCGTGTTGATGCTGTGCGCGACGTCGGCAGCACCCAGGCGATGAACGGCGTCGAGCATCTCGCGCCAGGCCGCCAGGGGACCCTCGAGGACGAAATCGGGCTCCACCCCGTTCAGGCCCTCACGCACGGCGATACAGTCGAACACCTCGAACCCGAGGGTGCCCTCGAAGACCGGTGCTCCCTGCGCGTCGAGGACGCGGACGCCGAAGGTGGTGTCGAAGAACCCGAGCCGGCTGAACCGCTCGCGGACTGCGCGCATCTCGTCCCGGAGCGCTTCGAAGAAGGCGAGCGACGGAAAGCTGATCGGCATGCACACCTCGGAGGTCACGCGAGCGATGGGCTGCTCCGACCCGCTTAGTCCCGCGCGCGCGTGTGTGTCAAACCAGCGGCGGCGTGTTGCAATGGGCACCCCTGGGCGGTAGGAGGAGCCCGGATTTTCCCCGCCCACGAGGGAGACCGTCAATGGCGTACATCATTACCCGGCTCTGCCGCGACTGCCTCGACACCGGCTGCGTGGCTGTCTGTCCGGTCGACTGCATCTACGAATACACCGGGTCCGAGCACGAGAAATTCCCGAACCAGCTCTACATCCACCCCGACGAGTGCATCGACTGCGGGGCGTGCGAGCCCGAGTGTCCGTGGCAAGCCATCTTCGAGGAGGTGGCGGTGCCCGAGGTCTTCAAGGACGACACGCCGCTCAACTACGCCATCATGGAGCGCACCGACGAGTTCAAGGTCGCGCAGAACAAGAAGGTCGAGCACCCCACGGCGGAGCAGGTGGCGGCGAACAAGACCAAGTGGGGGTGGACGGGCTGAGCCGGCTGGGCGCCTCACGGCGTCACGGTCGCCATCACCGTCCCTGCCCCCGCATCGGCGATCTCGACCTTCACGTCGCCGCCTGGCTGGTTCGCCTTCACGGCCGACCGGAGTTCGAGCGCCAGCCGCTCGGTGAACTTCTTGCGGACCTCCTCCGGCATGCCGTCCATCGGGAAGCTCTGCACCATCACGCGCGCGCTGCCGGGGCCACTCCAGTCGACGCGCACGATGCGCTCGCCCATGATCGGCGCCTCGCGCAGCCGCTTCTCGACGTCCGCCTGGAAAGGCGACCGCGGCGCCGCCGCGACGGGCGCGGCAGCGCCGGTGCCCGCCGCCGGCGCGGCCGGCCTCTCGCCCGTCAGGCGTGCTACCATCTCGTCGATCCGGCCACGCACCTGGTCGTCGGTGGCGAGCGTGCGCGCCTTCTGGAACCACCTGAGCGCCTCGTCCTTATCGCCCATCTGGGCGTAGGTGACGGCCAGGTTGTAGGGCGCCTGGAGGAAGGTCGGGTGCTTCGCGATCACGTCCTTGTAGGTGGCGACCGCCTTCGGACCATCCCCGGCGGCGAGGTACATCGTGGCGAGGTCGGTGCGGGCGCTCGGATCGTCACCGGCCATGGTGAGGTAGCGCTCGAAGAGCGGGATCGCCTGCTTGTGGTCGCCCTGTTCGTAGAACACGTCGGCCTTGCCACGGATCGCCTCGCGGTCGTTCGGGTCGCGCGCGAGGACGTGCTCGAAAGCCACCAGCGCCTTCGGATTGTACGACGCGTCGAGCTGCGCCGCGCGAGAGTACACCTTGCCCAGCCGGAGCCAGAGGTCCTTGTCGTCGGGCGCCGCGTCGGCCTTCTTCGCGAGGTCGGCCATGAACGTCTTCACCTCGGGCGGGAGCTCCAGCGGTGGCGCGGCGCCACCGGGTTGATCCGCCGCCGCCGTCGCTGGACCCGCCGGCCCGCGTCCGGGCGCGGGCTTCGGCGGCTCCGGCGACAGGATCGTAGCCCAGATGCCGAGGCCCGAGACGAGGAGCAGGCCGAACACGGCCAGGCCGCCCGTCGTGAGCTGCCAGCCACCGCTCGCGCCGCGTGGACTCGGCGCCGCACGTCCGTCGAGCGGGGCGCCGCACTCCGAGCAGAACTTCGCGCCGGGCGCGACCTTCGTGCCACACTGGGAGCAGAAGCGAGGAGGCATCCGGCGCGACAATATCGGAGGCCGGACGGGCTCAAAAGGGGCGGATCACTCGTGCCGCAGCGCAGCAATGGGGTCGAGCCGCGCCGCCCGACGCGCCGGGTAGACGCCGAACACCAGGCCCACGCTGGCCGAGAAGAGGAACGCCGCCAC
>JBKPDC010000059.1:0-30362 GCA_046727715.1 Thermodesulfobacteriota bacterium
CCCGTGGCGGTGGCCGCGGTCGGCGGCGCGCCGGCGGCCGGCGCCGCGCCGGCGGCGGCGGCCGAGAAGGAGGAGTGGAACGTCGTCCTCACCGGCTCCGGCGACAAGAAGATCCAGGTCATCAAGGTGGTTCGTGAGCTGACGGGCCTCGGCTTGAAGGAGGCGAAGGACCTCGTCGACGGCGCACCGAAGCCGGTGAAGGAGGGGGTGCCGAAGGCCGAGGCGGAGGCGATGAAGAAGAAGCTCGAGGAGGCGGGCGGCACCGTGGAGCTCAAGTAGCGCCGCACGCGGCATCGGAAGACCGACGAGTGGCAAAGCAGACGTAACGAGAAGGGGCGACAGGAGCAGTGATGAGTAACGCTGTGGCTCAACTGTCCCGCGTGCCGAACAACCTGCGATTCCGGCGCACGTTCGGGCGGATCAAGAAGATCATCGAGTTCCCGAACCTGATCGACATCCAGAAGCGGTCGTACGAGGAGTTCCTGCAGCGGGGCGTACCACCCGAGGGGCGCAAGGATCAGGGGCTGCAGGCGGTCTTCAAGTCGGTGTTCCCCATCAAGGACTTCAACGAGACCGCCTCGTTGGAGTTCGTCAGCTACACGCTGAGCGAACCGAAGTACGACGTCGACGAGTGCCATCAACGCGGCATGACGTACGCCGCGCCCCTGAAGGTGACCGTGCAGCTCGTCATCTGGGACGTCGACCCGGAGAGCGGCGCCCGCTCCATCAAGAACGTGAAGGAGCAGGAGGTCTACTTCGGCGAGATTCCCCTCATGACCCGGCACGGCACGTTCATGGTGAACGGCACCGAGCGCGTCATCGTGTCGCAGCTCCATCGCTCCCCCGGCGTGTTCTTCGATCACGACAAGGGCAAGACCCACGCCAGCGGCAAGCTGCTCTACTCCGCGCGCATCATCCCCTACCGCGGTTCGTGGATCGACTTCGAGTTCGACCCGAAGGACATCCTCTTCGTCCGCATCGACCGGCGGCGGAAGTTCCACGCCACGGTCGTCCTGCGCGCGCTGCAGATGACCACCGAGGACATCCTCAACTACTTCTACCGCAAGGACACCATCGTCCTCGAGGGCCGCAAGGCGGCCAAGCTGTTCCAGCCCGATCACCTGGTGGGCGTGAAGGCCACACGCGACGTGCGCCACCCGGGCACGAACGAGCTGCTCGTGAAGGAGGGGCGCAAGTTCACGAAGATGGCGCTCCGCCAGATGGAGCACGCGGGCATCGAACAGATTCCGATCACCGTCGAGGAGGTACTCGGCCGCGTCTCGGCGCACGACGTGAAGAACCCGAAGACCGGCGAGGTCCTGCTCGCTTGCAACGACGAGATCACCGAGGAGAAGCTCGAGCTGCTGCGCCAGCACGGCATCGATCGCGTCGAGGTGCTCTTCCTCGACGACACGCACATCGGCCCGGCGCTCCGCAACACGCTGCTCCAGGATAAGATCGCCGACCCGCAGGAGGCGATCCTCGAGATCTACCGCCGCCTGCGTCCGGGCGACCCGCCTACGCCGGAGACCGCCACCACCTTCTTCAACAACCTCTTCTTCAACCCCGAGCGATACGACCTGTCGCGGGTCGGGCGGCTCAAGCTCAACCACAAGCTCAAGCTGAATGCGCCCCTCGACCAGGGCACGCTCCGCCGCGAGGACATCCTCGAGGTGGTGAAGTACTTGATCGAGCTCAAGAACGGCAACGGTCAGATCGACGACATAGACCACCTGGGCAACCGCCGCGTGCGGGCCGTGGGCGAGCTGGTCGAGAACCAGTATCGCATCGGTCTGGTCCGCATGGAGCGCGCCATCAAGGAGCGCATGAGCCTGCAGGACATCGAGACGCTGATGCCGCAGGAGCTCATCAACTACAAGCCCGTCTCCGCGGTCATCAAGGAGTTCTTCGGGTCGTCGCAGCTCTCGCAGTTCATGGACCAGACCAACCCGCTCTCGGAGATCACGCACAAGCGCCGGCTCTCCGCGCTCGGCCCTGGCGGGCTCACGCGCGAGCGGGCCGGCTTCGAGGTGCGCGACGTCCATCCCACCCACTACGGGCGGGTGTGCCCGATCGAGACCCCGGAAGGCCCGAACATCGGCCTCATCGCTTCCCTCTCCACCTACGCGCGGGTCAACGACTTCGGGTTCGTCGAGACACCGTACCGCCGCGTGAAGGACGGGCGCGTCACGGAGGAGATCGTCTACCTCTCCGCGCTCGAGGAGGAGGAGCACACCATCGCCCAGGCGAACGCGCCCCTCGATGCGAAGGGCAACTTCACCAGCGACCTGGTGTCCTCGCGCATCGGCGGCGAGTTCACGATGGTGCGGCCCGAGCAGATCGAGTTCATGGACGTGTCGCCCAACCAGCTCGTCTCGGTGGCGGCGGGACTCATCCCGTTCCTCGAGAACGACGACGCCAACCGCGCGCTGATGGGCTCCAACATGCAGCGCCAGGCGGTACCCCTGCTGCGGACCGAGGCCCCCCTGGTCGGCACCGGCATGGAGCCGGTGGTGGCGCGGGACTCGGGGGTCACCGTCGTGGCGCGGCGCGACGGTGTGGTCGAGCAGGTCGACGCCGAGCGCATCGTCGTCAAGGTGGATCGGCCGTCCACGGACGGCCGCGACCCGGGCGTCGACATCTACAACCTGGTCAAGTACCAGCGCTCGAACCAGAACACCTGCATCAACCAGCGGCCCATCGTGGTCGTGGGTGACACGGTGAAGGCGGGCGACGTCATCGCCGACGGCCCGTCCACCGACATGGGCGAGCTCGCGCTCGGCCGCAACGTGCTGGTCGCCTTCATGCCGTGGGGTGGCTACAACTTCGAAGACTCGATTCTCATCTCCGAGCGCGTCGTCAAGCACGACTTCTTCACCTCGATCCACATCGAGGAGTTCGAGTGCGTGGCGCGCGACACCAAGCTCGGGCCCGAGGAGATCACCCGCGACATCCCCAACGTGGGCGACGAGGCGCTGAAGGACCTCGACGAGTCGGGCATCATCCGCATTGGCGCCGAGGTGAAGCCGGGCGACATCCTGGTGGGCAAGATCACGCCCAAGGGCGAGACGCAGCTGTCGCCCGAGGAGAAGCTCCTGCGCGCCATCTTCGGCGAGAAGGCGGGCGAGGTGCGCGACACGAGCCTGCGCGTCCCGCCGGGCGTCGAGGGCACGGTGATCAACGCCCGCGTGTTCTCGCGCAAGGGCATCCAGAAGGACGACCGCTCCCGCGCCATCGAGGAGGAGGAAGTCCAGAAACTGCGCAAGGACCAGCAAGACGAGATCCGAATCATCCGCGAAAGCACGCAGAAGAAGGTCCAGTCGCTCCTGCGGGACAAGATCACCAGCGCGCGTCTGACCGACGACACGCGCAAGGTGCTGGCGCAGAAGGGCGTGGAGATCACGCCCGAGCTGCTCGAGCAGATCCCGTCCAACTACTGGGGGGACCTGAAGGTCGGGGATGAGCGGGTCGAGGACGAGCTGTCGCGTGTGGTCGAGGGCATGCTCGAACAGGTCGACTCGATCAAGACGCTCTTCAACGACAAGATCGAGCGCCTGAAGGGCGGCGACGAGCTGCCGCCCGGTGTCATCAAGATGGTGAAGGTCTTCGTCGCCATCAAGCGCAAGCTCCAGGTCGGCGACAAGATGGCCGGGCGGCACGGCAACAAGGGCGTGCTGTCGCGCATCCTCCCCGAGGAGGACATGCCGTACCTCGCCGACGGCACGCCGGTCGACATCGTGCTGAACCCCCTCGGCGTTCCGAGCCGCATGAACGTCGGCCAGATCCTCGAGACCCACCTCGGCTGGGCGGGGCGCGAACTGGCCCGGCAGATCCGCGAGGAGCTCGAGGAGAACGGGCGGCCCGATGCGGCCGGGCTGCGCAAGACGCTCAAGGAACTCTACCCGTCCAGGGAGCTCGGCGACTTCATCGACGCGCTCGACGACGGTGACGTGATCAAGCTAGCCCGCAAGGCGGCGCGCGGCATCCACGTGGCCTCCCCGGTGTTCGACGGCGCGTCGGAGGAGGAGATCTTCACGCTCCTCGCCAAGGCCGCGCTGCCCGCCAACGGACAGACCCGGCTCTGCGACGGGCGCACCGGGCAGCCCTTCGCGCACGAGGTGACCGTGGGCGTCATGTACATGATGAAGCTCCACCACCTGGTCGACGACAAGATCCACGCCCGGTCGACGGGCCCGTACTCGCTCGTCACGCAGCAACCGCTCGGCGGCAAGGCGCAATTCGGTGGCCAGCGGCTGGGCGAGATGGAGGTGTGGGCGCTCGAAGCCTACGGTGCGGCCTACACGCTCCAGGAGATGCTCACCGTCAAGTCCGACGACGTGGCCGGCCGCACGCGTATGTACGAGGCCATCGTGAAAGGCGAGAACGTGCTCGAGCCGGGACTGCCCGAGTCGTTCAACGTCATGGTGAAGGAGCTCCAGAGCCTGGCGCTCGACGTCGAGCTCTTCGAGGAGCAGCAACAGGGGTGATGCCGCCGATTCGGCGGGAAGGACCGTCTCGATGATGGAAGATCTGTTCAGCCTGTTCGAGAAACCGAAGAACCCCCTCAGCTTCAACGCGATCCGGATCTCGCTGGCGTCGCCGGACAAGATCCGGTCGTGGTCGCACGGCGAGGTGAAGAAGCCGGAGACCATCAACTACCGCACCTTCAAGCCCGAGCGCGACGGCCTCTTCTGCGCGAAGATCTTCGGGCCCACGAAGGACTACGAGTGCAACTGCGGGAAGTACAAGCGCATGCGCCACCGCGGCGTCGTGTGCGAGAAATGCGGTGTCGAGGTCATCCAGTCGAAGGTCCGGCGCGAGCGCATGGGCCACATCGACCTGGCGACCCCGGTGGCGCACATCTGGTTCCTGAAGAGCCTGCCCTCGCGGATCGGGACGCTCCTCGACATGACGCTCAAGGAGCTCGAGAAGGTCCTCTACTTCGAGTCCTACGTCGTGATCGATCCGGGCAGCACCGGGCTCCAGGAGCGCGAGCTGCTGTCGGAAGGCCGGTACCGCAAAGCGGTGGAGGAATACGGCGCGGAGACCTTCCGGGCCGGCATGGGCGCCGAGGCCATCCGCGAGCTGCTCACGCGCCTCGACGTGGACCAGCTCTTCGTCGACCTCCGGGTCGAGATGAAGGAGGCCACCAGCGAGGCGCGGCGCAAGAAGCTCGCCAAGCGGCTCAAGGTCCTGACGGCCTTCAAGACCTCCGGGAACAAGCCCGAGTGGATGATCCTCGAGGTCATCCCGGTGATCCCGCCCGACCTCCGCCCGCTGGTCCCGCTCGACGGCGGCCGCTTCGCCACGTCCGACCTGAACGATCTCTACCGGCGTGTCATCAACCGCAACAACCGGCTGAAGCGCCTGATGGAGCTGAACGCGCCCGACATCATCATCCGCAACGAGAAGCGCATGCTCCAGGAGGCGGTGGACGCGCTGTTCGACAACGGTCGGCGCGGCCGCGCGATCACCGGTCCCAACAAGCGCCCGCTCAAGTCGCTGTCCGACATGCTGAAGGGCAAGAGCGGCCGCTTCCGGCAGAACCTGCTGGGGAAGCGCGTGGACTACTCGGGCCGCTCGGTCATCGTCGTCGGCCCCGAGCTGCGGCTGCACCAGTGCGGCCTGCCGAAGAAGATGGCACTCGAGCTCTTCAAGCCCTTCATCTACAACAAGCTCGAAGAGCGCGGGTACGTCACCACCATCAAGAGCGCCAAGAAGATGGTGGAGAAAGAGCGCCCCGAGGTCTGGGACATCCTCGACGAGGTGATCCGCGAGCACCCGGTGCTGCTGAACCGCGCCCCCACGCTGCACCGGCTCGGCATCCAGGCGTTCGAACCGATCCTCATCGAGGGCAAGGCCATCCAGCTCCACCCGCTCGTGTGCGCCGCCTACAACGCCGACTTCGACGGCGACCAGATGGCGGTCCACGTGCCGCTGTCGGTCGAGGCGCAGGTCGAGGCCCGCGCCCTCATGATGTCGACCAACAACATCCTGTCGCCGGCCAACGGTAAGCCCATCATCGTCCCCACGCAGGACATCGTGCTGGGGCTGTACTTCATGACGCGCGAGCGGGTTGCGGCGCTGGGCGAGGGGCGCGTCTTCGCGAGCTTCCCCGAGGTGCGCATCGCCTGGGATCAGGGCGAGGTGGACCTGCAGGCGAAGATCAAGGTCCGCGTGCCGCCGGCGGCGGGAGGCGCGAACCAGATCGTGGACAGCACCGTCGGCCGCGTCCTGCTCTACGAGATCGTGCCGTCCGAGATCCCCTTCGCCGAGGTCAACCGGGTGATGAAGAAGAAGGAGCTCGGCTCCCTCATCGACATCGCCTACCGCCACGCGGGCAACAAGGCCACGGTCATCTTCGCCGACAAGCTGAAGGACCTGGGCTACGAGCAGGCCACGCGGGCCGGCATCTCCATCGGCATCAAGGACATGGTGATCCCGGCCGCCAAGCAGAAGCTGCTCGACGAGGCCAACGGCGAGGTGCGGGAGATCGAGGACCAGTACAACAAGGGTCTCATCACCGATGGCGAGCGCTACAACAAGGTGGTCGACATCTGGGCCGAGGTCACCGACCGCATCGCCGACGAGATGCTGCGCGAGCTCGGCACCGACGAGGTGACCGACGCAGAGGGGAACATCCGCCGCGTCCCGTCGTTCAACCCCATCTTCATGATGGCCGACTCGGGCGCCCGCGGCTCCGCGCAGCAGATCCGCCAGCTCGCCGGCATGCGCGGCCTCATGGCGAAGCCGTCCGGCGAGATCATCGAGACGCCGATCACGGCAAACTTCCGCGAGGGGCTCACCGTGCTGCAGTACTTCATCTCGACGCACGGCGCCCGCAAGGGTCTCGCCGACACGGCGCTCAAGACAGCCAACTCGGGCTACTTGACCCGCCGGCTGGTCGACGTCGCGCAGGACTCCATCATCACCGAGCAGGACTGCGGCACGCTCGACGGCATCGAGATGACGCCGCTGGTCGAGGGCGGCGAGGTCATCGAGGGGCTCGGCGACCGCGTGCTCGGCCGCGTGGCCCTCGAGGACATCCGCGATCCCTTCACCGGCAACGTCATCGTGCACGCCAACGAGGAGATCGACGAGTCGAGGGTGGCCGACATCGAGGACGCCGGCCTCGAGCGGGTGAAGATCCGCTCGGTGCTCACCTGCCAGTCGCGCCGCGGCGTGTGCGTCAAATGCTATGGCCGCGATCTCGCGCGCGGCCACATGGTGAACCTCGGCGAGGCCATCGGGGTCATCGCCGCGCAGTCGATCGGCGAGCCCGGGACCCAGCTCACCATGCGCACGTTCCACATCGGCGGCACGGCCAGCCGCCGGGCGGAGCAGACGAGCCTCGAGGTGCGCAACGAGGGGTTCTTGAAGCTCATCAACCTGGTCACCGTCCAGGGCAAGGACGGCGACCTGGTCGTCATGAACCGCAATGGCGAGGTGGCCGTCGTCGACTATCCCGAGCCGAACCGCGAGCGGGAGCGCGAGCGCTACGCCGTGGTGTACGGCGCCAAGCTCAAGAAGGGCGACGGCGCCAAGGTGAAGGCGGGCGAGATGATCGCCGAGTGGGATCCGTACACCATTCCCATCCTCACCGAGGCCAGCGGCACCGTGAAGTTCGGTGACATCCTCGAGGGCGTCACCATGGAGGAGAAGGTCGACGAGCGCACGGGCCTCTCCACGAAGGTCGTCGTCGACACCAAGGACGTCGACAAGCGCCCGCGCATCTCCATCAAGGACACGGGCGGCCAGACGGCCAAGATCGCCAGCGGGGAGGCGCGCTACCTGATCCCCGTCGGGGCGCACCTGAACGTCGTCGAGGGCCAGGAGGTGTCGGCGGGTGACATCGTCGCCAAGATCCCGCGCGAGACCACGAAGACGAAGGACATCACCGGCGGTCTGCCGCGCGTCGCCGAGCTGTTCGAGGCGCGCAAGCCGAAGGAGTTCGCGGTCGTGACCGAGATCGACGGCGTCGTGTCGTTCGGCAAGGACACCAAGGGGAAACGGAAGGTGATCGTCACGCCCGAGGTCGGCGAGTCGCGCGAGTACCTGATTCCCAAAGGGAAGCACATCAGCGTGCACGAGGGCGACTTCGTACATGCCGGCGAGCCACTCATGGACGGCAGCTCGAACCCGCACGACATCCTGACAATCCTGGGGGAGAAGGCCCTCGCCAAGTACCTGGTCGACGAGGTGCAGGAGATCTACCGGCTCCAGGGCGTCCGCATCAACGACAAGCACATCGAGGTGATCGTCCGCCAGATGCTGCGCCGCGTGCGCATCAAGGACGTGGGCGACACCGAGTTCCTGATCGGAGATCAGGTGGAGAAGTGGCGCTTCGAGGAGGAGAACCAGCGTGTGCTGGCGCATGGGAGCCAACCGGCGGTCGCCGAGCCGCTGCTCCTCGGCATCACGAAGGCCAGCCTCTCGACCGAGAGCTTCATCTCCGCGGCGTCGTTCCAGGAGACGACGAAGGTGCTCACCGAGGCCGCCATCAACGGCAAGGTGGACCGGCTGGTCGGTCTCAAGGAGAACGTCATCATGGGCCGGCTCATTCCCGCAGGGACGGGCGTCGGCAAATACAACCGCATGGAGGCCGTCACCGACGAGCCGGCCGACGAGTTCGAGGGTCTCGCGCTCGGCGAGGCGACCCCCGAAGCGGTCGCATGACCCGCGCCGCGGTTGACAGGAAAGCAGCAGCCACCTAGAAGGGTCAGTTCCTTTTTTCGGACGGACGGATCGCGCTCGATGCCCACCATCAACCAGCTCATCAAGCAGGGTCGTGAGAGGCAGCGCGCCAAGGGGAAGGCCCCGGCGCTGCAGCGCTCGCCCCAGAAGCGCGGGGTCTGCACCCGCGTCTACACCACCACCCCGAAGAAGCCGAACTCGGCGCTCCGCAAGGTCGCCCGCGTGCGGCTCACGAACGGCATCGAGGTCACGGCCTACATCCCCGGCGTCGGCCACAACCTGCAGGAGCACTCGGTGGTGCTCATCCGCGGGGGCCGCGTGAAGGACCTGCCCGGCGTACGCTACCACATCATCCGGGGGACGCTGGACTCCATCGGCGTTCAGGACCGTCGCCAGAGCCGCTCGAAGTACGGAGCCAAGAGACCCAAGTAGCCCGAGGTTGCCGAGCCTCGGGCGCGCGGACGGGGGGAGCGCTCCCCCGCGTCACGCTCGCCCGGGGGAGGTTGCACCCGCATGCCACGCAAAGGTGAAGTCAAGCGCAGGGACGTGCTGCCGGACCCGAAGTACGGGGACCGGATGGTGACCAAGTTCATGTGCAGCATGATGCACGACGGCAAGCGCGGCCTGACCGAGGGCATCCTCTACGGCGCGCTCGACCTGGTCGCCGAGCGGGCGAAGGAAGACGCGCTCGCGGTCTTCAAGCGCGCCCTCGACGCGGCGAAGCCGGTCGTCGAGGTGCGCTCGCGGCGCGTCGGCGGCGCCACCTACCAGGTGCCCGTCGAGGTGCGGCCGACGCGCCGGACCTCGCTCGCCATGCGCTGGCTGGTGCAGAACGCCCGGGCCCGGCCCGAGAAATCGATGGTCCAGAAGCTCGCCGGCGAGCTGCTCGACGCCGCCAACGGGCGCGGCGGGACGATCAAGAAGAAGGAGGACACGCATCGCATGGCGGAGGCCAACAAGGCTTTCGCCCACTACCGCTGGTAGTGTCCGCTGCTGCGTCCCAGGTCATGCCACGCCAGGTCCCCCTCGAGCGCACCCGCAACATCGGCATCATGGCGCACATCGATGCCGGTAAGACCACCACCACGGAGCGCATTCTCTTCTACACGGGCATCTCCTACAAGATCGGCGAGGTGCACGAGGGGACGGCCACCATGGACTGGATGGTCCAGGAACAGGAGCGCGGCATCACCATCACGTCCGCCGCCACGACGTGCTTCTGGCGCGACCATCGCATCAACATCATCGACACGCCGGGTCACGTGGACTTCACCATCGAGGTGGAGCGGAGCCTCAGGGTGCTCGACGGTGCGGTGGCGGTGTTCTGCGGAGTGGGCGGGGTGGAGCCGCAATCCGAGACGGTGTGGCGCCAGGCCGACCGGTACCGCGTCCCGCGGGTCGCCTTCGTCAACAAGATGGACCGCGTGGGCGCGGACTTCCCGCGCGTCGTCGGCGAGCTGCGCGAGCGCCTGCGCGCCAACCCCGTGGTCCTGCAGCTGCCGCTGGGCGCGGAGGAGAACTTCCGCGGCGTCATCGACCTGGTGAAGATGAAGGCGGTCGTCTGGGACAACGAGGATCTCGGCGCCACGTTCCACGAGGAAGCCATCCCAGCAGACCTCGCCGAGGCGGCGGAAGAGGCACGCGAGAAGCTCCTCGAGGCGGTTGCCGACGTCGATGAGTCCCTGCTGGAGAAGTACCTGAACGGAGAGGCGATCGCCGAGGCGGAGATCCGCGCGGCGGTGCGTGCCGGGACGCTCGCCATGAGGATCGTCCCGGTGCTCTGCGGGTCGGCCTTCAAGAACAAGGGCGTGCAGCCGCTGCTCGACGCCGTGCTTGATCTCCTGCCCTCGCCGCGCGATCTGGCGCCGATGGTCGGCTGCAATCCCGACACGGGCGAGGACGAGGAGCGGCGCGCGAACGACGACGCACCCTTCACCGCGCTCGCCTTCAAGATCATGACCGATCCCTACGTGGGCGCGCTCACCTTCCTGCGGGTGTACTCGGGCGTGATGAACTCGGGCTCCTACGTCTACAACTCCGTGAAGGGGAAGAAGGAGCGTGTCGGCCGGCTCCTCAAGATGCACGCCAACAAGCGTGAAGAGATCAAGGAGGTCTACGCCGGCGACATCGCCGCCGCGGTGGGCCTGCGCGACACCACCACCGGCGACACGCTGTGCGACGAATCGAAGCCGATCGTGCTCGAGCGCATGGAGTTCCCCGACCCGGTGATCTCGATCGCGATCGAGCCGAAGACGAAGGCCGACCAGGAGAAGCTCGGCGGCGCACTCCAGCGGCTCGCCACCGAGGACCCGTCGTTCCGCGTCACGACCAACCCCGAGACCGCCCAGACGCTGATCTCGGGCATGGGCGAACTGCACCTCGAGATCATCGTCGACCGGCTGCTGCGCGAGTTCAAGGTCGACGCCAACGTCGGCAAGCCCCAGGTGGCCTACAAGGAAACCATCCGGAAGGTCGCCGAGCAGGAGACCCGCTTCGTCCGCCAAACGGGGGGTCGTGGCCAGTACGGCCACGTCGTCCTCCGGCTCGAGCCCGTGAAGCCGGGCGCGGGGTTCACGTTCGTCGACGCCACCAAGGGCGGCGTGATCCCGCGCGAGTACATCCCCGCCATCGAGAAGGGCATCAAGCAAGCGATGGAGTCGGGCGTGCTCGCCGGCTACCCGGTCGTCGATCTGAAGGCGAGTGTCACGTTCGGCTCCTACCACGAGGTCGACTCGTCGGAGATGGCCTTCAAGATCGCCGGCTCCATGGCCTTCAAGGAGGGCATGGCGAAGGCGTCGCCGGTCATCCTCGAGCCGATCATGAGCCTCGAGGTGGTGACGCCCGACGAGTTCATCGGCGACGTGATCAGCGACATCAACCGGCGCCGGGGCCGGATCGCCGGGCAGGAGCCGCGCGGGAACACGCAGGTGATCTCCGCCACGACACCCCTGGCGGAGATGTTCGGCTATGCAACGGACCTGCGGTCGCGCAGCCAGGGCCGCGCGACCTTCACGATGCAGTTCTCGCACTACGAGCCGGTGCCGAAGGGCATCGGACCCGAGGCGCTGCAGAAGGGCGGCACGCGCCTCGCGGAGGCCTCACAGGCCGGCTGATCCGGGCGAACGACGGAGGACGAATCCCCATGGCGAAGGCGAAATTCGAGCGCAAGAAGCCCCACGTGAACGTGGGGACCATCGGCCACATCGATCACGGCAAGACCACCCTGACGGCCGCCATCACGAAGACCCAGGCGGCCAAGGGGCTCGGCCAGTTCGTGGCCTTCGATCAGATCGACAAGGCACCCGAGGAGCGGGAGCGCGGGATCACGATTGCCACCGCGCACGTCGAGTACGAGACCCAGAAGCGCCACTACGCGCACGTCGACTGCCCCGGCCACGCCGACTACATCAAGAACATGATCACCGGCGCGGCGCAGATGGACGGCGCCATCCTGGTGGTCGCCGCGACCGATGGTCCCATGCCGCAGACGCGCGAGCACATCCTGCTCGCCCGCCAGGTGGGGGTGCCGGCCATCGTCGTGTTCATGAACAAGGTCGACATGGTGGAAGACAAGGAGCTGCTCGACCTGGTCGAGCTCGAGGTGCGCGAGCTGCTCTCCAAGTACGAGTTCCCGGGCGACGACATCCCGATCATCCGTGGCAGCGCGCTGAAGGCGCTCGAGGGCGACCCGGATGAGCTCGGTACGCCGTCCATCCAGCAGCTGATGGACGCGATCGACAGCTACATCCCCGAGCCGAAGCGCGACGTCGACAAGCCCTTCCTCATGCCGGTGGAAGACGTGTTCTCGATCAGCGGCCGCGGCACGGTGGCCACCGGCCGCGTCGAGCGCGGGAAGGTCAAGGTCGGCGAGGAGGTCGAGATCGTCGGCATCAAGCCCACCAGCAAGACCGTCGTCACCGGCGTCGAGATGTTCCGCAAGCTCCTCGACGAGGGTCTGGCGGGCGACAACATCGGCTGCCTGCTCCGCGGCACGAAGCGCGAGGAGATCGAGCGCGGGCAGGTGCTGGCGAAGCCGGGCTCCATCACGCCGCACACCAAGTTCCAGGCCGAGGCATACATCCTGACGAAGGACGAAGGCGGGCGGCACACGCCGTTCTTCAAGGGATATCGGCCCCAGTTCTACTTCCGCACCACCGACGTGACCGGCATCTGCGAGCTGCCCGAGGGTACCGAGATGGTGATGCCGGGGGACAACGTCCAGATCAAGGTCGAGCTCATCATGCCCATCGCGATGGACGAGGGGCTGCGCTTCGCGATCCGCGAAGGCGGCCGCACCGTCGGCGCCGGCGTCGTGACCAAAATCTTCGAATGACCTTCGCATAGGCTTCGAGTGATCAGCGGCGGATGAACGAGAAGATCAGAATCCGGCTCAAGGCCTACGACCACCGGCTCCTCGATCAGTCGGTGCGCGAGATCGTCGACACGATCCGACGCACCGGGGGGCGGGTGGCGGGGCCCATCCCGTTGCCGACGCACATCGAGCGCTTCACGGTGAACCGGTCCCCGCACGTCGACAAGAAGTCGCGCGAGCAGTTCGAGATCCGCACCCACAAGCGGCTGCTCGACATTCTCGAGCCCACCCAACAGACGATCGACGCGCTCGGCAAGCTCGATTTGGCGGCCGGCGTCGACGTCGAGATCAAGCTCCAGTAGGCCATGGCGACCACGCTCACGGGGCTGATCGGCCGCAAGCTGGGGATGACCCAGGTCTACACGGCCGACGGCGAGCTCGTCCCGGTCACCGTGATCGAGGCCGGGCCGTGCACGGTGGTGGCCACTCGCCGCGGAGAGCGGGACGGCTACGCTGCCGCTCAGCTCGGATTCGGCACCGCCAAGGCCGAGAAGCTGCCGAAGGCGGTGCGCGGGCAGTTCCAGAAGGCTGGCACCGGTGCATTCCGTGTGCTGCGCGAGTTCCGGCTGGCGGGCGACGACGCCCCGGCCGTCGGCACGGAGCTCAGCGTGGACGACGTCTTCGTCGCCGGGGAGCGGGTGCAGATCAGTGGGGTGTCGAAGGGGCGTGGCACCGCGGGGGTCATGAAGCGTCACCACTTCAGCGGCTTCCCCGCCAGCCACGGCACCCACGAGTACTTCCGGCACGGCGGCTCGATCGGCAACCGCTCGTATCCCGGCCGCGTGTTCAAGGGGAAGCGGATGGCCGGCCGCTACGGGGCCGAGCGCGTCACCACGCGGAATCTCGAGGTCGTGGCGGTGCGGCCCGAGGAACACGTCATCCTGGTCCGCGGCGCGGTGCCCGGCGCGCGCAACGGCACCGTCATCCTGTGCAAGCCGCCCGCGAGCACCAGAGGAGAGACCGACCAGTGAGCACGGAGCGGACGACGGTGACGGTTCCGGTCGTCTCCCAGTCGCGCGCACCGGTCGGCGACCTCGAGGTCCCGGCGGTGGTGGTGGCCGGCCCGGTGCGCGAGCACCTGCTGCACGACATGGTGAAGAGCCAGCTCGCCTCGCGGCGGGCGGGGACGGCCGCGGCCAAGACCCGCCACTTCGTCCGCGGCGGCGGCAAGAAGCCGTGGAAGCAGAAGGGCACCGGTCGCGCGCGCGCGGGCAGCTCGCGCTCCCCGCTGTGGCGCGGCGGCGCGGTGATCTTCCCGCCGCAGCCGCGCGACTACTCGTATCGGTTGCCGCGCTCCGCACGCGCCGCCGCGCTGCGCGCCGGCCTGGCGGCCCGCCACGCGGAGGGCAAGCTCGTGGTGGTCGATCGCCTCGTGCTGCCCGAGCCGAAGACCAAGGGCATGCTGGAGTGCCTCGCGGCACTCGGCATCGAGGGGAGCGCGCTCGTCGTGCTCGGCGGACGCGACGACGCCGTGCAACGCGCCGGGCGCAATCTGCCGCACGTGAAGGTGATCCTCGCCGCCGGCCTCAACGTCTACGACGTCCTCGGCCACGCCACCCTCATCATGACCCGCGAGGCCCTGGAGCAGGTGGCGGCCCGGCTCGGCGATCCCGACCGACCGAACGACCGCGGGAAGGATCAGGCATGAACGCCATCGACGTCGTCCAGGGGCCCGTCGTCACGGAGAAGGGCACGCTGGTGAACGAGCTGGGCAACCAGGTCGTGTTCCGCGTCCATCCGCGCGCGAACAAGGTGGAGATCCGCCAAGCGGTCGAGACGCTCTTCAAGGTGAAGGTGACGAAGGTCCGCACCCACCGGCAGCTGGGGAAGATGCGGCGGGTGGGGCGCCATCAGGGACGGCGGCCCGACTGGAAGAAGGCGTACGTGACCCTCGCCGAGGGCAGCCGCATCGACTTCTTCGAGGGAGCCTAGCGGGAGCGCCAGACCGATGCCGATCATCCAGTTCCGCCCCACGTCGCCCGGTCGCCGGTTCCGCACCGGCTTCGACTTCAGCGAGATCACCAAGCCCCGGCCCGAGCAGTCGCTGGTGGCGCCGCTCCCCAAGTCCGGGGGTCGCAACAACATGGGTCGCCTGACGGCGCAGCATCGCGGCGGCGGCCACAAGCGCCTCTACCGGGTCGTCGACTTCCGGCGCGACAAGACCGGCGTCCCCGCCACGGTGCATGCCGTCGAGTACGATCCCAATCGCTCGGCGCGCATCGCGCTCCTGTACTATGCCGACGGGGCGAAGGCGTACATCCTCGCGCCGGTCGGGCTGTCGGTCGGGGATCGCGTCGAGACCGGCCCGCAGGCCGACATCAAGCCCGGCAACAGCCTGCCGCTGGCCAACATCCCGCTCGGGACCACGGTGCATGCCGTCGAGCTGAAACCCGGCCGCGGCGCCCAGCTCGGGCGCAGCGCTGGCGCCGCGATCCAGCTGATGGCCAAAGAGGGCGACTATGCGCTGCTGAAGCTCCCGTCCACAGAGCTCCGGCGCGTGCGGCTCGCCTGCCGCGCCACGATCGGGCAGGTGGGGAACCTCGAGCACGAGAACCTGTCGCACGGCAAGGCAGGACGCGTGCGTTGGCTCGGGCGCAAGCCGCACGTCCGTGGCATCGCCATGAATCCGGTCGACCATCCGCACGGTGGCGGCGAGGGGCGCTCGAAGGGCAACCATCCACAGACGCCCTGGGGCAAGCCCACCAAGGGCTACAAGACACGCCACAACAAGCGCACCGACAAGTTCATCCTCCAGCGGCGCAAGTCGAAGTAGGCGGCGGCAAGCGAAGAGAAAGACAGCGAAGAGAAAGAGCGTAGCGTGGCACGTTCCGTCAAAAAGGGTCCCTTCGTCGACCTCCACCTGATGAAGAAGGTGCGAGCGATGATCGAGTCGGGCGACAAGCGGGTGGTGAAGACCTGGTCGCGCCGCTCGACGGTGACACCCGACATGGTCGGGTTCACCTTCGCCGTGCACAATGGGCGGAAGTTCATCCCCGTGTTCGTCACCGAGAACGCCGTGGGGCACAAGCTCGGCGAGTTCGCGCCCACGCGCACCTTCCATGGCCACTCCGGCGACCGCAAGGGGAAGGTCGAGACGGCTAGCCCGGCGGCGCCGGCGCCGGCGAAGAAGTAGCGATGGAAGCCCGCGCCACGAGCAGGTTCTCGCGCATCACGGCGCAGAAGGCGCGCCTGGTGGTGGACTTGATCCGCGGCAAGTCCGTCGAGGCGGCGCTGGGGATCCTCGAATACACGCCGAGGCGCGGGGCGCGGCTGGTGGCGAAGACGCTCAGATCCGCCGTCGCGAACGCCGAGCACGGGCAGCGCGTCGACGTCGATGCGCTCTACGTGAAACGCGTGTGGGTCGACGAAGGCCCCACCGCGAAGCGCTTCACGCCGCGTGCCCACGGTCGCGCCACGCCCATCTTCAAGCGCAGCAGTCACATCACCGTCATCGTCGACGAGCGCCGGAAGGGCGCGGAGGCCTGAGCGTGGGACAGAAGGTCCATCCGAAGGGGTTCCGACTCGGCGTCACCGAAACCTGGGACTCGCGCTGGTTCGCGCGGCGGGAGTACGCCGACCTCCTGCACGAGGACATCAAGATCCGGAACTTCCTGAAGAAGCGCCTCTACCATGCGGGCGTGTCGAAGATCGACATCGAGCGCGCGGCAAACAAGGCGAAGATCAACATCCACACGGCGCGGCCCGGCATCGTGATCGGCAAGAAGGGTGCCGAGATCGAGAAGCTCAAGCAGGAGCTGGCGCGGCTCACCCGCAAAGAGACCTTCATCAACATCCACGAGGTGCGCCGTCCCGACGTGGACGCGCAGCTGGTCGCGGAGAACGTCGCCCTCCAGCTCGAGCGCCGGGTGGCATTCCGCCGGGCGATGAAGGAAGCCCTGGCGCGCGCGATGCGCATGGGCGCCCAGGGCGTGCGGATCCAGTCGGCCGGCCGTCTCGGCGGCTCGGAGATCGCCCGCACGGAGTGGTATCGTGAGGGGCGGGTGCCGTTACACACGCTCCGCGCCGACGTCAACTACGGGTTTGCGGAGGCCCGGACCACGCACGGCATCATCGGCGTGCGGGTGTGGATCTTCCGCGGCGAGGTGCTGAGCCGCCAGGAGGAGGAGCAGCAGCGCGTCTCGGCGGGCGCCTGATCCTACGCCATCATGCTCGCACCGAAGAAGGTCAAGTATCGCAAGCAGCAGAAGGGCCGGCGCGGGGGCACCGCCTGGCGCGGGTCGTCGCTGGCGTTCGGCGACTACGGGCTCCAGTGCGTCGGCCGGGGGTGGCTCACGGCGCGCGAGATCGAGGCGGCACGCGTCGCGCTCACCCGCGCGATCAAGCGCGGCGGCCGCGTCTGGGTGCGCGTCTTCCCCGACAAGCCGCTCACCAAGAAGCCAGCCGAAACGCGCATGGGAAAGGGGAAGGGCTCGCCCGAGATCTGGGTGGCCGTCGTCAAGCCGGGACGCATACTCTTCGAGATGGAGGGCGTCGATCGCGAGTCGGCGCGCAGCGCCCTCATGCTGGCGGCGGCGAAGCTCTCGTTGCAGACGCAGTTCCGCGAGCGGCATCTCGCGACGGGAGGTGCGGCGTGAAGCTGCGCGAGCTCAAGGACCTGAGCACAGACGAGCTCAAGACGCGCGAGCGTGAGCTCACCGACGAGGTGTTTCACCTGCGGCTCCGGCGCGCCACGGCCCAGCTGCCGAATCCCATGAAGATGCGCGAGACCCGGCGCAGCCTGGCACGCGTGAAGACGCTGCTCCGCGAGCGCACCGCGGGCGCCACGGTGCGAGGAGGGGTGCGATGAAGCCGGCTGCGAGCCCAGGAGTGCGCACAGGAACGCGAAAGGTGCGCGAAGGGGTGGTCGTGTCCGACAAGATGGACAAGACCGTCGTGGTGGTGGTCGAACGGCTCGTGCGTCACCAGCGCTACCAGAAGTACCGCCGCCGCCGCGCCCGCTACAAGGCACACGACGAGACCAACCGCTGCCGCGTGGGCGATCGCGTTCGCATCATCGAGACGCGCCCGCTGTCCGCCCAGAAGCGCTGGGCGGTGCTGGCCGTGCTGGGGCGCAACGAGGCGCTCGCGGAGCCCACCGTGGGCGAGGTTTCTGCATGATCCAGGTGGAGAGCGTGCTCGACGTGGCCGACAACAGCGGCGCGCGCAAGGTGCTCTGCATCAAGGTGCTGGGGGGCAGCAAGCGGAAGTACGCCTCGGTGGGCGACATCATCGTGGTGTCGGTCAAGGAGGCCATTCCCAACGCCAAGGTGAAGAAGGGTGACGTGATGAAGGCCGTCGTGGTACGGACGGCCAAAGAGGTCGGCCGGACCGACGGGTCGTACATCCGGTTCGACACGAACTCGGCCGTGCTGATCGACAACGCGCGCGAGCCCATCGGGACCCGCATCTTCGGGCCCGTGGCGCGCGAGCTGCGCGCGAAGCGATTCATGAAGATCATCTCGCTCGCGCCCGAGGTGCTGTGAACATGGCGGTCCACCGATTGCGCAAGGACGACACCGTGCTCGTCATCGCCGGCAAGGAGCGCGGCAAGACGGGTAAGATCCTGCGCGTCCTCGCGGAGACCGATCGCGTCATCATCGAGCGGCTGAACCTCGTGAAGCGGCACACCAAGCCCCGCGGCGTCCAGCAGCAGGGCGGCATCGCCGAGAAGGAAGCGTCCATCGACGCATCCAACGTCCAGCCGCTGTGCGGCCGCTGCAACAAGCCGGCACGCGTCGGCCGGCGCCGGCTCGAGGACGGCCGTGCCGTCCGGATCTGCCGCCGGTGCAACGCCGTCCTGGAGAGTGCCTGACCATGCCCGCCCGGCTGCGCGAACGGTATCGCACGGAGGTCGCGCCCGCGCTGATGCGCGAGCTCGGCTACCAGAACCCCATGGCCGTGCCCCGGCTCGAGAAGATCGTCCTCAACATGGGGCTGGGCGAGGCCGTCCAGAACCCCAAGGTGATCGAATCCGCCGTCGAGGAGCTCACCGCCATCACCGGCCAGAAGCCGGTGGTGACGAAGGCGAAGAAGGCGATCTCGAACTTCAAGCTGCGCGAGGGCATGCCCATCGGGGCCATGGTCACGCTGCGCGGCGAGCGCATGTACGAGTTCCTCGACCGGCTGGTCGCGGTGGCCCTGCCGCGCGTGCGCGACTTCAAGGGCGTGCCCGACCGTTCGTTCGACGGCCGCGGCAACTACTCGCTCGGCCTCCGCGAGCAGGTGATCTTTCCGGAGATCAACCTCGACAAGGTCGACAAGATCAGGGGACTCACTATCGTGATCTGCACCACCGCCCGCACCGATGCCGAGGGCAAGGCGCTGCTCCGCGGCCTCGGCCTCCCGTTCAGGGCCTGAAGACCGTCGGAGTTGGACATGGCCAAGACCGCCCTCATGGTGAAAGCCTCCCGGCCCCCGAAGTTCCGCGTCCGGGCCTACAACCGCTGCCCGCTCTGCGGGCGGCCGCGCGCCTTCTACCGTCGCTTCCGCATGTGCCGCCTGTGTCTCCGCAATCTCGCGCGCAAGGGGCAGATCCCGGGGCTCGTGAAGGCCAGCTGGTGACCCGCTCATGATGACCGATCCCATCGCCGACATGCTGACCCGGATCCGCAACGGTGCGGGTGCGCGCAAGGCGAGCGTCGACGTGCCCTGGTCGCGGCACAAGGAAGCCGTGGCGCGCGTGCTCGTCGACGAGGGCTATCTCACCGACGCCGCGCTGGTCGAGGAGAAACCGTTCCCCGTCCTGCGCATCGGGTTGCGCTACGACCAGGGACGCCGCCCGGTCATCTCCGGCATCCGCCGGATCAGTCGGCCGAGCCTGCGCGTCTACGTCGGCTACGGCGAGATCCCCGCGGTGCGCCGGGGGCTCGGGGTGAGCGTCCTCTCGACGCCGAAGGGCATCCTGGTGGACCGCGAGGCGCGGCGCCAGGGCGTGGGCGGGGAGATCATCTGCCAGATCTGGTGAAGGACTGCTGATGTCGCGCATCGGACGAATGCCCATTCAGATTCCCGCCGGCGTGAAGGTCCACGTCACCGACGGCACGATCCGCGTCGAGGGACCCAAGGCGACCCTCAGCCGGCCGCTCGAGCCCGAGGTGTCGATCACGATCGAGGGCAACACGGCACTCGTGCAGCGCCACGACGACACCCGCCGCGCGCGGAGCGTCCACGGCCTCACCCGGAAGCTCGTCGCCAACATGGTGCAAGGGGCGGGCGCGGGATTCACGAAGGTGCTCGAGATCACCGGCGTCGGCTACCGCGCCGAGGCGCGCGGCCAGCTGCTCTACCTCACGCTCGGCTACTCGCATCCCATCGCCTACCAGCTCCCCAAAGGCATCACGGCCAAGGTCGATCGCCAGGTGGTGGTCACGCTGGAAGGGGGCGACCGGGAGCTCCTGGGGCAGACGGCCGCCGCGATCCGCCGCCTCCGCCCGCCGGAGCCGTACAAGGGCAAGGGCGTCAAGTACAGCACGGAAACCATTCGCCGCAAGGCCGGGAAGGCGGCGGCGGGAAGGAGCTGATGTTGGCAACAGGCAGGATGGCGCGCGAGCGGCGCCGGGACCGGGTGCGCCGGCGGGTACGTGGCACGGACGAGCGGCCGCGGCTATCGGTGTTCCGCAGCGACCGGCACATCTACGTGCAGGTGATCACCGACCAGTCGCGAAAGACGGTGCTCGCGGTGTCCACGCAGAGTGCGGACCTGCGCGCGCAGCTCACGAAGACCGGCGACGTGAACGCCGCAAAGCAGGTCGGGCTGCTCACGGCGCGGCGCTGCCAGGAAAAGGGCATCACCCGCGTGGTCTTCGACCGCAACGGCTTCCTGTACCACGGCCGCGTGCGCGCGGTGGCGGACGGCGCGCGCGAGGGCGGCCTCCAGTTCTGAGGGATCGAAGATGGCGCAGATGGGTCAGAGCCCGCGACGGATCGTCGACGATCGGGGCACCGAGCTCCGGGAGAAGGTCGTCCACATCAATCGGGTGGCCAAGGTCGTGAAGGGTGGCCGGCGCTTCAGCTTCAGCGCGCTGGTCGTCGTCGGCGACAGCGCCGGGCGCGTCGGTTTCGGGCTCGGTAAGGCGAAGGAAGTCCCCGAGGCGATCCGCAAGGGGATCGAGAAGGCCAAGAAGAGCATGGTCGACGTCCCGCTCGTGGAGGGGACCATCCCCTTCGAGGTGATCGGCCGCTTCGGCGCCGGGGAGGTGCTGCTCAAGCCGGCGTCGGACGGGACGGGGGTGATCGCCGGAGGCGGGGTGCGCGCCGTGGTGGAGCTGGCCGGTCTGGCCAACGTGCTCACGAAGTGCATCGGGTCGAACAACCCGAACAACATGGTGCGCGCCACCATGGCGGCGCTGCGCGAGCTGCGGCCGCCCGACCAGGTTGCGGCGCTGCGCGGCAAGACGGTCGGGGAGCTGCGCGGATGAGCGAACGCATCGTGAAGGCGACGCTCAAGCGGAGCGGCATCGCCACCAGTCCGCGGCAACGCGAGACCCTGCGCGGCCTGGGCCTCACGCGTGTGGGTCGGTCGGTCATTCTGAAAGACTCGCCGGCCGTGCGCGGAATGCTCGCCAAGGTCGCCCACCTGGTCGAGACGGAGGGCTGAGGCCATGGACCTGAGTCACCTCCATCCAGCGCCCGGGTCCAGCCGCCGGCGCAAGCGCGTCGGACGGGGGCCGGGCTCCGGCAACGGCAAGACGGCGGGCCGCGGGCACAAGGGCCGCCGGTCGCGGTCGGGTGGCAACAGCCCGCCTGGATACGAGGGCGGCCAGATGCCGCTTCAGCGCCGCTTGCCGAAGCGGGGGTTCCGGCCTGTGTCGCGCACGGAGTACGTGGTCTTCAACGTCGGGCAGCTCGCGGCCTTCCCGGTCGACGCCGTCGTCGGCCCGGACGAGCTGCGGGCACGCGGGCTGGTGCGCAAACGCGGGCTCGTCAAGTGCCTCGGGAAGGGCGCGCTGGCGCACGCGCTCACGGTGCGGGCGCACGCGTTCAGTGCGGGCGCGCGCGAGGCGATCACCGCGGCCGGCGGCGCCGCCGAGGTGCTCGGTGCTTGAGGGCTTCTCCAACGCCGGCCGCATGCCCGAGCTGCGCAAGCGGATCGGATTCACGGCGGGAGCGCTCGCGATCTATCGGCTCGGGTGCCACGTGCCCACGCCCGGAATCGACGGCCAGGCGCTGGCGCAGTTCTTCGCCCAGGCCAAGAACAACATCCTCGGCCTGGTGAATCTGTTCTCGGGCGGGGCGCTCGAGCGCTTCTCCATCTTCGCGCTCGGCATCATGCCGTACATCAGCTCGAGCATCATCTTCCAGCTGCTCACCGTGGTGATCCCGTACCTCGAGAAGCTCTCCAAGGAGGGTGAGCTCGGGCGGCGGAAAATCACGCAGTACACGCGCTACGGCACCGTGGCGCTGGCGCTCGTGCAGAGCTTCTTCATCGCGGCCGGCCTCGAGACCATCCAGGCGCCGGGCGGCGTGAGCGTCGTGTTCCAGCCCGGGTGGAGCTTCCGGCTCATGACGATGATCACGCTCACCACGGGGACCGCCTTCATCATGTGGCTGGGCGAGCAGATGACGGAGCGGGGCATCGGCAACGGCATCTCGATGATCATCTTCGCCGGCATCGTCGCCAGCCTGCCGGGTGCGATCCTCCAGACCCTCGAGTTCGTCCGCCAGCGCGAGCTCTCGATCTTCACCGCCCTGTTCATGATCGTCCTGGCGACCGCAGTGGTGGCGGCCATCATCTTCATGGAGCGCGGGCAGCGGCGCATTCCGGTGCAGTACGCGAAGCGTGTCGTCGGCCGGCGAGTCTACAGCGGCCAGAGCTCGCACCTGCCGCTCAAGGTGAACACGGCGGGCGTCATTCCGCCCATCTTCGCGTCGTCGGTCTTGTTGTTCCCCGCCAGCATCGCCAGCATGTTCGGCGACAACTCCATCGCACGGTGGGTGGCGAGCGCGCTCACGCCCGGCACCCTGGTCTACGGCCTGGTCGACGTCGGACTCATCATCTTTTTCTGCTACTTCTACACCGCCGTCACCTTCAACCCGACCGACGTGTCGGACAACCTGAAGAAGTTCGGCGGCTACGTCCCCGGCATCCGGCCCGGGCAGCGGACCGCGGAGTACATCGACCGCATCCTGTCGCGCATCACGCTGTCGGGCGCCCTCTACGTCGCGGGCATCTGCGTCCTGCCCACCTTCTTGATCTCCCAGCTGCGCGTGCCGTTCTACTTCGGCGGGACCGCACTGCTGATCGTGGTCGGAGTCGCGCTCGACACCATCGCCGCCATGGAAACCCACATGATCTCCCGGAGCTACGAGGGATTCATGAAGCGTGGTCGCATCCGGGGCCGCCGGTAGGAGGTGTGGTGCGCGTCGTGATGCTGGGCCCCCCGGGCGCGGGCAAGGGGACGCAGGCCCGCCTCCTCCAGGACGCCCTCGGCGTCCCCCAGATCTCCACGGGCGACATGCTGCGCGAGGCGCAGCACAATGGCAGCAGGCTCGGCGGGGCGGCACGCCGGTACATGGAGGCGGGTCAGCTGGTGCCCGACGAGGTCGTGATCGGGCTGGTCGAGGAGCGACTGGCGACGGCGGACTGTGCGAAGGGCTTCATCCTCGACGGATTCCCGCGCACGGTGCCCCAGGCCCGCGCCCTCCGGGACCTGCTCTCGGCGCAGCGTTCCGAGCTCGATGCCGTCGTCACCGTCGAGGTGCCCCAGAGCGAGCTGATCCGGCGGCTCGCGGGGCGGCTCGTCTGCCGGCCCTGCGGCGCCATGTTTCATCGCGAGCTGAATCCACCGGCGGCACCGGGTCGCTGCGATCGCTGCGGCGGCGAGCTCTACCAGCGCGAGGACGACCAGGCCGACCGCATCGCCGTGCGCCTCGCGCTGTACGCGCGGGAGATGGAGCCCCTCGAGGCGTTCTACCGCGCCGCCGGTCTGCTGCGTCCGGTGGCCGGCACGGGCACGCGCGACGACGTCTTCGGACGCATCAGGGCGAGCCTTACATGATCATGCTCAAGTCGCGGGAGGAGATCGAATGCATGCGGCGCGCGAGCGGGATCGTCGCGGAGATCCTCGCCGAGGTCGCGTCCCGCGTGCGCCCGGGTGTCTCCACCGCCGAGCTCGACGGGCTCGCCGAGGAGCTCACCCGCCGGCACGGCGCGAAGCCCGCCTTCAAGGGGTACGTGGTGAACGGCCGGGCGTTTCCGGCGTCGATCTGCATCTCGATCAACGACGAGGTGGTGCACGGGATCCCCTCGGGCCGGCGGGTGCTGCGCGACGGCGACATCGTTGGGCTCGACTTCGGCGTGTGCTACGAGGGGTACTTCGGTGACGCAGCGCGCACCGTCGCGGTCGGTCAGGTGTCGCCGGCGGCGCGGCGTCTGATGGACGTGACCGCGGCGGCCCTCGCGGCCGGGATCGAGGCCATCCGGCCGGGCGCGCACATCGTGGACATCTCCGGGGCCATTCAGGACGTCGCCGAGGGAGCCGGGTTCTCGCTGGTGCGGGAATTCGTCGGCCACGGCATCGGGCGCAAGTTGCACGAGGATCCGCAGGTGCCGAACTACCGCACCGGGGCACGCGGCGTGCGTCTCTCGGAGGGGCTCGTCCTCGCGATCGAGCCCATGGTGAACGCGGGGCGGCCCGAGGTCTACGTGAAGGACGACGGCTGGACCGCGGCCACCCGTGACGGCCGGCTCTCGGCGCACTTCGAGCACTCCGTTGCCGTCACTGCCGACGGCCCCTATATCTTGAGCCGGCCGTGAGCTGGCCGCGTGAAGGCGTGATCACATGAAGGTACGAGCATCGGTGAAACCCATCTGCAGGAAGTGCAAGGTGATCCGGCGCCAGGGCGTGGTCCGGGTGCAGTGCGAGAACCCGCGGCACAAGCAACGCCAGGGCTAGGGACAGGGAGAAGCAGAACATGGCACGCATCGCCGGCGTCGACCTGCCACGCAACAAGCGCATGGAGATCGCGCTCACCTCCATCTATGGCATCGGTCGCAGCTCCGCGTCCCGCATCTGCGCGGTGGCCGAGCTGGATCCGGGCCGCAAGAGCGACGAGCTGACCGACGACGAGGTGACGCGCATCCGGCGCGAGATCGACGCCAGCTACAAGGTCGAGGGCGATCTCCGCCGCGACGTGACCGGCAACATCAAGCGTCTGGTCGATCTCGGATGCTACCGCGGGCTGCGTCACCGGCGGAACCTGCCGGTGCGCGGGCAACGCACCCATACCAACTCGAGGACACGCAAGGGACCGCGGCGAACGGTCGCCGGCAAGAAGGCAGCGCCCGCCAAGGGCTGAGCGAGCGGTCGCGACCCGATCCACGCCAAGGAGGACTCGTGGCGAAGCAGCAGGAAGCCAGCGGCGCGAAGGGCGCCGCGCCCGAAGGGGCAGCGGTTCGTCGGAAGAAGGCGAAGCGGCTCGTTGCCGAGGGCGTGCTCCACATTCACTCTACGTTCAACAATACCATCATCACGGTCAGCGACGCCCAGGGGAACGTCCTGGTGTGGTCGAGCGCCGGATCGTGCGGCTTCAAGGGATCCCGCAAGGGGACGCCCTTCGCCGCCCAGGTGGCCGCCGAGGCTGCGGCGCGGAAGGCCGCCGAGCTGGGCATGCGGCACGTCACCGTGCTGGTGAAGGGTCCGGGGTCGGGACGCGAGTCGGCATTACGCAGCTTGCAGGCCGCGGGCTTCACCGTCAGCATCATCAAGGACGTGACACCCATCCCGCACAACGGGTGCCGGCCGCCGAAGCGGCGCCGGGTCTGAGGAGTTCGACGTGGCACGATACACCGGAGCGGTCTGCCGGCTCTGCCGTCGCGAGGGTTTGAAGCTCTTCTTGAAGGGGGAGCGCTGCTACACCGACAAATGCGCGATCGAGCGCCGCAACTATCCACCGGGTGAGCACGGGCAGGCCCGGCCGAAGTTCTCCGAGTACTCGGTCCAGTTGCGCGAGAAGCAGAAGCTGCGCCGCATGTACGGTGTGCTCGAAGGACAGTTCCGGCGCTACTTCGAGATGGCGGACCGTGCCAAGGGTGTGACCGGCGAGATCCTGCTCCAGCTGCTGGAGCGCCGGCTCGACAACATCGTCTATCGGATCGGCTTCGCCACCTCGCGCTCCGAGGCTCGGCAGCTGGTGCGGCATGGCCACTTTCAGGTGAACGGGCGCAAGGTCAACGTCCCGTCGTTCCTGGTCCGCGCCGGCGACACGGTCGGCGTGCGCGGGCGCAGCCAGAAGGTGACACGTATCCAGGAGGCGCTCGAGCTGGCACAGCGCCGCGGCGTCCCCGACTGGCTCGAGGTCATGCCCGAGGCGTTCTCGGGTCGCGTGAAGACACTCCCCGTCCGGTCCGATCTGACGATGCCCATCAACGAGAAGCTGGTCGTCGAGCTCTATTCCAAGTAGCCGACGGGGAACAGAGGAAGGCGCCCATGGAGTTTCAGGAAACCGAATCGTCCCAATCCGAAGCCGTGCTGCAGAGCAACTGGCGCGAGCTGATCAAACCCAAGCGGCTCGAGGTCGAGGAGAAGAGCCTCACGCCGACTTACGGCAAGTTCTTCGGCGAGCCCTTCGAACGCGGCTACGGCACCACCATCGGCAACGCGCTGCGGCGCGTGTTGCTTTCGTCGTTGCAAGGGGCGGCCATCGTCGCGGTGCGCGTCAACGGCGTGCTGCACGAGTTCTCGACACTCCCCGGGGTGTCGGAGGACGTCACCGACATCGTGCTCAACCTGAAGGAGGTGCGCGTCAAGCTGAACGACGGCGCCACCGAGGAGGTCGCGCACATCCGCGTGCGTGGCGAGCGCGAGGTGACCGCGGCCGACATTCAGGCCGGTCCCCGCGTCGAGATCTTGAACCCCCATCAGCACATCGCCACGCTCGCCAAGGATGCGGAGCTCGACATGGAGCTGGTCATCCGGCTCGGTCGCGGCTACGTGCCGGCGGAGCGCAACAAGCGGGAGACCGATCCCGTCGGGACCATCCCGATCGATGCCATCTTCTCGCCGATCACGAAGGTCAACTTCGTGGTGACCAACGCGCGCGTCGGGCAACGCACGGACTACGACAAGCTCACGCTCGAGGTGAACACCGACGGCAGCGAGCGGCCCGAAGACGCCGTGGCCTACGCGGCGCGCATCCTGCAGGATCAGCTCGGCATCTTCGTGAACTTCGAGGAGAAGCCGGCCGGGGCGGAGGGCGAGTCGAGCCGGGAGATGCCGGTCAACGAAAACCTCTTCCGACCGGTGGAGGATCTCGAACTCAGCGTACGGTCGGCCAACTGCCTGCAGAACGCCGACATCCGCTACCTCGGCGAGCTGGTGCAGAAGACCGAGCAGGAGATGCTCAAGACGAAGAACTTCGGGCGTAAGTCGCTGAACGAGATCAAGGAGACCCTCCACGAGATGGGACTCGGCCTCGGGATGCGACTCGACAACTTCCCGTCGCGGGACGAGCTCGATCGTCGCCGTCTCGCGCGCGAGCGGGAGACCGGGTGAGCGATGCGCCATCGCGTGGCAGGGAAGAAGCTGGGACGCTCGCCGGCGCACCGCCGCGCGCTGCTCCGGAACCTCGTGACGGAGCTGCTCCAGCACGAGGCCGTGCGCACGACCGATGCCAAGGCGAAGGAGCTGAAGCGGTGGGGTGACCGCCTGATCACGCTCGGCAAGGAAGGTACGCTGCACGCCCGCCGCCGCGCCGCCGCGCTGGTGCGGCGGGCGAGCGTGGTGCGGAAGCTCTTCGCCGAGCTGGGCCCGCGCTACGCGGCCCGGCCTGGCGGTTACACGCGCGTCGTGAAGCTGGGCCTGCGGCCGGGAGACGCGGCCGCGATCTCGCTGGTCGAGCTGGTCGACCGGCCGGGCAGCGGCGACGCCGGCAAGAAGAAGAAGCCCCCGCGCCGCAAGGCGGCGGCGAAGGCCGCCGAGAAGGGCGAGGGGACCCGGCGGCGGGCTGCGGCTGGGTGATCGCCGACGTCGGTGCGCGTGAGGGGCGCCCCCGTCTGCCCTCAGGATCCTCGGCGTAGGCGCGCCTCGTAAGCCCAAGCGTCCCACACGCATCCCGCCGCGCGCGCCAACGCCTGCGGGTTCGGTCAGACGGCGGCGCCCCTCCCGCGACGCACGCCGAACTACCACCCGGCCGCCCGGCCGCACGACGACGCCGCGGCGGCGCACCGAATCCTTGCGACATGCGGCGCGGGGTGGAGGCCGCGGTCGGCGCGAACCCGCAGCCCCTTGCGCGCGCCTGCGGCTCTCGGGGGGACGCCCCACACCCGCCCGCGCGCATGGGGCGAGGATCCTGAGCGCAGACCGCGGCTTCCACCCCCGCGGACGGACGTCTCAATTGTGGTCCGCGCCGGTTGACGCGGCGAGGGGCCGTCGGTAGAACGCAACCCATGGACGCTCCCCGGGTCTCCGTCGCGCACGCCGGACGGTGTCTTTGGCGCGCGATCCGGGATGAAGCGGCACGTTGACGCGCTCGTCCGGGAAGCGCTGAGCGACGCCATCGAGGGGGGACTGCTTCGCACCCGTGCCGTGCCCCAGTTCACCGTAGACGCGCCCCGCCACGCGGCCTTCGGCGACCTCGCGTGCGACGTCGCCCTCGTGCTCGGGCGTCAGCTCGGCAGATCGCCGCACGCCCTCGGCGCCACGATCGCAAGCCGGCTGCGGGATCCTCACGGGTGGCTTGCGGAGGTCGGTGTCGGGGGCCCCGGCTTCGTCAACTTCCGCTTCGCGCCACCGTTCTGGCGTGCGGTCCTGGCGGACGCCCTCGAGGCCGGCGGCGCGTATGGCCGCAGCGACGCCGGTCTCGGCCGCTGCGTCCGTGTCGAGCTGGTGCGCGCCGGCGCCTCCGGTGCCACCGAGGCGCGGGGCGCCACGGTGGCCGACGCGGTGGTGGGCCTCCTCGGTGAGGCGGGGGCGGACGTCGAGCGCGGAGGTGCGATTCCCGGACGCGCCCCGGCCGCGCCCGACGCCAGCCGCGACAGGCGGCTCGGCCAGCTCGTCGCGGTCGTGACCGGCGACCGCTCGCACGCGACGCCACGCCTCGAGGAGATGCGAGCCGCGCGTGTGTCGCTGCGGATCCTTCCGGTGCACGACGTGCGTCTCACGCGTGACGGGTCGCCCGTGCAGGAGCGGCTCACCGCGGGTGCGCTGCTCGACGAGATCGGTCCCGACGCGCTCCGGTTCCTGCTGCTGCTGGAACGCGCAGAGCGAGCGCTCGACCTCGACCTCGCGCTGGCACGGTGCGAGCGGACGGACAATCCGCTCTTCCTGGTCCAATACGCCCATGCACGGGTGGCGAGCCGCGCGCGCTCGTCGGAGCGCTCCGGCGAGCCGATCCCGGCCCAGCGTGACCTGTCGGTGCTCGGCGCGGACGACCTCGAGGTGCTCCGCGCGATTGCGGGCTGGCCGGACGTGCTCGACGTCGCAGCGCGTGCGCTCGAGCCCGACCGCGTCGCGCGCTTCGCCGTCGAGCTTGCGGCGGCAACCCACCGCTGGCTCAATCGGCATCGTCCGGCCGGGGCGAGCCCACGACTGGCCCGGGCACGGGGCGCGCTCGCGGGCTGCCTGCAGGGACTGCTGCATCGCGCGCTGGCGGTCTTAAACGTGTCGGCACCCGAGCGGATGTAGAGGAGGAGGATGGGATGGAGCACACGGCGAGAGTGGGGCTGGGTCCGATCGATCGCATCGCGCTGGTCGGCGCATGGCTGGTGAGCTGCGCCGTCGTCTACGGGCTCGGCTTCTACACCGGAAGCCACACGCAGGAGCGGCTGCGCGGCGACGAGGAGCGTATCGTCCGACTGCCCGTGGCGGGCCAGCCGCCGCCACCGGGACAGCGGGAGCGGGCAGCCGACGACCTCACCTTCTGGGGCGCGCTGGAGCCGGGCGGACAGCGCGCGAAGCCCGGGGAGGGCATCCCTTCCGGGCGCCCGCCCGCGACCGGGTCGGCGACGCCTGCAGCCGGATCTCTGGACAAGCCGGGGACGCCCCCGGCGAGGCCGGGGCAGGGATCCCGGCCGTCGAGCACGGCCGGGACCCGCAAGGCGGGGCCGACCGCGAGCCCGGGTCAGGCGCCGACCCACGCCCGGAAGGCTGCCGCGGCGACGAACACGACCCGTCCCGTCGCCACGGGCCCACCAACGTCCGCTGGCGAGGTGGCAACCACCGCGTCGCGCCCGAAGCCGGCGCCACCAGAAGCCCGCCCCAGGTCGCTGGCGTCGCGCCGCGCGCCGGCGGCCGGTGCGGAGCAGACGAGGCGGCCAGCCCCGACACCGGCTGCGGCCGCGCGCACGACCGTCGCGCCC
>JBKPDC010000060.1:0-17102 GCA_046727715.1 Thermodesulfobacteriota bacterium
TGAGGTGGAGCGCGCAATACGCGTCCAACTCGGCCTCGCGGCGGCGAACCAGCCCAGCTGAGCCCACCGGCGAATACCACGGACTGCCACGCACGCTCTCCAGCCGTCCATCCGGGGTCACGAGCGCCCCACGTTTCGCTGTGGTGAGTCCGGCGCCCATACGAACTCTCAGGCTGCATGCCCATGGGGTTACTGCGTCGAGCCTACAGATCCGGGCTCGCCGGCAGGAACGTCTCGCCCATCAGGTACGCGTCGACACCGCGCGCCGCCTCACGCCCCTCCCAGATCGCCCATACCACCAGCGACTGCCCGCGCCGCGCGTCGCCGCACGCAAACACGCCCGGCACCGTGGTCTGGTAGTCGGGCCCCGCCTGGACGTTGCCGCGATCCGTGAGCGTGCAGCCGAGTTGCCCCACGATCGTGTCGCTCTCTGGCCCGAGGAAGCCCAGCGCCAGCAGCACGAGGTCGCACGCGAGCTCGAACTCACTGCCCGGGACCTCGTTCATCACCGGTCGGCCGTTGTCCTGCTGCCACTCGAGCCGCACGCCGTGGAGCTTCTTGACGTTGCCGTGCTCGTCGCCGCTGAACCGCTTCGTGTTGATGCTCCAGTCGCGGACGACGCCCTCCTCGTGCGACGACGAGGTGCGGAGAATCATCGGCCAGTTGGGCCACGACAGCTGCGGGCGGTCCTTCGGCGGCTGCGGCAGCAGCTCGAACTGGTGCACCGACGTGGCGCCGTGGCGGTTCGACGTGCCGAGGCAGTCCGATCCCGTGTCGCCACCGCCCAGGATGACGACGCGCTTGCCGGTGGCGAGGATCTGCCCCGGGACCGAGTCGCCCGCGCCCACCTTGTTCTGCTGCGGCAGGAACTCCATGGCGAAGTGGATGCCCGTCAGGTCCCGGCCAGGCACCGGCAGGTCGCGCGGCCGGGTGGCGCCGGTGGAGAGCACGACGGCGTCGAAGTCGCGCCGGAGCTCGTCGCCCGTGACGTCCACTCCCACGTGCACGCCCGCGCGGAAGGTGATGCCCTCGGCCGTCATCTGCTCCATGCGGCGGTCGATGATCCACTTCTCCATCTTGAAGTCCGGGATGCCGTAGCGCAGCAGCCCGCCGATGCGATCGTCGCGCTCGAAGAGCGTCACGGCGTGGCCGGCACGCGCCAGCTGCTGGGCGCACGCCATGCCGGCGGGCCCCGAGCCGACCACGGCCACGGTCTTGCCCGTCTTTCGTTCGGGCACCTGCGGTGTCACCCAGCCTTCGGCGAAGGCCCGGTCGATGATGTGCTTCTCGATGTTCTTGATGGTGACCGGGTCGTCGTTGATGTTGAGGACGCACGCCTCCTCGCACGGCGCGGGGCAGATGCGGCCGGTGAACTCGGGGAAGTTGTTGGTCGAGTGCAGCCGCTCGATTGCCTCGCGCCAGCGGCCACGGTAGACGAGGTCGTTCCAGTCCGGGATGATGTTCCCGAGCGGGCAGCCCTTGTGGCAGAAGGGGATGCCGCAATCCATGCACCGCGCGCCCTGCGCGCGCAGCGTCTCGGCGGGGGTCTGCTCCTCGAACTCCCGCCAGTGCTTGAGGCGCTCCTCGACGGGCTGCTTGTGGATCTTCTCGCGCTCGAATTCGAGAAAGCCGGTGATCTTGCCCATGGCGTGAACCCGTCAGACCGCGGCGACGCACGCGGCTTCGGTATCGAGATGCTGCTCCGCGAGCACCTTGGCGTACTCGACCGGCATGACCTTCACGAACCGCTGCTGCGTCTCCTGCCAGTCCGCGAGGAGCCGCCGGGCGACGTCGGAGTCGGTGAGCGCCAAGTGCCGCTGGACCAGATCGCGGACGGTCCGGGCGTCCTGGGACGACAGGTCCTGGACGGCCACGAGGCCCATGTTGCAGCGAGTGCGGAAGGTGCCGTCGTCGTCGAGCACGTAAGCGACGCCGCCGCTCATGCCGGCGGCGAAGTTGCGGCCGGTTCTGCCGAGCACCACCACCAGACCCTTCGTCATGTACTCGCAGCCGTGATCGCCGACGCCTTCCACCACCGCCGCCACGCCGCTGTTGCGGACGCAGAAGCGCTCGCCGGCCTGGCCGCGCAAGAACACCTCGCCACCGGTGGCGCCGTACAGCGACACGTTGCCGACGATGATGTTGTCCTCCGGCACGAACGTCGCCGTCCTCGGCGGATAGACGACCACGCGGCCGCCCGACAACCCCTTGCCGAAGTAGTCGTTGGCGTCGCCCTCGAGCTCCACCTCGATGCCCGGCGCGAGCCAGGCGCAGAAGCTCTGCCCCGCCGAGCCCGTGAACTTGAGCTGGATGGTGCCGGCCGGCAGGCCCGTCTCGCCCTGGCGGCGGGACACCTCGGCCGACAGCATGGTGCATGCGGTGCGGTTGCGGTTCGTGATCGGCAGGTCGAGGTGCACCTTCTCGCGCCGCTCGAGGGCCGGCCGGCAGCGCGCGATGAGCGTGTTGTCGAGCGCCTTCTCGAGACCGTGGTCCTGGGCCTGCACGCAACGGATCGCGACCGACGGCGGCACATCGGGCTTGTGGAGGATGGCGGAGAGGTCGACGCCCGCGGCCTTCCAGTGGTCGGCGACGTCGCGCACGTCGAGCACGTCGACCCGGCCGACCATCTCGTCCACCGTGCGGAAGCCCAGCTCCGCCATGATCTCGCGCAGCTCCTCCGCGACGAAGGTCATGAAGTGGACGACGTGCTCCGGCGTGCCCTCGAACTTCTTGCGCAGCCGCGGGTCCTGCGTCGCGATGCCCACGGGGCAGGTGTTGAGGTGGCACACCCGCATCATGATGCAGCCCGACGCGATGAGCGCCGCCGAGGCGAAGCCGAACTCCTCGGCGCCGAGCAGCGCCGCCACCGCGACGTCGCGGCCGGTCTTGAGCTGCCCGTCGGTCTCCACCCGGATGCGGCCGCGGAGATCGTTGGCGACGAGGATCTGCTGCGTCTCGGCCAGTCCCAGCTCCCACGGGATGCCGGCGTGCTTGATCGAGGTCAGCGGCGACGCGCCGGTACCGCCCTCGTAACCGCTGATCAACACGACGTCGGCCTTGGCCTTCGACACGCCTGCGGCCACGGTGCCGACACCCACCTCGGCGACGAGCTTCACGCTGACTCGCGCCCGATCGTTCGAGTTCTTCAGGTCGTGGATCAGCTGCGCCAGGTCCTCGATGGAGTAGATGTCGTGGTGCGGCGGCGGCGAGATGAGCCCCACCCCCGGTGTCGAGTAACGGATCTTGGCGATGTACTGATCGACCTTGTGGCCCGGCAGCTGGCCGCCCTCGCCGGGCTTCGCCCCCTGCGCAATCTTGATCTGCAGCTCGTCGGCGTTGACCAGGTAGTAACTCGTGACGCCGAAGCGGCCCGACGCCACCTGCTTGATGGCGCTGCGGCGGAGGTCGCCGTTCGCGTCGCGCTCGTAGCGCACCGCATCCTCGCCGCCCTCGCCCGTGTTCGACTTGCCGCCGAGCCGGTTCATCGCGATGGCGAGGTTCTCGTGCGCCTCGCGGCTGATCGAGCCGAGCGACATGGCGCCGGTCTTGAAGCGCTTCACGATCTCCGAGGCCGGCTCCACCTCGTCGAGCGGGATCGGCTGCCCGGGCTTGAAGCGCAGCAGCCCGCGGATCGTACACAGCCGCCGGTTCTCGTCGTTGGCGAGCGCCGTGTACTCCTTGAACATCTTGTAGCTGCCGGCGCGCACCGCGTGCTGCATCTTCGCGATCGTGTTCGGGTTGTACATGTGGTGCTCGCCGCGCCGGCGCCACTGATACTGGCCACCGACCCAGAGATCCCCGTCGAGCGCGGGCGACACCTTGTAGGCGTGGTCGTGGCGCTCCTGCGCTTCGCCCGCGATGACGTCGAGCCCGACGCCCTCGATGCGCGACGCCGTCCACGTGAAATAGCGGTCGATGACCTCGCGATTCAGGCCGATGGCCTCGAAGATCTGCGCCCCGCGGTAGCTGTGGAGCGTGGAGATGCCCATCTTGGTCATCACCTTGAGCACGCCCTTGTCGACCGCCTTGCGGAAGTTCTTCACCGCCTCGTCGGCCTCGACGTCGCGGAGGACCTGCTCCGCCACCATGTCGCGCAGCGTCTCGTAGGCCAGGTACGGGTTCACCGCTCCGGCGCCGTAGCCCAGAAGGAGGCAGAAGTGCTGCACCTCGCGCGGCTCGCCCGTCTCGACGACGAGCCCGCACCGCATGCGCGTGCCCTCGCGGATCAGGTGGTGGTGCACTGCCGCGGTGGCGAGCAGACTCGGGATGGGCACGTGCCGCTCGTCAACGCCGCGGTCGGACAGGACGAGGATGGTGTCGCCGTCGGCGACGGCCGCGGAGGCCCGCCGGCACAGGTCTTCGAGCGCCGCCCGCAGCCCCTCGCCGCCGGAGCCGGCGGGGAAGAGGATCGGCAGCGTGAGGGTCCGGAGCGAGGCCGTGTCGAGCTCCTTGATGCGCGCCAGCTCCTCGTTGGTGAGCGTCGGGCTCTTCACGTGCAGCTGCGCGCAGTGCAGCGGGGTCTCCTCGAAGAGGTTCCGCTCCGCGCCGATCGTCGTCTCCACCGACATCACGAGCTCTTCGCGGATGGGGTCGATGGGCGGGTTCGTCACCTGCGCGAAGAGCTGCTTGAAGTAGTTGAAGAGCAGCTGCGGCTTGTCGGACAGCACCGCGAGCGGCGTGTCGGTGCCCATGGAGCCGACGGCCTCCTGCCCGTTCAGCGCCATCGGCGTCATCAGCAGCCGGAGATCCTCGATGGTGTAGCCGAACGCCTGCTGGCGACCGAGCAGCGTCTCCGGCGAGTAGGCGGGCGGCACGTCACTCGGCGCCGGCCGCTCGGCCAGACGCGTGAGGTGCAGGTCGAGCCACTGGCGGTACGGCTTGCGCGCCGCCATCGACTCCTTGATCTCCTCGTCGCCGACGATCCGTCCCTGCTCGGTGTCCACCAGGAACATGCGGCCGGGCTGGAGCCGATCCTTGTGCTCGACGTTGTCGGGTGCGACGTCGAGCACGCCCACCTCCGACGCCATCACGACGAAGCCGTCCTTGGTGACGACGTAGCGCGAGGGGCGGAGCCCGTTGCGGTCGAGCACGGCACCGATGACGCGGCCGTCGGTGAAGGCGATCGACGCGGGGCCGTCCCACGGCTCCTGCAGGCAGGCGTGGTACTCGTAGAATGCCCGCTTGGTCGGGCTCATGCTCTCGTGGTTCTGCCACGCCTCCGGGATCATCATCATGACGGCGTGGGGCAGCGAGCGGCCCGTGCGCACGAGTAGCTCGAGGGCGTTGTCGAAGTTGCCCGAGTCGCTGGTGAGCGGATCGATGATGGGGAAGAGCTTGGTCACGTCGTCGAACAACGGCGAGGCGAACATGGCCTGGCGGGCGAACATCCAGTTCACGTTCCCGCGCAGCGTGTTGATCTCCCCGTTGTGGGCGATGAAGCGGTAGGGATGCGCCCGATCCCACGACGGGAACGTGTTGGTGGAGAAGCGCTGGTGCACCAGCGCCAGCGCCGAGACGAACAGCGGGTCGGCCAGGTCGTGGTAGAACGCCGGAATCTGGTCGGGCAGCAGCAACCCCTTGTACACGAGCGTCCGCGACGACAGGCTCGGCACGTAGAAGCGCTCGGAGTCGGGCATCCCCGACATGCGGACCAGCTGCTCGACGCGCTTGCGGATGACGTAGAGCGTGCGCTCGAGGGCGTCCTGGTCCTTCGTCCTCCGGCCGGCGCCGACGAACACCTGCCGGATCTCGGGCATCACGGTGCGCGCGAGCGGACCCGGTGCGTCGACGGCGATCGGCACGTGGCGCCAGCCGAGGAGCTTCTGGCCCTCCTCCCGGATCACCTTCTCGAGCAGCTTCTGGCACTCGTTGCGCTGGCGCACCTCGGCAGGCAGGAACACCATGCCGACACCGTAGGCGCCCCGGGCGGGCAAGGACATGCGCGCGGCCTTCGCCTCGCGACGGAGGAAGTCGTCCGGGATCTGCACCATGATTCCCGCGCCGTCGCCGGTGAGCGGATCGCAGCCGCACGCGCCGCGGTGGGTCAGGTTGCGCAGCACCTCGAGGCCCTGCTCGACGATGCGGTGCGATGTCTCGCCCTTCACGTTGACGACGAAGCCGACGCCGCAGGCATCGTGCTCGATGCGCGGATCGCGCAACCAGGTCGTGGGTCGTCCCTTGGTGGTCATGATGTCTCCCGCTTCACGCGCGTCGCAGGTGACCGTTGCGCTCGCCGACGCGGCGCGCGCGCTTGGGGTGCGCGGGCGGCGGCAGCTCGCTCTGATTGAGCGCCAGCCGGACGCCCTCGGCGTGGGTCGACAGCACCACTGTCGTCTCGGTGCGGGTGACGCCGGCGAGCGAGCGGATCTGAGCGATCAGCTTTTCGAGCGCCGACGTGTTCGCCGTCTTCGTCTTCAAGAGCAGCGTGTACTCACCGGTGACGTGATGACACTCGAGCACGCCGTCGAGCGCCACGAGCCGACTCTCGAGGCCGCCCAGCTGGTCGGGCTGGCTGGTGATCACGCCGATGAACGCGGTCACGTCGAGACCGAGGCGGCGCGCGTCGAGCACGGCGTGGTAGCCGGTGATCACGCCCGCCGCCTCGAGCTTCTTGATGCGCTCGAGCACGGACGGCGCGCTCAAGCCGACGTGCTCGCCGATGCGCGCCAACGCGGTGCGACAATCGTCCTGCAGCATGTCGAGGATGCGCAGGTCCGTGTCGTCGAGCTCGGCGTCTTGCTGCTGACCGAATGGCATAAGGCCCCCCGTGCGTATGGGTAGCCTTTTATTCGGGCAAACGCCCAAATGTCAATGGTTCGTTAGGGAAGGGGAATGTCGAACCTGCCCCGAGCTATAGCAGGTGCGCTAGCGGCGCCGGGGGGCATTCGCCGCGCTCAGGCCGCCGGGACGATGCCCTGGCGTTCGAGATACGCGAGGATCTGTTTCGCGCTCTCCGCGACGCTCTGCCAGGCGGTGTTGACGGTCAGCTCGGGCCTCGCCGGCGCCTCGTAGGGCGCCGAGACCCCCGTGAACTCCTTGATCTCGCCCGCCCGGGCCTTCTTGTAGAGCCCCTTCACGTCGCGTTCCTCGCACACCTCGACGGGGCAGTCGATGAAGACCTCGACGAAGTCGCCCGGCTGCATGAGGGCGCGCACCTGGTCGCGGTCGGCGCGGTACGGCGAGATGAACGCCGTGACCGCCACGAGGCCCGCATCGGTAAAGAGCTTCGCCACCTCGCCGATGCGGCGAATGTTCTCGGTGCGGTCCTCGGGCGAGAAGCCCAGGTTCTTGTTCAGCCCGTGGCGGATGTTGTCGCCGTCCAGGATGTAGGTGCGGACGCCGCGCTCGAGGAGGCGCTTTTCGAGGTCGACGGCGATGGTGGACTTCCCGGCTCCGGAGAGCCCGGTGAGCCAGACGGTACAGCCCCGATGGCCGTTCAGCTGCGCGCGGTCGTCACGCGTGACGGCGCCTTGGTGCCAGACGATGTTGGTCGCTTTCTGCTCGGCCATGAGGCGCGGACTTCTACCGGGGTCGTGTGCGGGCGGCAAGTGTCACCGGACATCGTACCGTGCAAAGGCTGGGGGACCGACGTCCCCCTCCGCCTCCCGGCCGCGTGCGTCTGGCGCTGATCGCGTCGAGACGGAGTGCCTTGCGAGATCGGCAATCCCGCAGACCCCGACCGGGTCGACGGGCCTCACGTTCGCGTACACCGTCCAGTGACCGGTGGCGGCGCTGGGGCTCGCCCCGATCAGCGAGGCGTGCCGAGCGCCGGTACGGCCTGGGCGCGCAGACTCCGCTGCCCGCGCGGCCGCAGCGCCGCGCGCAGCTCGCGCTTGCGCAGGCGGACGCTGTCGGGGGTGACTTCGACCAGCTCGTCGTCGTCGATCCAGGACAGGCTGTCCTCGAGGCCCATCAGGTGCGGCGGGCTGAGCCGCACGGCCTCGTCGTGTCCGGCCGCCCGGATGTTGGTGAGTTTCTTCTCGCGGCACACGTTCACGTCGAGGTCCACATCGCGCGAGTACTCGCCGACGATCATGCCCCCGTAGACCGCCGTCCCGGGCGGCACGAACAGCGTGCCGCGGTCCTCGAGATGGAAGAGCGCGTAGGGCGTCGCCGTGCCCTCGCGGTCGGACACCATGGCGCCGTTGGTGCGCGACGGGATGGCGCCATGCCACGGCGCCCAGCCGCCGAAGAGTGCGTTCATGGTCGCCGTGCCGCGCGTCTCGGTGAGGAAGTGTGACCGGAAGCCTATGAGGCCGCGCGAGGGCACGGCGTACTCGACGCGTACCCGCCCGCTGCCCACGTGGTCCATCTTCGTCATCACGCCGCGTCGCACCCCGAGGAGCTGGGTCACGACGCCCACGTAGTCTTCGAGGACGTCCACCAGCAGCTGCTCCACGGGCTCCTCGACGACCCCGTCGCGCTCGCGCAGCACCACGGTGGGTTTCGACACCTGGAGCTCGAAGCCTTCGCGCCGCATGGTCTCGATGAGCACCGCCAGCTGCAGCTCGCCGCGTCCGACCACCCGGAAGGTATCTATGGTGTCGGTCTCCTCGACACGCAGGCTGACGTTCCGCCGGCTCTCCTGGAGCAGCCGCTCGCGTACCTGGCGCGACGTCACGCGGCTGCCGCTCCGTCCCGCCCACGGGCTCGTGTTCGCGCCGAGGAACATGGCGATGGTGGGCTCGTCGACCCGGATGGGTGGCAGCGGCAGGGGCCGCTCGCGATCCGCCACGGTGTCGCCGATCGCGATGTCCGCGATGCCGGCGACGGCGACGATGTCGCCCGCCGTGGCGCGCTCCAGCTCGGTGCGCCTGAGCCCCTGCCAGCCGTAGACGCGCGTGAGCTTGCACGGCACCTGCGTCCCGTCGGCGCGACAGAGGGCATACTGCCCGCCGGGCTCGAGGCCGCCGGCCATCACGCGGCCGATCGCGAGCCGGCCGACGTAGTCGTCGTACGCGAGGTTGTTGGCCTGGAACCGGGTCGGGGCGTCGGGATCGTGCGTCGGGCCGGGGAGGGAGCCGACGATGGTCTCGAAGAGCGGACGCAGGTCGGTCCCGGCGACCGCGAGATCGCGTGACGCGATTCCGGCGCGCGCGTTGGTATAGACCACCGGGAACTCGAGCTGCTGCTCGGTGGCACCGAGATCGATGAAGAGGCCGTAGATCTCGTCCAGCACTTCCGCCGGACGGGCGTCGGCGCGATCGATCTTATTGAGGCAGACGACGGGCTCGAGCCCCGCCTCGAGTGCCTTGCCCAGGACGAAGCGCGTCTGTGGGAGCGGCCCTTCCGACGCGTCGACCAGCAGCAGCACGCCGTCCACCATGGCGAGCGTGCGCTCCACCTCGCCGCCGAAGTCGGCATGACCGGGCGTGTCGACGATGTTGATCTGTACGCCTTCCCAGCGCACGGTCGTGTTCTTGGCGAGGATGGTGATGCCGCGCTCGCGCTCGAGCGCGTTCGAGTCCATCACGCGCTCCGCTACCTGCTCGTTGGCACGGAAGACGCCGGTCTGGTGCAGCATGCCGTCCACCAACGTGGTCTTCCCGTGGTCGACGTGGGCGATGATGGCGATGTTGCGGACGTCCGGACGGCGCTGCGACATGGAACGCCGCATCGTGCCGTTCGGCGTCCAGGCGGTCAAAGGGCCACGGCCGCCCGGAGCGACTTCCCCCCTGCGACGCGCCGTGAGGCGAGGACTCACGCGTCGGCGTCGCCCCCGGGGTCGTCGTCCTCGAACTCGACGTGGACGTTCCAGAGCTTCGCGAGCCACTCGAGCAGTTTCGACTCCCAGACATCCACCCCGTCCTCGATGGCGGTGTCGAGCGCCGTGCCGTAGATGAGGTCGCGCGCCTCCTGCCGGACGATCGCCGGCAGGAACGCTCGCAGCTCCGCCTCGGTCGGAAATCGCCGGTCGACCTCGGCGACGAGCTGCCGATAGTCCTCGCGACCGAGGGCCTCGATCACGCGCTCGATCTCGCCCACCTCGCCATCCGCCGGGTTGCGGTCGGACTCCACGACCAGCTCGAGCAACGCGACCAGCGCCAGCCGCTCGTCGTGGGTGAGTTCCCGGAGCTCCATGGCCGGCATCCAAAGCCGGGACCCGTGGGCCAAGTCAACCCGCAGAGAACGCCATCCGACCCCGTCCGATGTGGTGATGCCCGTGACCGTCTCCGATGCTACAGAGGAGGCGGTGAGCCGCCCCGCCGAGACGCTCGAGCCCGCCGCCGTCTCCGCGCCTGCGCCGGCGGCGGCCAGCAGCGCGGTCGAGCCACCGCCGCGCCGCAACCACGTCGGCACCGTCTCGTTGCTCTGCGCGCTCGCCGGCATGCTTGCCTGCTGGAGCGCGCTCGCCACCGGATCGTTCGCGGGCGTGGCGTGGCTGCGCATCGTGGCGGCCGGTTTCGAGGCCGCCACGGTCGGCGCGCTGGCCGACTGGTTCGCCGTCACGGCGTTGTTTCGCCACCCGCTCGGTGTCCCCATCCCGCACACGGCCATCATCCCCACCCGCCGCGTGAAGCTGATCGAGAGCATCGCCAACATCGTGGAGCACGACTGGCTCTCGCCCGATGTCATCGGCGCGCGTCTGGCGCGCTTCGCGCCCAGCGAGCTGCTCGTCGACTGGATGCGCACGCCGGGGCACGTGGAACGCCTGGGCGCACCGGTCCGTGACCTGGTCCGCGGGCTCGCGCGCACCCTGACGGAGCCCGAGGTGGCGGACTTCGCGGACCGCGCCATCCAGCGTCAGCTGCGGGAGCTGCCCCTCGACGCCTCGGCCGGGCGCTGGGTCACGCGCGCACTCGAGAGCGGCAGCGCCGACGCGACGTTCGAGACCGTGGCGACGTCGCTCGCAAGGCTGGCGGGGCTCGGCAGCACGTGGGACCGGCTCGACCAGCTGCTCCTCGACCTGGCGGGCAAGCGAAAGGACGAAGGCAAGACGATCGAGGCCTTCTTGCTGCGGCGCAAGGGCGTGCGGAAGCGGCTCATCCTGGGAGCCTGCCAGGCCGCCGGCGACCAGCTGAGCGCCGCCGCGAGTGACCCGGGTCACCCGCTCCGCCGCGCCGTCCTGAGCGCGGTCGCGCGCTGGGCCGAGCGCCTCGCCAGCGGCGAGCCCGCGGCGCTCGAGCTGGCGGAGCGCCTGCGCGGGGCGCTCCTCCAGAGCCTCGAGGCCGGCCCGCTGGTGCGCGACGTTCTGGTGCGGCTGCGTCGCGAGCTGGAGTACCAGCTCGGCGAGCCGACGAGCGCGCTCGCCAGGCTGATCGACCGACGCCTGCAGGCCGGGATCATCGAGGTGCTCGACGATCCCGATCGCCGCGCCACCTTCGACCGCTGGGTGCGGGCGACCGCCGACGAACTGCTGCGGCGGCACCACCACCAGATTGGCCTCACGATTCGCGAAAATCTCGAAGCACTCGACACCGGCACGCTGGTGGCGATGATCGAAGCGCGGGTCGGCAACGATCTGCAGTTCATCCGCCTGAACGGCGCGGTCGTGGGCGGGCTGGTGGGCCTCGTCCTCGCGACCGCGCACTGGCTCTTCGGCTAGCGGCTCAGGACCCCCGGTGTTCCGAGGGCGAGTCGCAGCAGCTCGACCTGCCGGCCCGTCCCCGTCTTCGCCAGCGCGCGCTTGAGCTGCGTGCGCGCGGTGTGCGCGGAGATGTCGAGTACCTCGGCGGCCTCTTCCACCCGCCGGCCGCGGAGCAGCTCCAGGACCAGCGCGGCCTCGGCCGGTGTCAGCCCGAGCCAGCGCTGAACGCCCTGGACGGACATGGTGGACGGGCGATCGGGATCGGTGACGAACACCACGACCGCCGCACGCTGCCCCACCCGGTGGAGCACCCCTCCGCGGAGCGCCGCGACCAGCACGTTGAGCGGGCGCCGCGGCGGCCGCCGGCTGACGTTCAGCACGCCGTCGCTCGTGTCCGCGGCCGGCGCCGCAGCGGTCCGCGCGATCAGCCGCTGCAGGGCGGTCGTCTCGGCAGGCAGGACGGCCCGGATCCCGTCACGGCCCGCGCGCAGGCCGTCGCCGGCCGCGAGGAGCTGGTCGGCCATGCGGTTGGCCGCCACCAGGTGTCCGGCGGCATCGAGTAGGAGCACGCCGCCCGGAAAGCGATCGAGCACCTCTCCGACCTCGTCCCGGCGCGCCTCGGCGACGGCGAGCTGCTCATGGACGTGCAGGGCGCGCGCGAGATGCGGCACCAGGCGTCGGAGGAGCGCGACGTCCTGGGCGCCGAATGGCGTGGCGGTCCGGGGCCGGATCACGCGCACGACTGCCAGGGCATCCTCCCGCTTGAGCAGGACGGCGCCGAGGAGGTGGAAGTACCCCTGCGGTCGCAGGAAGTCGTTGTAGAACTCGGAGCGCACCAGAACGTCGTCGGGTACGAGCTCACTGCCGACGACGGCGCTGCCCGCAGGCAGCGCCTTGACGCGGTCTCGCCGGAGGTCGCGGTGCTTGAAGTAGGCCTCGTACGCGGCTGCCCAGGCCGGGTCGACCCCCGAGACCACCTGGAAGAGATCGGCCTCCGTGGCGGGATCAGTGACGTAGATCGCCGGGGCGACTCCGCCGACGGCGCTCGCCAGACCGTCCAGAAAAGGCGGCCAGGCCTCGCCCTGTGAAACCGCCTCGTAGAGGCGCTCGACCAAGTCCAGAGTCGTCGTTGCGATGTCGGACATCTGGGCGCCCTCGCTTCCCGCCTCTCGTACACCAAATGGAGCATGACGAGCCAGAGATGACTCGCGTACGACGCCAGTCAGTCGAGTGGAAGGCAACCCGAAAGAGGCCCCTACAATGGATCCAATGCACGGCAACAGAGGTGTGGTGTTGCAGTTTCGCGGTGCGCACAGGCCGCCCGCGCCGATGCCCAGGCGCGTCGGGTCGCGCACTTCCGGGTCCCCCGCCCCTGACGGCGACGAGAAGCTCAATGCCGAGTGGGATCTCCTGATCCGCGTAGCGAGCCACGCGTGGTCGTGGAGGGACCCCGAGAGTCTCGACACCCTCGAGCACGCCGTGTCGCGGTTGCGCTCCTGGATCGCCCACGACTGGTCGGCTTGAGCGACCCGCCGACCACGCGTGCCGGGCGGCGGCGTGTGTCGCCCCCCCGCGTTGGTCGCTGCATGGACGCCTGCAGCTGACCGCCGGCGTCAGCTCCGGCGCCGCTCTTCCAGCTCCTCGAGCGTCCGCGGCCAGTCCTGCTTGAGGAGCCGGGACAGCGCGCGATCGGCGAGCAGGTTCCCGCCCGTCTGGCAGGTCGGGCAGTAGTTGGTCTCGTTCTCCGCGTGCACGATCCGCTGGACCGGCGTGCCGCACGCGGGACACGGCTTGCCGAAGCGTCCGTGCACGGCCATGTCGTCTCGGAAGGCCGTGACCTTCTCCGGGAAGCCGTCGCCCACCTCGCGCCGGATGCGGTCGGTGAAGTCGGCCAGCGTCGCCTGTCCGGCGGCGTGGAGCCGCGCCAGCTCCGCCTCGGTCAGCTGATCCGTGAGGCGGACCGGTGACAGCTTCGCCCGGTGCAGGATCTCGTCCGCGTAGGCGTTGCCGATCCCGCTCAGGATGCGCGGGTCGGTCAGGGTGCGCTTGAGCGTGTGGCGCTCGCGCAGCACGGCCGTGCGGAAGGCGGCAAGGTCGGCGTCGAGCGGTTCGAGCCCGCCGGGGTCGAGCGCGGCCAGTGCGGCTTCGCCCGCCACCACGTGCAGGGCGGCCCGCTTCCTCGAGCTGGCCTCCGTGAGCAGCAGCGTCCCGTGCGCGAAGTCGAAGGCCGCGAGGCCGAGCTTCCCGGGCACCGCCGTCCCGGCGGGGCGCCACCGCAGCCGCCCGGCGATCATCAGATGCAGGACAACGAAGCGATCCTCCTCCATGGCGAGCACGATGCGCTTGCCGAGCCGCCGCAGCCCGCGCACGGTGGTGCCGAATACCGACGCGAGCGGGGGCTCGACGGTCCGGAGCAGGAACGGGCTCCGCAGCCGCACGCGGTCGAGCCGCCGGCCGACGATGCGCGGAGCGAGGCAGTCGATGTACACCGCGACGTCGGGCAGCTCGGGCATGGCGAGACGCGGCTTCTCTACTGGTGGGACACGAACCTCGTGTCAACGAGAGCCGGATCGAACCGCGGCCAGCACGTCGTCGTCGCGCACCGGTTCCCCCCGCCAGCGGGCCAGTGCCGCCGCGATGTCGGCACGCACGCGCTCGAGTAGTGCCGCATGGTCCTCGCCCGGCTGCCGCGCGATCGGCGTGCCGACGTGCACGCGGACCCGCACGCCCCAGGGCACGGGAAGGAAGTTGTGCTGGAGCAGCCGCCACGATTCGTCGATCGCGACGGGGACGACGGGCGTGCCCGGCGCCTCCTCGAGCAGCGCCAGCGTGCCGGCGGGTTTGAAGCGGCCCAGCTCGCCTGCCCGTGCCCGCGTCCCCTCGGGGAAGATCATGGCCGACGCCCCGCCCCTGCGCACCTGCCGCCCGAGCTCCCGGATGGCCTCCAGCGCCGACGGCGCGTCGGAGCGATCGATCAGCACGTGACCACCGTGCCGCAGGTTGTAGGACACGCTCGGGATCCAGCGCCCGAGCGAGCGCTTGGAGATGTACTTCGGGAAGTTCGAGAAGAAGAGCGACCCCAGGATGGCGATGTCGAACATGCTCTGGTGGTTCGACACGATGATGTACGATGTCCGCGGTCGTACGGCGGGCGACCGCTCGACCGCGAGCCGCGTGCCACAGATGCGAAAGGTGTGGACGAGCGTCCACTGGAGGGCCCCCGCGACGTACTCCTGCGGCCGCTGGCCGAAGAGCCGCGCGATGCGCTGGGCCACGTCGAACACCACGAGGACGAGACCGAACGCCGGGAGGAACACGATCGACGAGAGCCAGGACAGGAGCCTCCGCATCGCCCGGTCCCTTAATAGGCAGGGCGGCGCGCGGCTTCAAACACGGCGAGGGGCGCGCTATGAGCGGGGCATGGCGGAGGCGCCCGTCACCCTCGAGGGGTGGTACACGCTGCACCAGATGTGGGCCGTCGACTGGGGGCGCTGGAACGCGCTCCCCCCCAGCGAGCGTGCGACCGTCGTGACGGAGGCGGGGGGCCTGCTCGAGTCGCAGGCCAGGCCGGGCGACGGCCACAGCGCCTGCTACTCGCTGCTCACGCAGAAGGGCGACCTCTGCCTCATGCACTGGCGGCCCGACCTGGAAGCGTTGCAGCGCTGTGAGGTGGCGTTCGCGCGCACGCGGCTGCGCGCGTTCTTGGTGCCCACGTATTCGTACCTCGCCGTCGTGGAGCTTGGCACCTACGAGCTCGCCGGCCATGCCGCGGGGATGCTGAAACGCCGTGGGCTCGAGGCCGGCGTGGAAGGCTTCGAGGCGGCGCTCGAGGAGGAGATGCAGAAGCTCGCGCGCCCGCGGCTCTATCCCGAGGTGCCGCCGCGCCGCTACTGCTGCTTCTACCCGATGTCGAAGCGCCGCGGGGAGCAGGTGAACTGGTACGACCTGCCGCCGGCGGAGCGCGCGGCGTTCATGCGCGGCCACGGCGAGATCGGGCGGAAGTACGCCGGCAAGGTGGTGCAGGTCATCCAGGGGTCGGTCGGGCTCGACGACTGGGAGTGGGGCGTGACGCTGTTCGCCGACGACCCGCTCGTCTTCAAGAAGCTCGTCTACGAGATGCGCTTCGACCCGGCGAGCTCGCGCTTCGCCCTCTTCGGTCCGTTCTACGTCGGCATCCGGTTCGCACCGGATCGCCTGGGCGCGGTGCTGGGGGAGGAGTAGGCCGACCCGAGACTTCGTCTCGGCTCGGCCTCCTAGAAGTAGCTCCAGGGATACTCGGGCTCCAGGATCGGCTGGTAGCCGGCGGGGACGGGGAACGGCGCCGAGACGAACTCCCACACCCCGACGAGCACCCGCGGCACGATCATGCCGAGGCCCTTGGCGAACCCGAGCGGGATGCCGACCGCTGCGCCTCGCTCGTCGCTCTCGCGGACCATGTTCCCGGGCACTTCGAGGAAGGCCGTCGTCATGCCCGCGAAGCCGCGCAGGAACTTGTCCGCGGCCGTCTGCGCCGCCACTGGCGAGGCGACCAGGACGAGCATCGTTCCGGTGAGGAGGCACTGTCTCATGCTCATCCGGGAAGGGCTATCGAAAGCGCACGGATTGCTCAATCGCCTGCCGGGTCCGGCTGCGTGCGGGACGGCCGGGCGCGAGCCGTCACCCCTGGCCCAGGGCCTCCTCGAGTCGCCGCACCGGACCCGCGAGCGCATGCTCGGCCGTCAGGCGGGCGAGCGTGCGCGGGTGCGCAGGGCGCACCGGGAGGGCAAGCGACGCGCGGGGCAGCGGGACCGTCGCGACAGGCGGCACGACCCTGCGCGCCGCGGCGAGATAGGCGCGCCCGGCGTCGATGCGGCGCGCGAGCGCAGGCGGCAGGTCGGAGGCTCGGAGGATCGCGTCGAGCGAACCGTAGCGCCCCAGCAGCTGGGCGGCCGTCTTCTCGCCGACACCCGGTACACCGGGCAGACCGTCGGACGGGTCGCCGCGCAGCAGCGCGAAATCCAGGTAGGCGCGACCCGGGATGCCGTAGCGCCGCGCGATCTCGCCCTCGTCGACCTCGAGCAGCGTCGTCACGCCACGCAACGGGTAGAGCACCTTCACGTCGGGGTCACGCACGAGCGCGAAGAGATCGCGGTCGCCCGACGCGATCTCGACCGGGCCGCGCGCGCGCGCGGCGAGCGTCGCGATCACGTCCTCGGCCTCGAAACCCTCCGCGCCGACCACCGCGATGCCAAGGGCGTCGAGCACCTCGCGGCCGAGCGCTTCCTGTGGCGTAACGGGGTCCGGATCGTCGTCGGGGCCGGCCACGCGATGCGTCTTGTAGGAGGGCAGGGCGGCGACGCGGAACGCGGGGCGCCAGTCGTCGTCGACGGCGATCCCGAGCGCGGCCGGCCGGCGATCACTGACGAGCCGACCGAGCATGTTGAGGAACCCGTGCACCCCCTGTGCGGGTACACTGTCCGGCAGGGAGTGGTAGGCGCGATAGAGCAGGCTCGAGTAGTCGACGAGGAGCAGCGGACCCATGGCGCTACGCGCTACTCCCCACGCGCACCCCGTACCGGAAGACGCTCTTGCCGCC
>JBKPDC010000061.1:0-5918 GCA_046727715.1 Thermodesulfobacteriota bacterium
GCCACGGCCCCGGCCTGCACGGCGACGCCCAGCCCGGTGGCGCTGCGCTCCTCGTCGCAGCCGTCCGCGCCGAACGCGGCGCGGGCGGCGATGAGCGCCGCGGCCAACGTCGCGGCGGAGATCAGTCCGTGATGGCGCGCCACGCCGCCTCCACCTCCACCCGCAGCGCGTCGAGGTCGCCGTCGTTGTGGATCACCCGATCTGCGAGCCGCACGCGCTCGGCGTTCGACATCTGCGCGGCGAGGCGACGGCGCACCTCGTCGGCCGTCATGTCGCGCGCCGCGGTCACGCGTGCGACGGCGGTCTCCGGCTCGACGACCACCACCCAGACCTCGTCGAAGAACCGCCACCCCGCCTCCATGAGTACCGGCGCCTCGACGACGATGGGCGCCGTCCGGGGCTCCGCCTGAGCGCGCTGCAACCAGTCGCGGACCGCGAGCCCGATGAGCGGGTGCACGATGGCGTTCAGCCGCCGGAGCGCCTCGGGGTCGGCGAACACCCGGGCGGCGAGGGCGCGGCGGTCGATGGAGCCGTCGGAGGCGACGATGTCCCTCCCGAACGCCGCCATCACCTGACGGAAGCCCTCCGTTCCCGCACGGTAGACGTCGTGCCCGACCTTGTCGGTGTCGATGACGTCGGCGCCCAGCTCGGCGAGCATGGCGGCCACGGTGCTCTTGCCGGAGCCGATCCCGCCGGTGAGGCCTATGACCGGGCGCGCCATGGGCGCGGTCGGTAGCGCAATCGTTCATCGAAGTCGAGGCGACGCATGGCCGCGCGTTCATCGGAGCCCAGGGGCCATCGACCAGGAACCCTTCCGGACACAACCGAACTGGCTCACCGCCCGGGGCCGTGCCATGACACTCCCAGTGCCTGGCGACGGCTTCGAGATGCGCGTGTCGCTTCCAGATGGCGGAGCGGTGCTGGCCGGTGTGGCCTTACCCGCGGCCCATCGCCCGGGACGAACACCAGCGGTGATCCTCGCGCCCGGCGCCGGGACCGACCGGCGGCATCCATCGCTCGTGCGCATCCAGGAGGGACTCGCCGATGCGGGGTGGCCCACCGTGGTTTTCAACTTCCCGTATCGCGAGGCCGGCCGGCGCATCCCCGACGCGCGACCGGTGCTCGAGCGCTGCTGGCGCGCCGTGATCGACGCGATCCGATCCGAGCCGCGGCTGTCGCCGCCCTGGGTGGTGATCGGCGGCCGGTCGATGGGCGGGCGCATCGCGTCGCATGTGGCGGCCGACGGCGCCGACGTCCGCGGTCTCGTCTTCCTCGGTTTTCCGCTGCATCCTGCGGGACGGCCGGGCACGGAGCGTGCCGCGCACCTGCCTCGGATCACGGCACCCATGCTCTTCGTGCAGGGGACGAAGGACGCCCTCGCCGAGCGCAGCCTGCTGCATGCGGTCCTGCATGACCTGCCGCACGCGACCCTGCACGAGATCGCGGCTGCGGATCACGGCTTTCGGGTGCCGCGCCGGAGCGGGCGCGACGAGGCGTCGGTGCGCGGCGAGGTCGTTCGCACGATCACCGCGTGGCTCGATAACCTCGTGGATTGACAGCGGAACCCCCACTGCGAGGGGGCGGCGCCGGTTGACATCACCAAGACACTCCAGCATGGTTTGAAGTCCATGCCAACCGTGCTCAGGGCCGTCGCGGCAGTGACCGCGGCAGCTGCCATCGCCCTACCTCACGTCGCTGGCGCGATGCAGAGCGCATCCGATCTCACCACCAAGGCGATGCAGGAATGCGACCGCGGCCAGGACGCCACGTCACGCGACGTCCGCAAGGAACACTTCGAGCGTGGCGAGGCGCTGGCCGCCCAGGCCGTCGCAATCGACGACAAGAGCGCGGAGGCCCACTTCGCCGTCGTGTGCAACTTGGGCGAGATGCTCCGGCTCGACGGCGAGAAACTCACCTCGGTGTTCGCGCTCCGCCGCCTGATGTCCGAGGTGGACCGGACGCTCCAGCTGGACCCCGGCCACGTCGACGCCATGGCCACGAAGGGCAATCTCCTCCTGCGGCTGCCCCGCGTGCTCGGCGGTGATCCGAAGGAGGGCGAGCGACTGCTGCGCGAGGTGGTGAAGCGTGACGACAACGCGGTGACCTCCCGCATCACACTCGCGAAGACCTGCGAGGAGCGCGGTGACCGCGACGAGGCCATCCAGCTCGCTTCCCGCGCCCGCCAGGTCGCCCAGCAGCAGGGGCGCGCCGACAAGGTCGCCGAGGCGCAAGCCACGCTCGACCAGCTCGGCGCCGGCGCGCAGTAGGCGCCGGAGCCTCTCATGGCGGCGTTGTCCCCGGCGGCGCGCGACGCCGCCCTCGCCGCCCTCCCCACCGCCGACCTCGACGTGCTGGTCGTCGGCGGCGGCATCACCGGTGCGGGCATCGCCCGTGACGCCGCCCTGCGCGGCCTCTCCGTCGCCCTGGTCGAGGCGGTCGACTTCGCCGCCGGCACGTCGAGCCGCAGCTCGAAGCTGATCCACGGCGGCGTCCGCTACCTCCAGCAGGGCGACGTCGGCCTGGTGCGCGAGGCTGCGAGCGAACGGGCACGGCTGCGCCGCATCGCGCCGCACCTCGCGGCTTCGCTGCTGATGGTGATGCCGACCTACGGGCGCGCCATGCACATGAAACTCGGCGCGGGCCTGTGGGCGTTCGAGAAGATCGCGTCGGTGGACGAATCCGAGCGCCACGCGATGTGGGACCGGGCCGAGGCGCTCGCAAACGAGCCGTGCCTCGCAGGCGATGGCATGCACGGCGCGGCAGCCTTCGTCGAGTACCTCACCGACGACGCGCGGCTGGTGCTCGCCACCGTGGCGGGCGCCGCGCAGGCAGGCGCGCTCTGCGCCAACCATGCCGAGGTGACCGGCATCGACCGTGGCGTGGTCACGGTGCGCGATGTGTTCACGGGTACGACCATCGCGGCCCGCGCGCGTGTCGTGGTCAATGCCGCCGGGCCCTGGGTGGAGGAGATCTGGCGCCGCGCCGGCGCCCGGGTCGCGCGCGGCCTCCAGCTCACCAAGGGTATCCACCTGGTCGTCGATCACGCCCGCCTGCCGCTCCGCCACGCCGTGGTCATGCAGGCGCGGGACCGTCGCTCGGTGTTCGCCGTGCCGCGGGACGGCGTCACCTACCTCGGTACCACCGACACCCTGTGCGACACCCCGTCGCTGCATCCCGGGGTCACCACCGACGACGTCGAGTACCTGCTCGACGCGGCCCGTCGCACCTTCGCCGGGCCCGCGCTCGCAGCGCGCGACGTGCGCGCGTCGTGGGCCGGCTTGCGGCCGCTGCTGCGCGAGGACGGCAAGGCACCCTCGGAGATCTCCCGGAAGGACGAGATAGCCCTCGACGCCGCGACGGGGTTGATCTCGATCGCGGGCGGCAAGCTCACGACGTACCGGCGCATGGCGGAGCGCGTGGTCGACCTGGTGTTCGAGCGGCTCGGGCGAGCGAGCCCGCCATGCACGACCGACTCCGTTCCGCTGCCCGGGGGCGAGCCGACGACGCTCGACGCGGCGGGCGTCGCCGTGCGACTGCCGCAGCTCTCCCCCACCGACGCGTCCCGGCTGTTCCGCCTGCACGGCGCGGGCTGTGAGCGCATCCTGGCGCGCGTCGCCGCGCACCCGAGCGCCGGCGAGGTGCTCCCGGGTCTGGCCGGTGTGCTGCGGGCCGAGATCGAGCACGCCCTGGACGAGGAGATGGCACTCACGCTCGAGGACTTGCTCGAGCGTCGCACCCGATCCCTGTCGTTCGACCGCCGGCAGGGGCTCGACGCCGTCGAGGCGGCGGCCGCGATCGCGGCGGCGCGCCTCGGCTGGAACGCCGCACGCACCGCGGCCGAGATCGATGGCTACCGCAGGCTTGCGGGGAGCCTCCGGAGCTTCGCATGAGCCAAATCGCCGACGCGCTCCGCAACGAGCTGGGGACGGACCGTGTCTTCGAGGACGCCGCGACCCTGGACGCGCACCGCACCGACTACTGGATCCTGGCGCACCTCCGTGCCCGGCAGGGGCGCCTCGGCGCCGGCCCGGCGTGCGTCGTGCGCCCGCGGAGCACGGCCGAGGTGGCGACGGCCGTGCGAGCGGCGCAGCGCCACGGAGTGGCCGTCGTGCCGTACGGCGGCGGCTCCGGCGTGCTGGGCGGCGCAGTGCCCCCCGCCGGGTCGCTGGTGATCGATCTCCGTGCCATGGACCGCCTGCTCGACCTCGACGAGACGGCCCTGCTGGCGCGTGCCGAGGCCGGCCTCCTCGGCGGCGAGTACGAGCGGCTCGTCACCGCACGCGGCTACACCACGGGTCACTACCCGCAGTCGATCGAGCGCGCCACGCTGGGCGGCCTCGTCGCCACGCGCTCCGCCGGGCAGTTCTCCACCAAGTACGGCAACATCGAGGACCTGCTGCTCGCCCTCGAGGCGGTGCTGCCGAGCGGGGAGACGGTGCGCCTCGTCCCCGTGCCGCGCGCGTCCACCGGGCCGTCGCTGCGCGAGCTGTTCCTCGGCAGCGAAGGCGCGCTCGGCATCGTCACCGAGGTGACCCTGCGGGTCTTTCCGCTCCCCGAGCGTCGTGCGCTGGCGAGCTACGCGTTTCGCAGCATGGCGGACGGCCTCGACGCCATCCGGCGCATCGTCCGCGTCGGGTGGAGGCCGGCGGTGGTTCGGCTCTACGATCAGTTGGAGACGGCGCGGACGTTCAGCCAGTGGGCACCCGGCGATGCCTGCCTGCTGCTGGTGGTCAGCGAGGGGCCGGACGGCCTGGTCGAGGCCGAGCTCGCGGCCATCGCCGCGCAGGTTCGCGACGCCGCGGCGCTCGGCTCCGCCCCGGTAGAGCACTGGCTCGAGCACCGCAACACGGTGCCGTCGTGGGACTTCTTCCTCGACAAGGAGCTACTGGTCGACACCATCGAGATCGCTGCGACGTGGGACCGCGTGACGCCGTTGTACGACGCCGCGGTGGCGTCGTTGCAGGCGGTGCCCGGCATCGTCGTCGCCAGCGCGCACAGCTCGCACAGCTACGCGCAGGGTACGAACCTCTACATCACCTTCGTCCTCAAGCCCGCGGACTTCACGCGCGCCGAGGACGCCTATCTCGCCGCGTGGACGACGGTGATGGAAACGACGCTCGCCGGCGGCGGCACGATCGCGCACCACCACGGCATCGGCCGGTTGCGCGTCCCGTGGCTCGAGCGCGAGCTGGGCAACGCCTATCCGGTGCTGCGCGCCATCAAGCGCGCGCTCGACCCTGCCGGGATCATGAACCCCGGGACGCTGCTCGCGGTGACGTGAGCGTGCGAGCGCTGCCCGCCGTAGACGGAGGTGGCATCGTTCGGCCGGCCCGGCGGCCAGCCGGCTGGCGCGCGCCAGGGCCGCCGCCGTCGGCACCACCCGATCGGCCAGAGCTCTGGCCCGGTCCAGGCGAGGATCTCTGCCACCTCGCCGGCGACTGGCGCATTCTCCAGCTGCTCCGCGGACACCGCTGGTCGCTCGACGACCTGGTGACGGCATGGTTCGCCGCCGACGTCGTGCGCGACACGCCGCCGCGCCGGTTCGCCGATCTGGGCTGCGGCATCGGCGCCGTCCTGCTGCTCCTCGCGTGGCGCTTCCCCGAGGCGCGCGGGGTCGGCGTAGAGGCGCAGGCCGTGAGCGTCGACCTCGCGCGCCGCTCGCTCGCCTGGAACGGCGCCGACCCGCGCTGCGAGGTGCGCGCCGGTGACCTGCGGGACGCGCGCTCGACTCCCGAGGGCGCCGTCTACGACCTGGTCACGGGCACACCGCCCTACCTGCCGCCAGGCACCGCGCACGCGTCGCCACGGGCACAGTGGCCGGCCTGCCACCTCGAGCAGCGCGGCGGCGTGGAGGACTACTGCGCCGCGGCGGCGCGCCTGCTGGCGCCCGGCGCGTGGTTCATCACGTGTGCCGGGTC
>JBKPDC010000062.1:0-2125 GCA_046727715.1 Thermodesulfobacteriota bacterium
GGCGTCGCGACGGCGTCGGGCGTCGGCGCCGGCGCATCGGGCTCGAGCGCCACGGCGGCGGCGGCCGCGCGGCGGGCGAGCTCGTCCTGCCGCCGTTCCGCAGTCCACCCCCCGTCGCCTTCCGGGCGGGTCAGGACGCGCGCCGGGCCGCAGGCGACCACCACGGCCAGCGCTGCGATCGCGAGCCTAGTGCGCACGCGACCTCCGGCGGCTCCCGACCACCGCCAGCCCCCCGAGGCTGAACGCCGTCACGTGATCGACGAGGGCGGCGGTCAGCGGGCGCGTGTAGCGTCGCACGCCCAGCACGCGCAGCACGGCCGGCATCGCCGAGAGGTAGAACAACGCCTGTCCGACGATGCTGAAGGCGCAGCGCCGGAGCGTGCCATGGTCGAGGCCGGGCACGAGCCGCGCCAGGATGTCCTCCATCTCGCGCATCGTCGGGCGGATGAACTCGTCGACGATCACCGGCATCGCCTCGCTCGGGTCGATCATCTCTCGCTGCAGCAGACGGCCATACACCCCGGGCGGCGGGCCGATCAGGAGATCGAGCATCACGCCGAGCCGGGCGTGCAGCATGCGCTGCAGCCCGCCGGCGTCGAGACGGTCCAGCTCGCCGGGCGCGGGCGCCCCGCCGCGCGCGCGCAGCTCGGTCCGGATGCGGGCGAAGTGGCCGCGCAGGACCTCGAGGTAGAGCGCGCGCTTGGAGCCGAAGTGGTAGTTGCCCGCCGCCAGGTTCACGCCCGCGCGCTCCGCGATCTGCCGCACGGTCGTACCGTGGAAGCCCTGCTCGGCGAAGAGGGCGGCCGCTGCGTCGAGGAGGCGGGCCCGGGTCTGGTCGGGCGTGCGCGTCGCCACGAACAGACGTTTCAAACAAATGTTCTCCACGAGTCAAGCCGGGGCAGAGCCGGGGCGGGGCCGGGATCACCCGGCGTCCAGGGAGTCGCGTTCGGTCACGGGTCGCGCACGCTCTCGACCCGGACGCCGCGAGCCGCGCAGGCCGTTTCCACGTCGTCGCCCAGGAAGTGGACGGCCTCGGGCCGCCCCTCGAGGGTCGCGTCGAGGTGCGCCAGGGCGAGCGCACGCACGAAGAGATATGCGTGCTCGCCGGGACACCGCGCGGACGCCGGCGGCAGCCGCCGTGCCCACTCGTCTCCGGGCAGGGCGATCCGCCGGAAGAGCTCGTGGGCCTCCTCGACGCGATCGCAGAAGTGGAAGTGGTCCGCGTTCTCGAGCACGACGAGCTGTTTCGTCGCCCTGGTACGCTCGAACATCCCTCGGATGCCGCGAAGCGGAGTCAGCGTGTCGCTCTGCGCGGCGAGGTAGAGCGTGGGAACGTCGCGCTCCCAGTCGAGATCGGCGCGCACGGGGACGATGCCGGGGAGGGGATCGGCACCACCCGCAGGAGCGAGCGCGACGGTGGCGCGAATGCGGGGGTCACGCGCGGTGAGCGCGAGCACCGTCCAGCCGCCGAAGCTGTGACCCGCGGCACCGACGCGCCCGGCGTCCACGCCCGCCCCCCAACCAGCGATGCGTCCGTCCACTACGCCGTCGAGCACGAACTGCAGGTCGACGGGCCGGTCGGCGATCCACGCGCGCACGTGGGCGGCGGACAGCGGCTCGCTGGCCGTTCGTCGCGTGAGGGCCACCAGGTCCGCGGTCGTGTTTCCGGGGTGGTCGGGCGCCGCGACCACGTACCCGTGGCTCGCGAGGTGGGTGCAGAGGAACGTGGACTGCCGCCGGTGGCCCCATGAGCCGTGAGAGAAGAGGACGAGCGGAAACGACCCCGACCGCGGCTCGGCGTCGCGTACCGCGTCCTGGACGAGGCGCGTCCCCGCCACCGTCCAGGCGTCGCGGGTTGGATCGGCACGGTCGAGCCCGTGGTAGCGCTCTGTGGCCGGGAACCAGAGCTCCACCGGGATGCGGCGGTCGCCGCGCGTCGCGTCGACGGACCGCGCCGTGACGACGCCCACCGGGTACGGCCCGCGCGCGAACGGATCGTAGCGCATGGCGAAGTGTGATCCGCCCATCTCGGGGTGTCGAGTGCCGAACCGCCCGCATGCGGCTCTGGTTTCGACGCGATCCGGTGCGTACAGTGCGGCGCCGAAGGAGACCACACGATGGCGCG
>JBKPDC010000063.1:0-11236 GCA_046727715.1 Thermodesulfobacteriota bacterium
CCGGGTGGCGGGCTGCTGCCGATCCGCGGCCACTCGAACGTGCAGGGCGTGGGATCGGTCGGCGTGACGCCGGCCCTCAAGGGCGAGTTCGCCCGCCGGCTGGGCGAGCTGTACGGCGTGCAGCTGCCGGCCACACCCGGCTTGCACACGCTGGCCAGCATCGAGGCGGCAGCCGAGGGACGCATCGACGCGGCGCTGCTCCTCGGCGGCAACCTCTTCTCCGCCACCCCGGACCGCCGCTTCGCTGCCGCGGCCATGCGGCGCATCGGCACCACGGTGTTCATTTCGACGAAGCTCAACGAGAGCCACGTCCACGGTCGTGGTCGCACGTCGCTCGTCCTCCCCGCGCTGGCGCGCGACGAGGAGCACCAGTGCACCACGCAGGAGAGCATGTTCAACTACGTGCGCGTCTCCGACGGCGGCGCGCCCGCTGCATCGGCGGACATGCGTTCGGAGGTCGCCATCCTCGCCCGGCTCGCCGCCCTCGTGCTCCCCGCCGGCCCCGTCGATTTCGGCGCCTTGACCGATCATGCGGCCATCCGCGCGGCGATCGCCCGCGTGGTGCCCGGCTACGAGGCGATCGCGGGCATCGAACGCACGCGCCGCGAGTTCCACGTTGGTGGTCGCACGTTCCACGCACCGCGGTTTGCCACGTCCGACGGGCGAGCCCGCTTTCACGTCGTGCCGCAGGCGACCTTCGCCCCGGCGCCGGGTGAGTTCCGCCTGATGACCGTGCGCTCCGAGGGCCAGTTCAACACGGTCGTCTACGAGGAGGACGACATCTACCGCGGCAACGAGCGGCGCGACGTGGTGATGATGAGCGCGGAGGACGCTCGCCGGCTCGGGCTCGCGCGCGACGCGCGCGTGCGGATCGAAAACGCGATCGGCCGCTTCGACGCGGTCGTGCGCCTGGCGGGGCTGCCGCCGGGAAACCTCGCCATGTACTACCCGGAGGCGAACGTGCTGATCCCGCGCGAGATCGACCCCAGATCGGGTACGCCGGCGTTCAAGTCGACCACCGCGCGCCTCGTCCCGCTGGCGAATTGACCCGCCGGGTTCATGACGCAGGTCCATGGCGTGCCGGGCGTGGCGTCGCCGTGCCCTCATCGCGCCATCCGCCGCCGGAAGATGAGCATCCCGAAGACCACGTAGAGGATCCCGAAGCCGACCATGACGACGGTCGGCCGCACCGCCGCGTCGAGTCCCCGCCGCCGGATCATCAGGTCGTTGAACGCCTCCATCACCCACGTCGTCGGAAACGCCAGCGCCGCCTGCCGCATCCACCGTGGCTCGAGGTCGATCGGCCACCAGCAGCCGCCCGCCGCCGCCATGGTGACGATGGCAATCGAGCCGATGGGCAGCACCGCCTCGCGGCTCGTCGCCAGCGCGGCGACGACGAGGCCGAACGCCGTGCCGGCAAAGACGATCGCCATCGTCGGCAGGAGCAGGAGCCACGGCTCGCGGCCGAGCGAGATGCCGAAGAGCAGCCGGCCGAAGGTGAAGAGCAGCACCATCTGCACCATCCCGACCAGGAAGCGCGCCAGTAGCTTCGCGCCGAGCACGCAGCCGACCGGCACGGGCATGGCCCGCAGGCGCTCGAGGGTGCCCCAGTCACGTTCGTCGAGCAGCCCGAGCGACACACCGAGGAGCATGCCGAGGAGCAGGAACGTGACGCTGAAGCCCGGGACGTTCTGATCGAAGGTGTTGATGTTCGAGCCGCCGCCGCTCACGTCGCGCTCCTCGAAGCCGAGTGCGCCCGGGACGGCAGGTGGTTCCGGAACCGTGACGGTCGGCACGGACAGCACGGGCGGCTTCGGTAGCGCGGGCGGCTCGGGGACCCGGATCGCCGGCGGCTCGGGCTTCGGGAGCGCCGGCGGCGTCGCGAGCAGCGCAGTCAGCGCGGCGGGCGGCTCGGGGAACTCCGGCGGCGGCGGGATCTGGTCGGCGCGCGAGCCCGCCAGGCGTCGCAGGCCGTCGAGCCAGGCCTCGAAGTCGCGCCGACGCACCGCCACGGTGTCGAGATAGGCGCGCACGTCGGCGAGCTGGTCGCGTAGCTCGCGCGCGGCACGGTCCGCGCGGTCGGCGTAGGCGTCGGTCGCGGCCTTGAGCTGTCGCGTGATCGACGCCTGCGCCGCGCGTGCCGCCTGCTCCTGGTCCCGCGCTGCATCCTGCCAGGCGGCGGTGAGCCGGTTCCTCGCGACGGCTACCTCGTCGCGCAGCCGTTCCAGCTCGCGGGCGAGCCGATCGCGCTCGCCGCCGGCAGCGGCGCGCGCGGTCGCGGAGCGCTCGGACGCGAGCGCGGCGCGCAGCTCGAGCAAGCGGACGCGGACGTTGAGCCGCTCGAGGTACTTGACGGCGTCGGTGTACAGGACCAGCGACGCCGGGCGTCCCGCGTCGAGCGCCGCCTGCGTGCCGTGCGGGATGACCAGCGCAGTCCCCGCCCGCTTCTCGCGCACCAGCCGCTCGGCCTCCGCCGGGCTCTCGACCGGACGGAGCCGCACCGCCCGCTCGCTGGCGAGGCGATCACGGATCTCGCGGCCGAGCGCGCCCCCGTCGTCGTCGGCGAGCGGCAGCTCGTAGGCGGTCTGCCCCGTCGGATCGGCGCCGTAGAGGTTGGCGAGGCTGAGGCCTGCGACGGTGATCACGGCGAGCGGCGCCAGGCTGAGAAAGATCAGGCCAACGCGGTCGCGCCACAGCAGGCGCAGGTCCTTCGTCAGCAGCGCCACGAACGCCCGCATCAGTCGCGCAGATCGCGGCCCGTGACGCGGAGGAACACGTCCCGGAGATCCGGGCGGTGGACGTGCAGCTCGAGGACGTCGCCGGCGCGCTCGAGGACGCGTGCGGTCAGCGGCAACGCGTCGATGGCCACCTCGTGGCGATGCCCGCGCGCGGGGACGACGGGTTCCGCGGCCAGGACGCGGGCGCCCGGGACCCCGGCGAGCCAGCCGTCGGGCAAGGGATCGCGCGTCACCAGGACGAGTCGCACGCCGCCGTCGGCCTGTCGGGTCAACTGGGCGGGCGAACCCGCCGCCACCACGCGGCCGTGATCGATGAGCACCACTTGGTCACACAGGCGCTCGGCCTCGTCCATCAGGTGCGTGGAGTAGAGGACCGCCGTCCCGGCAGTGGCCTGCGCGCGCACCGTGTCGAGGATGCGCTCGCGCGACTGCGGATCGACGCCGACGGTGGGCTCGTCGAGGAGGAGCACGGCGGGCCGGTGGAGGAGGGCGCAAGCGAGGTTCAGGCGTCGCTGCATGCCGCCGGAGAACGTCGCCACCACGTCGTTGGCGCGATCCGCGAGCCCCACCGAGTCGAGCGCGCAGCGGGCCGCTTCGGCGCCGCGCCGGCGGCCGAGTCCCAGGACGCCGGCGAAGCAGCGCAGGTTCTCGCGCGCCGTGAGCGTGGGGTAGACGGCGAGCGATTGCGGCACGAGGCCGAGCAGCCGGCGCACGCGCGCCGGATCGCGGCGCGTTGACACGCCGCCCACCTCGGCGTCGCCTGCATCGGGGCGCCGAAGCGTCGCCAGCACCGACAGCGTCGTCGTCTTGCCGGCGCCGTTCGGACCGAGCAGCCCGACGATCTCGCCCGCCGCGACCTCGAAGCTCACCCCGTCGAGCGCTCTGCGCGCGCCGTAGCTGAGCCGCAGCCCCGCCGCCCGCACCGCCGTCATGGGGGCGCTATGGCGGTGCCCCTGGTTCGTGTCAACGTGGAGCGCGATGCGGCGAGTGGTGCTGCTGGGCGCCGGACACGCGCACCTTCACGTCGTCGGGCACGCCGCGGAGCTGGTCCGGCGCGGCGCCGAGGTCGTGGTCGTGGCTCCGGACGACTTCTGGTACTCGGGACTCGCCACGGGCGTCCTCGCCGGCCAGTACGAGCCTGCGCTCGACGTCGTCGACGTCGGCGCGCTCGCGGCCCGCGCCGGCGGGCGTTTCGTGCGCGACCTGGTGACCGCGATCGACCCGGCTGCCCAGCGGATCGGCCTCGCCTCCGGAGCGACGCTCGACTACGACCTGCTCTCCCTCGACGTCGGCAGCGAGGTCCCGGCCGACACGTTGCCTGGCGCGGCCGCGCATGCGGTGCCGGTGAAGCCCTTGTCGAATCTGATCCGCCTGCGCCACGACCTCGAGGCGCGCTGGCGCCGCGGCGAGCGGCCGGACCTGGTCGTCGTCGGCGGAGGGAGCAGCGGCTGCGAGGTTGCAGCGGCCATGGCACAGCTGGCAGTGCGGCGCGGTGCGACGGCCCGGATCACGCTCCTGGCGGAGACAGCCCACGTGCTGCCGGCCATCCCGGCGGCGGCGCGGGGGACGGCACGCGCGCTCGAACGCCGGGGCATCCGCATCCGCACCGGTGAGGCGGTCACGTCGGTCGCGCCCGACCACGTGCGCACGGCGCGCGGGACGGAGTCGCCGTTCGACGTCCTCGTGCTCGCCACCGGCCTCGCGCCGCCGCCGCTGCTGCGCCGAAGTGGCCTGCCCACCGACGAGACGGGCGCGGTGCTCACCGGGTCGACCCTGCGCGCGAGCGGCGATCCGGCCGTGTTCGGCGCCGGGGACTGCATCGCGTTCGCGGGCCGCGCGCTGCCTCGCATCGGCGTGCACGCGGTTCGCCAGGCGCCGGTGCTGCTGCACAATCTCGCCGCCGCGCTCGACGGCGGCGGCCTGCGCGACTATCATCCGCAGCGTCGTGCATTGCTCATCTTGAACCTGGGCGACGGCACAGGCCTCGCCACGTGGGGTCCGTTCGCCTGGCGCGGGCGCGCAGCCTTCTGGCTGAAGGACCGCATCGATCGGCGTTGGCTCGCATCGGTTCGCGCTTGATTCCGCCGCCGCCACGACGACAATCCGCCACCACCCGAGGAGGAACCGCGATGGCCATCGAGGAAGGAAAACCCGCTCCCGCGTTCACGCTCACCGACGCCGACGGCAAGACGGTGTCGCTCAAGGACTACGCCGGCAAGCACGTGATCCTCTACTTCTACCCCAAGGACGACACGCCCGGTTGTACCAAGGAGGCGTGCGGCTTCCGCGACGACTGGAAGGCGCTCCAGAAGGCCAACGCCGTGGTGCTGGGCGTCTCGGCCGACGGCGCGGCGTCGCACCAGAAGTTCCGCAGCAAGTACAAGCTGCCGTTCCCGCTGCTCTCCGACCCCGATCGCAAGGTCATGGAGGAGTATGGTGCCTACGGCGAGAAGACGATGTACGGCAAGAAGACGGTGGGCGTGATCCGCTCCACGGTCTGGATCGGCCCCGACGGCAAGGTGAGGAAGCACTGGCGCAAGGTCGCCAACGCCGAAGCGCACCCGGCGCAGGTGCTGGAGGCGCTCACAGGAGCCGCGTGAGCGAGCTGAGCGCTGCCTCCGAAGACCGTGAGGCCCCGACGTCGAACCGAGTCGCGACGTCGTCGCGGCCACTGCAGTCGTCTCTACGCTCAGCCCCGCCGGGCCGACCAGGCTCACTCCGGCACGAGCCGGCACGTGAGAGGGTGGGGGAGGTACCGGACCAAGAGGTCGCTGGTGTACTTCTTCCCGATCGCCGCCGCCACGCGCGGCGCCTGGTCGGGCGCCGGCTCGCAGCGCACGTGGTCGAAGCGCTTACCGGCAATCGACACGCCCACGTACGGCGCGCTCTTGCTCTTCTGCACTCGGTCGGCCGCGCGGCCGCCGAGGCGCACGTAGACCTGGTCGTCGACGACGACGAGCCACACCGGGAAGGTGTACGAGCCTTCGTCGGGTCGGTCGGTGGTGAGATCCAGGGTGTTCTCGGAGGCCCACGTCCCCGGGGTCCAGTCGGCGCGTGGGACCGCCGCGACGCGGCCGGCGGCGGCGAGCAACAGCAGCGGGAGCAGCAGGGCGACGGTCCGCGGCATGGCCTCCTCCTTGGCGCCCCTGTGGCATCCCGAGCCCCCGCCGCGCAAGAGCCGTTGCGCGACCCAGCCGCCACGACCTACAAGCTGGGCCCGTGACGTCCTGGCTCCTCCTCCTCGTGGCGGTCGCCGGCGCGGTCTCGACGTGGAACGTGTACCAGCCGCGGTACCGACCCTCGTGGCTCGCCGTGTTCAGCTTCTTCTCGGGCTGGCTCACGGCCGAGCTGGCGCTGCACCAGATCGCCGCGCAGGTGCTCATCGCTGCCGCCCTCGTCGCGTTCGGAGCGCTCTCGGCGTGGCCCGGCTGGTTCGCGCTGCCGATCCTGATCGCCACCTGGGCGGCCCTGTGGCGCTGCCACGGCCAGGCGCGCGAGGCGGCCGATGCCGTGGAGCGCGGCCTCCGGCTCGGCCTCGGCGCCGACTATCGCGCGCGCATCTTGCCCGAAACGGCCGAACGCTTCACCGACGGGATCGACTGGCGGGCCATCGCGATCCCGTTTCCGCTGCGCCATCCCCACGTCGAGCGGGTGCGCAATCTGGCGTACTGCGAGGGGCCGGGCCATGGCCTCCGCCTCGACGTCTACCGCCACCGCGACCATCCCCGCGGTTGCCCCACGTTGCTCCAGGTCCACGGCGGCGGCTGGGTGATCGGCAGCAAGAACGAGCAGGGCCTGCCGCTCATGCTCCACCTCGCTTCGCGAGGGTGGGTCTGCGTGAGCGCCGACTACCGGCTGAGCCCGCGCGCCACGTTCCCCGAGCCGCTGATCGATCTCAAGCACGCGCTGCGGTGGATCCGCGAGGAGGGCGTCGCGTACGGGGTCGATCCCGCCTTCGTCGTCGTGACCGGCGGCTCGGCGGGCGGCCATCTGGCGACGCTCGTCGCGCTCACCGCGAACGACCCCGCCTATCAGCCGGGATTCGAGCACGTGGACACGTCGGTGCGCGCATGCGTCGCCTTCTACGGCGTCTACGACTTCACCGACCGTCACAACCTCTGGCCGCACCGCGGCCTGGCGAAGCTGCTGCGACGGCACGTGATGAAGGCGGCGCTCGAGGAAGCGCGCGAGGCGTACGAGCAGGCGTCGCCGATGAGCCGCATCGGCACGCACGCGCCACCGTTCTTCATCATTCACGGCGACCACGACACGCTGGTCCCGGTGGGGGAGGCGCGGCGCTTCTTCGCGCTGCTCCGCGAGGCAATCCCGGGCCGCGTGGCCTACGCGGAGATCCCTGGCGCCCAGCACGCGTTCGAGATCTTCCCATCCGTGCGCACGATGTTCGTCGTCCAGGGGGTCGAGCGCTTCCTTATGTGGGTCTACAGCCAATACGTCCCGGCACGCGACTCGGAGCGGCGACCCACGCCACGCGCGAGTGCCCGGGCGTCGTGAGGCGGACCCGATTGACAGCTGCTGCACGTCGGTTGTAGCGACCGGGACAGATGGGATCCCTGGTCGAGTACCGCTGCCCCACCTGCACCTACACCACCGGCAAGCTCACCGTCGGGTGGGGGAAGGCAGGGCGCGCGAGCTATTGGGGCGGGCTCGCCCTCTGCGAGGCCTGCAAGGAGGTGCGCGTGATCGACCTGTCGGATGCGCGCGCCGACCGCCGCGATCGTCGCTGTGCCCACTGCAACGGCCCCCTCAAGATGATCGAGGGCATCGCCGAGCGGGTGGCCTGCCCGCAGTGCGGCGGCACGCTCACCGCGGCGAACCTCGGCAGCTGGTCCTGAACGGTTCGCGGGCCTGCTCTGATCGACCCGCCGGAACGCGACCCGTTCGACGACCACGAGCCGTGGGACGCCGAACCGCCCGAGGAGGAACCCGACGTCGAGCTCGACGAGGAGCCCGAAGCTGCGCCTGAGCCCGACCACGGCGGCGGCAAGCTCGCCGGGCTGGTGATGGCTGCTGCCCTGGTCGTCGCGTATCTGACGACGGGCTCGCGGGCAGAGGGTGGGGCGGCATTCCGGGCCGGCGGTGCGGACGCCGAGCGGATTCTCTCGGGCGAGATCTGGCGCACCGTGACGGCGCTCACGCTGCATGCCGACCTGTCGCATCTCGTCGCCAACGCCACCGCGGGAGCGTTCCTCGCGACCGCCGTGTGCCGCACGCTGGGTGGCGGACTCGGCGCCCTGCTGATCGTCACCGCGGGCGCCGCCGGCAACCTGCTCAACGCGGCGCTGAATGGCCCCCCGCACGTCTCCGTCGGCGCCTCCACCGCCGTGCTCGGCGCGGTCGGGCTGCTGAGCGGCCTCGCGTTCGTGCGCACACGGAGGGCGGCGCGGGGTCGGCGGCGCGCCTGGCTACCGCTCGCCGCGGGGCTCGCGCTGCTCGGCATGCTCGGCGCCGACCCGCACGCCGACCTGGGCGCCCACCTGTGCGGCTTCGCGATCGGCGTCGGGCTGGGTGCCGTGTGCGGCTGGACGCTACCCGCGGTGCCCGGGCGCGGCGTGCAGCGCGTGCTCGCCGCCGTCGCGCTGGCGGCGGTCCTGGCGTCGTGGTGGCTCGCGCTGCGCGCTTGACAGGAACCGACGCGCATCGGACGAGGGCGGCATGTACGAGACGCTCACGGTGCATCGCGAGGGGCACCTCACCTGGCTCACGCTCAACCGACCCGAGGCGCTCAATGCCATGAGCACCGCGCTGGTCCGCGACCTGCGGCAGTTCCTCTGGGACCTCCCGGACGACGTCGAGACCCGCGTGCTCGTCCTGCGCGGGGCCGGGCGCGCCTTCTGCGCCGGCCTCGATCTGAGGGAGCGCCCCGGAGAGAGCGATCCCGCCACGCGTTCCGTCGCCGCGGGGCTGCGCGCACAGCGCACCATCAGCGAGCTGGTGCTCCTGATGCGGCGCGCGCCGCAGCCCATCATCGCCGCGGTCCACGGTGCCGCCTGCGGCGGCGGCTTCGCGCTCGCGCTGGCGGCCGACGTGCGCGTGGCCGGGGAGTCGGCGCGCATGAACGCGGCGTTCATCCGCCTGGGACTCAGCGCATGCGACGTCGGCGTCAGCTACTTCCTGCCCCGCATCGTGGGTGCATCGGTGGCCGCGGAGCTGCTGCTGACGGGCAACTTCATCGATGCCCCCCGCGCCGAGCGGACGGGGCTGGTGTCGCGGGTGGTGCCCGACGCACAGCTCGAGGACGCGGCGCGCGCGCTGGCGCAGGACATGCTCCGCAACTCGCCGCTCGGGCTCCGGCTGACGAAGGAGTGCCTGAAGCTCAGCCTCGATGCCGGAAGCCTCGAGGAGGTGGTGGCGATGGAGGACCGCAACCAGATTCTCGCCGCGCAGGGCGGCGACTTCCGGGAAGGCGTGCTCGCCTTCCTCCAGAAGCGGCCGGCGGACTTCCGTGACGCGTGAACGCGATCAGTACGGGTAGGGCATCGGGGGCGGCGACACGGTCGGGGGCTTTGGTCGAGCCCTGGTGGCCCCGCAGACGCTGAGGTCGCCGAGACACGCCTTGACGATCGGCTTCCTGCACTCCCTGCGCTTGCACCGCACCCGGGCCGCGGGCTTCAGGCCCTGGCAGGTCTCGTTCGCACAGCTCCGGATCTCGTCCTTGCACGCCGTCACGCACGGAGCGCCTCGGGCGACGGGCGCGCCGACGGCGAGCGCACCGAGCACCAGGGCCACGAGACGTGTTTGCATGGACGTCGCTCCCTTCGGCTGGAAGGGTCGCGCCGAGTGCACTTCGAATCAAGGCGTCGCCGGGAACCCCCCGGCGACCGTGAACCCGAGCCGCGTGCCGCCGCGGGATCACACCCCGGGAAGCGCCGAGCGCGCCGGGGCGAGGTGATCGCCGAAGAGGATGCCGCGCTCGCGGTACTTGTGCTCCGTACGCTCGGTCACGAGGCCGAGGCGCATCAGGTTCGGCATCACCGTGTGCATGTACGGCTCGCTGTTCACGAACGACCACTCCTCCCAGTTGTGCGTGGCCTGCACCACTGCCTCGGGATCGAGGCCGTACTTGGGCGCGAGCGTGTGCAGCATGTCGAGCTGCTGATTGGCGTTGAGCGTCTCCAGGATGTTGAAGGCGAAGTCCTCGAGCTCGATCCGCGTCTCGGGATCGGATTCCTTCACCAGCCGCCGCATCGTGAGGATGCCGAATGCCGCGTGCCGCGCCTCGTCCTGATGCACGCGGTGAATGATCTCCTTGATGAGCGGATTCGTGTTCGTCCGCTGGACCAGGTCCATGATGCCGACCGCCATGCCCTCGAACAGCGTCTGCATGCCGAGGCACTTGGTCTGCCAACTGGGCGCCGCCAGCAGCTTGTCGAGGAGCACCTTGAGGGTGGGCTCGATGGGATGGACGACGCCCATCTTGCGCTGCAGGAACTTGGAGAACACCTCGACGTGGCGCACCTCGTCGATCACCTGGGAGCCCGCGTACCACTTCTGGTCCATGGTCGGGCAGCAGTTGACCAGCTGGCCGCAGAGCTGCAGTGCCGCCTGCTCGCCGTGCAGCAGCTGCGAGATCAGATGCGAGAACTCGTCCCACGCCGCCTCGCGGCAGGTCGCCTCGTCGGCGCCCATGTCGGTGAGCAGGCTCGAGAGCAGCGAGGCGCCGATCTGCGGCATGAACCACTCGCCACGGGGCAGGGGCGTGGACCAGTCGAGGTCCTCCTCCGCGTTCCACTGGCCCTTCTTGCCGCGCTCGTAGAGCGCACGCAGCTCCTCGACCTCACTGCCGTACTCCCACGTCCAGTGCAGCTCGAGCGGGACGTCGACGTCGAGCCTCGTGCGCAACGACTCGACCTGCGCCTCGTCCACGAACTCGACGACCTCGAAGTCGCCGATCTTCCGCCGGTTGCTCTCGAGAATGATCTCCATCAACGGGTCTCCCCAGCGAGGCCACGGTGGAGCAGGGCCTTCACCTCGTCTTTGCGGCGGCGCACCTCGGAGGCCGCGAACAGCGGCCGCCCGATCATCTCGTCGCCGAACTCGCCCGACGCGAAATGGTACACGATGGCGCCGATCAGCGTCTGCAGCGTGTGTCCGATGCTCACCGGCCGGAACGCGCCGGCCTCGATGCCTTCCTTGAGCAACGCCGCGCCCGCGGCGGCGATGCGGCGGGTGGTCTCGTTCGCCTCGCGCTCCTCGGGCAGCTCGCCGGTGAGCTCGTCGTCCTCGAACAGCGAGCGCAGGAGCAGGCGAGCATACGTGCGGTGCTCGGCCAGGTGGTCGACCAGCACGTCGATCCAGCGATCGAGGCGCTCGACGGGCGTGCCGCCAGCCGCGAGCGACCGCATCAGACGCTCCTCGATGCGCGCCAGGATGCGCGCCACCACCGCGGCGTACAGCTCCGCCTTGCTGGGAAAGTGGTGGAAGAGCGACGACTTGCCCAGCCCGACGCTCTCGGCCACCTCGGCGAGCCCGATGCCCGC
>JBKPDC010000064.1:0-3591 GCA_046727715.1 Thermodesulfobacteriota bacterium
GATCCGCAGCGCCGCGCGTTCCAGCCCGGCCTCCCCGCCCTGGACGAGTTCCCGCGCGATCTGTGGGCCAGGCTCCTCGCACGGCGCGCCCGGCGGAGCCCGCGCGCCACCCTCGGCTACGGCCACCCGGCGGGCCTGCCGATCCTGCGCGACGCGATCGCGTCGTGCTTCGGCGCGGCGCGCGGCGTCACGTGCACGCCGGACCAGGTGATCGTCGTCGCCGGTGCGCAGGCGGGCCTCGACCTCTCGTGCCGCCTGCTCCTCGACCCCGGTGATCCAGCGTGGATCGAGGAACCCGGGTACCTGGGAGCGCGCGGGGCGTTGCTCGCCGCCGGTGCGTCGCCTGTGCCGGTACCGATCGACGCGGACGGGCTCGATGTCGACGTGGGTGCGCGTGCGTCGCCCGCGGCGCGGCTCGTCTACGTGACGCCCTCGCACCAGTTCCCCCTCGGCATGACGATGAGCCTAGCTAAACGGCTCCGCTTGCTCGCCTGGGCAGCGGAGGCCGGCGCCTGGGTGCTGGAGGACGACTTCGACAGCGAGTATCGCTACGCCGGACGTCCGGTCGCCGCCATGCAGGGCCTCGACGCCGCCGGCCGCGTCGTCTACGTGGGCACGTTCAGCAAGACGATGTTCCCCGCGCTGCGCGCCGGCTACCTGGTCGTGCCCGCGACGCTGGTCGACGCCTTCACGGCGGCGGTGCGCCTCACCGGGCACCAGGTGGCGGGCGACGTCCAGGCGGCGCTCGCCGACTTCCTCGCGGAGGGACACTTCGCCGCGCACGTGCGTCGCATGCGGTCGCTCTACGCCGCGCGCCAGGACCTGCTGGTGGGCGCGCTGCGACGGCGGCTCGGCGGCGTGCTCGCCGTGGAGCCGCGCGAGGGCGGCATGCAGGTGGCGGCGATGTTGCCGGCCGGTGCAGACGACGTGGCCGCCGCGCGGGCGGCGGACGCCGAGGGCGTGGTCGCGCCGCCGCTGTCGATGTACCACCTCGGGACCGCAGGACACCGCGGACTGCACCTGGGATTCGCCGGCGTGCCCGAGCGCGAGATCCCGGCCGGCGTCGAGCGCCTGGCGCGCGGGCTGGAGCGCTGGCACGGCGCGGGTGGCGTGCGTGCGAGGGCGATGGTACGTAGCGCTCGGTCATGATCCTGCTCAATCCCGGGCCGGTGAACGTCTCGCCGCGCGTCACCGCAGCGCTCGGGCGCGGCGACCTCTGCCACCGGGAGCCCGAATGTGCCGAGCTGCTCGCGCGCATCCGGGCGCGGCTGCTTCGGGCATTCGCGCTGCGCGGCGGGTTCGCCGCCGTGCTGCTCACCGGGTCGGGAACGGCGGCGGTCGAGGCGGCGGTGACGAGCGTGTGCTCGGAGCGTGGCCGCCTCGTGGTGGTGTCGAACGGCGTCTACGGCGAGCGCATCGCCGCCATGGCGGCGGCGGCCCGGGTGGCCCACACCGTCGTCGAATCGCCGTGGACGTCGCCGCCCGACCTCGATGCGATCGAGGGAGCGCTCGAGGCGCCCGACGTCGAGGCCGTCGCCGTCGTGCACCACGAGACCACGACGGGGCTCCGGAACCCGGTCGCCGAGATCGCGCGCCGCGCTCGCGCGTGCGGCAAGCTCGTGCTGGTCGACGCCGTCAGCGGCCTCGCCGGCGACGCGCTCGACAGCGACGACTGCGACCTCGTCGTCGGCACCGGCGGCAAGTGCATCCAGGCGTTCCCCGGGATCGCGTTCGTGCTCGTGCGCGACGAGGTGCTGGCGCGGCTCGCGACCTACCCGCGCCGTTCGCTCTACCTGTCGCTCGCCACCTACGTGCGGCACCCGATGCCGTTCACGCCCGCGGTGCAGGTGGCCTACGCGCTCGACGAAGCGCTGGCGGAGCTGCTCGAGGAGACGGTTCCCGGTCGCATCACGCGGTATGCGGCGGCGGCGGCCCTGCTGCGCGAGGGATTCGCGCGCCTGGGGCTCGAGTGCGTGCTGCCGCCGGCGCGGCGCTCGAACACCATCACGTCGCTGCGCTTCCCCGCCGGCCGCACGTACGCCGAGCTGCACGATGCGCTCAAGGCGCGTGGCTTCGTGATCTACGAGGGGCAGGGCTGGTTCGCCCGGGAGGCGTTCCGGGTGGCGAACATGGGGGCGCTGCGCCGTGCGGACTTCGAGCGGTTCCTGGGGGCGCTGGGCGAGGTGCTGGGGTGATACCGGGGGGTCGCGCCGGTGCGCGGGCGCTGCCGCGGCGGCGCGGTGGCGGAACCTGTCTTCGCAGCCTGGTCGCTGCGTGATAGACAGCGGCTCGTGGCGAAGACGCGCAGCACGGCGCAGGTACCGGTGCGGAAGAAGGAGCCCCGGACGGCGCCCGAGTCGCGGAAGGCAGCGGAGCCCCGGACGGCGCCCGCTCGGTCGGAGCCCGGGGGGAGGACGCTCGTCCCGCGGCCGCCCGCGCCGGCGACGCTCGCGAGCTCGTTCGGCATGATGCGCCGCTTCGCGGAAGAGATGGACCGGCTCTTCGACGACTTCCGCACCTCGCTCTTCCCGCGCCTCGACTTCCCGAAGATGGACGCCGCCTGGGCGCCCCCGGTCGAGGTGTCCGAACGCGGCGGCCAACTCGTCGTTCGCGCCGAGCTACCGGGGCTTACGAAGAAGGACGTGCGGGTGGAGGTCCGCGAGGACGCGCTCACCATCCAGGGCGAGCGCCGGCACGAGCGCGAGGAGAGGCGGAAGGGCTTCTTCCGCAGCGAGCGGAGCTACGGCAGCTTCTTCCGGCAGGTTCCGCTGCCCGAGGGCATCGATCCCGGAAGCGCGAAGGCGGTCTTCAAGGACGGCGTCCTCGAGGTGACCATGCCGGCGCCGCCGAAGCCGGCGCGGGGCCGGAGCGTCCCGATCGAGTAGAGCTGAGCGGCGTTCAGGGCGTTACCTGGCAAGCTCGATCAGATCCGACGGCAGCACCCACCGCACCACCCACGCGCCCGACGCGTCGCGCTCGAGACGCACCACTCCACCCATCCGAAACTGGACGGTGGTCCGGTCCTCGTCGATGCCGAGGAGGCGAGAGACCAGCCGGCTCAGGTGCGGAAGGTGACCGACCAGCATGAGGGATCGGCGCTCCTCTCCCAGCCGGGCGTGCGTGGGCGCCACGTCGTCGTTCGGGGCGAGGCCGGCGACCTGCACGCGGCCTTCGGCCGGACGCAGCCGCGCGGCGAGAATCTCCGCCGTCTGCTGGGCCCGCAGCTTGTCGCTGTGCTCGACGCGGTCGACCCGTACGCCCCGCGCGGCGAGAAACTCGGCCACCTGCTCGATCGTCCGCCGACCCTCGTCGGTCAGCGGACGCGCGGGGTTCTCCGACTCGCTCGTGGCGGCGCCATGCTGGACGAGGTAGAGGTCCATCGCGCAGCTCCTCCGACGTCACGTGGTGGTCGCGGTCCGATCCCGGGCCGCGGCGCCGCTGGCAGGCTCACCGCAGGCGGCGCGGGCCTCGCGGGCGGCGCGCCGGGCGAGGCGGAGCGGTTCCGGCGTGCGTGCGTCGCGGGTGGCGGCCGTCACCACCGCCACGGCCGTCTCGAGGTCGGTACGCCATCCCGGGTGGACCACGAGGGGG
>JBKPDC010000065.1:0-18237 GCA_046727715.1 Thermodesulfobacteriota bacterium
TGCGCCGCATCGGCGCCAAGGCGGATCACGGCTGGATGGTGCGCTGGATCACCAACCCGCACGCAGTGCGGCCGCGGACCCGCATGCCGAACTTCATGTTCACGCCCGAGCAGGCGGAGAAGATCACCGCCTACCTCCTCGCGACGACGAAGGACCCGAGCACGCAGTGGCTCGACGCGCACCCCGACCCCGGCATCGCGGCCAACGACGACCTGGCCCAGCAGGGGCGCGCACTGATGGACAGCGTCGGCTGCCGAGCCTGTCACGCGCTGGCGCCGGACGAGGTGGCCGGGCAGCTCGGCGCCAACAAGGACATCGCGCCGAACCTGTCGCAGATCGCGGCCAAGACGGACGCGCGCTGGATGTACCACTGGATCAAGAATCCGCACGGCTACTCCGACGTCGCGCGCATGCCCAGCCTGCGCTTGTCCGACGACGAGGCGCGGGCCATCACCACCTACCTGCTGACGCTCGGCGAACGGGCGCCCCTCCCCGACGGCCTCGACGCGCGGCTCGCCGACCCCACCAACGTCGCCGACGGCGAGAAGCTCGTGCGCAAGTACGGCTGCCCGGGCTGCCACGACATCCCGGGCATGGAGACGGAGTCGCGCATCGGCGCCGAGCTGTCGACGTATGGGTCGAAGTCGAAGGAGGAGCTCTTCTTCGGCGACCGCACCGATCTCGAGGAGAACTGGGACGTCTTCACCTTCCACAAGCTGAAGGAGCCGCGTGGCTACGCCACGGAGTGGATCGAGCAGCTGATGCCGCAGTTCGACCTCGCCGACGAGGACATCTACGCGCTGCGCGTGTTCCTCGCCAGCCGCACGGAGAAGAAGATCCCGACGTCGTACGTCTACAAGCCCCACGGGACGAACGAGATCGTCGCGGGGCGGCGACTCGTGGCGCGCTACAACTGCACCGGCTGCCACATCATCGAAGGGAGCGGCGGCGACATCCGCCGGCTCTACGAGGACAACCTCGCCCAGGCGCCGCCCAACCTCCTGGGCGAAGGGCAGAAGGTGCAGCAGGACTGGCTCTACAACTTCCTCCGCGCGCCCGTCACCATCCGGCCCTGGCTCACGGTGCGCATGCCCACGTTCCCGTTCGACGATCAGGATGGCGCGACGGCAGTCCGCTACTTCGGCTCGCTCGACCACGTCGAGGTGCCCTTCGTCCATGTCGAGAAAGCGATGCTCCGCCCCGACTACGTGCAGGCCGGCGAGATCCTGGCGTCGAAGGACTACCTCTCGTGCTTCTCCTGCCACGTGCACGGGTCGCAGAATCCCGAAGGGTCGCCCGACAGCTGGGCGCCGAACCTCGCCATGGCGGCCCATCGGCTCTATCCCGACTGGATCGTCAAGTGGCTGCAGGACCCCCAGAAGTTGATGCCCGGGACGAAGATGCCGACGTTCTACGCCGACCCCAACGCCCCCGACGGGCCGCCCGACATCCTCGGCGGCAACGACGACGAGCAGATCCTGGCGCTGCGCGACTACGTCATCTCGCTCGGCCTGCCGCAGGCCCAGCCGCCGCCGGCGCAGACGGCGGCCGCGGTGCCGGACGCCGGCACCGCCACCCCGTGACATCGACCCATACAGAGAGAGGGAGGGACGCACGATGAAGAGCAGCACCCTGGCCGCCGCGATCGGGCTCGCCGCGCTGGTGAACGCCGCGCCGCAGGCGAGGGCCTACGAGGCCATCACCGTGACCGACGGCGGCTCGCTCAGCGGCACCGTCAAGTACGCCGGCACGCCGCCGACGCCCGCCAAGATCGAGGTGACGAAGGACGTCGAGGTCTGCGGCAAGGACAGCAAGGAGAAGACCGACCCGAAGCTCATCGTCGGCTCGGGTGGCGGCATCAAGGACGTCGCCGTCGTGGTGAAAGCGGCGAAGGGGAAGGCGCTCCAGGTGCCCGCGGAACCGGTCACCTTCGACCAGAAGGGCTGCGAGTACGCGCCGCACGTGCTCGCCTTCCCGGCGGGAAGCACCATCGCGGTCCTCAACTCCGACGGCGTGCTGCACAACGTGCACGTCATGGGCAAGGAGAACCCCGAGGCCAACCGCGCGCAGCCGAAGTTCCAGAAGAAGATCGACTGGAAGGTGGAAAAGCCCGAGTGGCCGATCGCCGTGAAGTGCGACGCACACCCGTGGATGCACGCCTACTGGCTCTCGATGGACCAGCCCTACTACGCCGTCACCGACGAGGCCGGGACGTTCAAGATCACCGATATCCCGCCCGGCGACTACGAGGTGGAGATCTGGCAGGGCGAGCTGGGCAAGAAGACCGAGAAGGTCACGATCAAGCCCAAGGAAGACACCAAGGTCGACTGGTCGATGACCAAGTCCTAGGGTCCGTGACCCGTCGTCGCGCCGTCCTCGTTGCGCTCCCCGTCGCGCTCGCCGCGGCGCTCGCGCTGCGCGGCGAGGGCGGTGCCGCCGACACCGCGCGCGCGACGTGTCTCAAGAACGCGCGCACCGCCCGCAACGCGTGCGAGCGCGACGCCACCGAGCGCTGCAACCGGACCTTCGACGGCGATCTCCAGAGCTGCTTCGGCGCCGGCAACACCTGCGTCCGGAACTGCCTCGGCGACCACGAGCGCTGTCTCAGCGGGCCGCAGGGGAATCAGGAGGGCTGTCGGATCGCCTGCGGCGCCGACCAGAAGGTGGCGCTGCAAGCCTGCAAGGGGCAGCCGGACGTCCGGGGCTGTCAGGACACGGCCAAGCGGAAGGCGGTCGAGTGCAAGCAACAGTGCGCGGGGACCGCGGGGCCCGCGAAGCAGCGCTGCAACGAGGTGTTCGGCGACTGCCTCACCGCGTGCGCCGGCTGACGCGCCGCCCAGGATGGTCGGATTGATCGCGGGATGATCGTCAACTGCGCCGCCTACTCCAACGGCTGCCGGGTCGCCGACATCGCGCTCGAGCAGGTCGGGGAGTGGGCGGCGCGCGACGGCCACTTCGTCTGGATCGGCCTCCTCGAGCCCAGCGAGGAGGAGATGCGGCTCGTGCAGGCCGAGCTGGGATTGCACGACCTGGCGGTGGAGGACGCGCACCGCGCGCACCAGCGCCCGAAGCTCGAGGAGTACGGCGACGGGCTGTTCGTCGTGCTGCGCACGGTGCGCTGGGAGCCGGACCAGAAGAACATCGAGCGGGGCGAGACCCACGTGTTCGTGGGTCCGCACTACGTGGTGTCGATCCGTCACGGCGCCACCGCTTCCTACGTGCCGGTCCGGGGCCGCTGTGAGTCCACGCCGGGGCACCTGGCAATGGGGCCCGGGTTCGTCCTCTACGCCATCATGGACTTCGTGGTGGACCACTACTTCGCGGTCATCGCGTCCATCGAGGACCGGGTGGGGAAGCTCGAGGAAGGCATCTTCGGCGGCGCGCGCCCGCAGCGCGACGTGGCGCAACGCATCTACGAGCTCAAGCGCCGGCTCATCCAGATCAAGCGCGCGGTGTCGCCGCTGGTCGAGGTGTGCAACCGGCTGACGCGCTGGGACGGCCACGGGCTCATCCCCGACGAGGTGCGGCCGTACTTCCGCGACGTGTACGACCACGTGGTCCGCATCAATGATTCCGTGGACGGCCTGCGCGAGCTGCTGTCGAGCGCGCTCGAGGCCAACCTGGCGCTCGTCTCGATTCGCCAGAACGAGATCATGAAGCAGCTCGCCGGCTGGGCGGGGATCATCGCGGTGCCGACCCTCCTGGCGGGCATCTGGGGGATGAACTTCGAGTACATGCCCGAGCTGCACAGCCGCGGGGGCTACCCCCTGGCCCTCGCCGTGATCCTGGGGGTGATGGGGCTGGTGTACTGGCGGCTCCGGCGGGCGGGGTGGCTGTAAGGTAGACGTGCGCGTTGGCGGTGCAGCCCGCGCAGGACAAGTGCGGCGTCGACTTCTCGGACTGCCTCGAGTTCTGCGGCTGATTCTCGCGCGACCGCGAGTCGATCCCATCCGATCGCTTCGTCGCATCGGGAAACGGGGCGCCGCAGCTGTCCTGCGCCCCAGAGCGACGTGCTATACGCCGTCTCATGCGCCTCAAGGATCGCATCGCCGTCATCACCGGCGCCGGCTCTGGCCTCGGCCGCGCCGGCGCACTCGCCTTCGCGCGCGAGGGTGCACGGGTCGTCGTGAGCGACCTCGATCCGGGCTCGACCGAGGCCACCGTCGCCGCGATCCGTGCCACGGGCGGCGAGGCGATCGGCGTCCCGGCCGACGCCGGCGACCGCGCGCAGGCGAAGCACCTGATCGACGAGACGGTACGCCTGTTGGGTGGGATCGATGTCCTCTACAACAACGCCGGCATCGCTCCGGTCGGTCGCGACGGCTTCACGCCATACATCGCCGAGGACGACTGGGACTGGGTGATCCGCGTGAACCTCACCAGCGTGTTCCTCTGCTGCAAGCACGCCATCCCGCACCTCGCCGGCCGCCCCGGCGCGGCCATCGTGAACACCGCGTCGTCGATGGCGCTCCTGCCGCTCGGCATGGTGGACGCCTACGCGGCGTCCAAGGCCGGTGTCGCAGGACTGACGAAGTCGCTCGCGCCCGGCTGCGGTCAGTTCGGCATTCGCGTGAACGCCATCTGCCCCGGCTACGTGGACACGCCGATGAACGCGCTCATCTTCGGCAGCGACACGTTCCGTGATGCGTTCGAGAAGGATCACGCCACGGGGCTGCAGTCGCCGGAGGAGATCGCGGCGCTCGCGGTCTTCCTCGCCTCGGACGATGCCTCGAGCCTCACCGGCGCCGTCCTGGCCTGCGACCGCGGCTGGACGGCGTTCAAGCGACCAGCCGCGATCGCGGGCTGACCCACGAATCGCCGCGGCCGGCGGCGGTCAGCTGCAGCGGAAGCGCCGGGCCGGCGGCGGCGTGCCGCACTCGACCCTGGCGGACCCGCCGTCCTCGCCGACGTCGACGCGGACGAAGAACGGCGGCACGAGGATCGCGGCGCCCGTCTCGTCGGAGCGCCGTCCCAGCGTGCCGAGGGCGTTGAACGACAGGTCGAACGGCAGCGAGCGGGCGGCGATGCGAATCGCACCATTCCCCTTGAACTGCACGCGCAACGCGCCGATCCGGGTGTCGGCGCTGCGCTTCTTGCGCAGCGTACGGCCACGCAGCAGCGTGTCCCCGGACGACACGACGCCGGACCAGAGCGGGCCCACGCTGTCGGCGACCGCGACCGTCACCAGCTTGCGACGAGCACGCGGTGGCTCGCCAGCGTCCCGCGCGGGGGGCGTCGGCAGGTCGCCCGGCTCGAGCATGGCCGAGAACCTCACCCGGTCACGTGGCTGCGAGCTGGCGTTCGCCGAAAGGAACCCGGGTCCCCGCCGGAACGCCAGCCGCTCGACCCGCAGCCTGTTCGGTGCGGCCAGGAAGATGCCGCTGCGCACCTTGGAATCGCTCACCCCGGCGAGAAACGCCACCCGGTCGTCCCGGTTGAGCGAGACGTTCTGGTTGAGGCTCGTGATGCGCCCGTTCATGCCAGCCGCCGCGCCTTCGCCCACGCGGAGGTAGGTCTGGGGGCCGCCGGGGCGAACGACGAACACGCCCGGGACGCCGCCGGTGAACGGTTCGAATCCGAGACGGAGCGCCACGTCCCCGTCGCTGCTCACGCTGAGACGCCCCAGGCTGCGGATGCGCCCGCCCTCGGGTCCGGGCGTCGCCGTCTGCACCATCGGCTCGAGACCTGCGGCCGTGCTCTCCATGAGGACGGCGCCGCTCCGGTCGTTCGGTAGGTCGACCCTGACGTTGAAGAAGACGTCGCCCGCGTCGTCGAGCAGCCCCTTGCCCTGCACCGTGTTGACGATCATGCCGCCCCCGAGGTCCTGACCCTGGACCACGATCGGCCGCACGCGCTGGTCGTCGTCGCGCCGGAAGAGGCCCTCCTGGAGGCTGTTGCCGATGGACGCTCGGAAGAGGACCGACTGCCCGCGGATGACCGGGTCGCGGAAGCTCATGAACGGCAGGCCGCCCGCACCCGAGTCGTCGCCCGGTGCGGCGATGATGCGTACGCCGGAGTCGTCGGCCAGGAAGACACAGTTCTGCCGCTCATCGGAGACGAATGGTCCGAGCAGGTTCGGGAACTGGACCGTGCCACGGAACACCACGGCACCGGAGTCGCTGAGCGACGGGTTGGAGGCGATCGTCCTGATGAACGCCCTCTCCCGCTGCGGATCCGGGAGCTCGTCGAACGGCATCGCCACCGCGCGCACCGTCTCACCGCTCGTGACGAAGATGCCGCGACCCCGAGCCGCGACGGTCGCGGCGAAGGCGACGTCGCCCTTGCTGTTCAGGCTGGGATCGCCGACCAGATTCGTGAACGGCGGGGCGTCGTCGAGCGGCGCGGGATCTCGCACCCGCACCACCGGTGTCAAGGACCCGTCGCGGAAGCGGAAGATGCCGAGGGCGGATGGCCCGGCCGCCATGTGGCTCTTGAAGACGACGTCTCCGGCGTCATTCAGCAGCGGCGGGAACAACGCCGGTCCGGCGAAGTATCCCCGGCCCGGATCGGGAACCGCGTCGCCGATCTCGATCGCCTCCGCGACCCCCGCTGCGGGTTGCCACACCAGCGCCTGGCTGGTCGTTCCGCCCTGGAGCCGGGCGGTGAAGACGAGGTTGCCGGCCGCGTCGACGGCGGGCGACGAGGATGCGCTCAGGTAGCTGCCGTCCGGCGCGGGATCGGCAGTGTTGCCGCCGAGCCGCACGAGCGGGAACACCGATTGCGTCACCGGGTCGACGCGGAAGATCGCCTGGCTGCTGCCGCCGTTCACCGTCGCGAAGAAGATCACCTTGCCATCGGGAGTCAGGGCCGGCGAGGCCGTGCGCGCCCCTTCCTCCGGCCCGAGCGTCAGCTGGAAGATGCGCCCCTGGCGCGCCGTGAACAGCTCCACCTCCTGGCCGGGAAAACCAACCACGAGGGGCCGCGCGCCCGGTCGGATCAGGATGGCGCCGGGGCTGCCATCGCCGGCCAGGCTGGCATTCTCGGAATTGTCGAAGAGCGGGCCGCCAGTGCAGACGACGTCGCCGGCGTCGTTCAGTGCGACGAAGTCGCCGAACTCGAAGACGGGGTCGATGGTGAACGAGGCAGGCAGCTGGTCCGGGAGGTCGCCGTCCCGAATGAGCAAGGAGAGCGTCCCGCCCTCGAGCTTGAAGACCCCGTCGAGGCTGGTCGCTCCGTCCACCAGCCCGTGGAAAGCGAGCGTCCCCGCGTTGTTCATGGCCGGGGGCCCCAGGACCTGGAACGTGCCGCGCTCGTAGGGGGAGCCGAGCGTCAAGACCGGCGTCAGAGACTGTGCCGCGCGCCGGAGAAAGATCGCGCCGCGCTGGGTGGTGCCGTCCAGCGTCGCCGCGACGAACGCGACGTCACCGGCGTCGTTGAGCGCCGGCGTTCGCTCGGCGATGTCGATCCCGCTCTCCTGTGTCGCCAGGTTGAGGGGCGTCGTCAGGTCCAGGATGCCGAGGCCCGCACCGAAATTGAGCCCCGGCGCCGCGACGACCGACAGATTTCCCTGGCTCCAGAGGAACACCCCGGCCGGCGTCGGAGGCAGCGGCTTGGTCGGGTCTGGCTTGGGTGCGGCGTCAGGCGGTTTGATCTCGGCCACGAACGCCACGTCGCCACGCGCGTTGACCGTGGGCCGGCCCAGGAACTGGCTGAAGCTGCCGATCTTCGCATCGACGGTCTGACCGACGCTCGCCACCAGGTTTTTCTCGCGGGTCAGCTGGTTCTGGGCGACGATCTGCTCCGTGGTGCTGCCGCTCACCAGGCCGCGGAACGCGATCCACCCGCTGCCGGCTGCGGACGGCTCGCTCACGAACGGCGGACCCGCGAACACGCCGCCGCCCGGCGCGGCATCACCGAGGGCGGCAATCGTAATCTTGGACGCAGCCCCGGCGGGGTGGATCGGAGCGAGGGCGATCACGAAGGCCAGCGGGCAGGCTGCGGACAGGGCGCGGCGGGTCACGACGGGGGAACGTACGAGCAATGTGGGTGCCCGGCAAAGTCCCTGAAATACAAGACGTTGCCGGTGGCCCCGGGCGCGGGGCTGCACGACCATGGCGGTCCTGCACGGCCGTTGCCCACGCGGGTCAGGCGCCGCCGATCTCACACCAGCCGGCTAGCCCCGCGACACCGGCGAGCCGGCACGACGCATAGACCAGCCGCAGCGAGGCCGGAGCGCCACCCCGGACCACGGGAAGGCGGTGAACCGCCTCCGGCCTGAGGGAGAGCCGCTCGCCGCCCGCCAGCGCGACGTCCAGCGAGAGCCCCTCGAGCGGGTCGTCCTTGTGGCCCAGCCGAGCGTCCGCCCCGGTGACGACCTCGTGACGTCCCTCCCGGCAGAGAAACCCGCTCGCCGCCCCGTCGGACAGGCCGACGGTGAGCGCCAGCCGCGCCCCGCCGCCGACCTCGACGGCGATCCGTAGGCGGGGCCACACGACGCCGAGCGCGCCCGGGCTCGCGTACCCGTGGCCGCCGACGTCGAGGCGATGCCCGTCCAGCACGGCGTCGCCGCGCACGACGCCGAAGTCGCTGCCGTGCCCGCCGGCGTGTGCCGGATGGAAGTCAATCTGCACGTCGGCGTGCTCGACGACGGACGCGCCGCCGAGGCCGCGCTCGAGATCGAGAAACGGCGTGGTATCGGCGAAGCGCATCATGGGACCTGCGAAGCGGATGCGAAGCCCGCCGTCGGCGGCATCGTCGATCCGCAGCCCGGCGACACGTCCGCGCTCCTCGCCGCCCGTGCGCTCGCCGGTGAACAGTACGAGGCCGCCCGCGGGCGGGAAGAGCAGCAGCCGGGCGCCCGCCTGGTCCAGGGCGACGAGCGCGCTCGTGGCCCGCCCGGCGACCTCCAGCGTGCAGCGCATCGGTGCCGGCGGCGCCGCGGCGCCGGCCGCCACCGCGGGCGCGACCGTTCCCGTCCCATCGACCAGCGCCGGCAGCGCCTCGACGCAGGCCTCCACGAATCGCCACCGCCATGTCCCGGGCCAGCGCAGTGGCACACCCAGCTCGAGCTGGAGCGCGTCGGCGTGTCCCAGCGCCGCCAGCCGGCGCACGAGGGGGCGCGGGTCGTCGCGGTAGCGCGGCGTGAAGAGCTGGACCAGGTTCTCGCGCCCGCGCGCCGGGTAGCGCGCGCCCACCGTGGCGACGATACCGCGGGCGGCGCACGCCTGCACCAGGGCAGGGACGGCGCCGGCGGCGAACGCGGGCGACACGGCCGCCTTCGCGTCCACGGCAGCGCCGTGCGCGCAGCCGAAACCGAGATCGACCGCCGGCTGGATCACGTTCCAGCCGTGCACCGTGAGCACGGTCGCGCGCCCGTGGCGCGCGACGACCGCCGACAGCACGTCGCCGACGCACTCGAGAAAGGCGGGCGCGCGGTCGTGGGCCGCGCTCACGCGGTTCAGATCGACGTCGTTGCGATCGAGCCGGGCGTTGATCACCGCCGCCGCGCCCGTTGCCGCCGCCAGCTCTTCCGTCAGCGACGCGGTGTGGAGGTCGTTCACCTTGAGCGGTGCGCTGCCCCACGGCCGGCGGTCGTAATCGCGCTGGCCACCGTGCGGTGCCACCAGCACGAGCGGGCTCGACCCGGTGATGACGATCGGCTCCGACGCGCTCACGCGCCGCTTCTAGCTCACCGCGTGCGGCAGGGTCTACCTGCGCATCACAGCCCGCACTGCTGGAAGTAGCGTCCGAACACGTCCTGCGCGACTTCGGCCAGGCCGGCGAGCCGCTGCGACGTCTCGGCGAGCAGCTGTTTCGGATCGACGCCCGCCTCGGCGATGTATTGCTGCGACTGCGGCTCACTCGCCAGGCGCTGGATGATGGGCTCGGTGAACTCGAGGTGGAACTGGAAGCCGTAGACCGTGTCGCCCCAGCGGAACGCCTGCTGCTCGTACATCGGGGAGCGCGCGAGGTTGGTGGCGTCGGGCGGCAGCTCGTAGGTGTCGCCGTGCAGATGGAAGACCGTGAAGGAGTCGCCGAGGCCCGCGAAGAGCGCGTCGTCCCGTCCGTCCTCGGTGAGGTGCACGGGCGCCCAGCCGACCTCGCGGCGCTCGCCGGCGTAGACCCGTGCCCCGAGCACCTGCGCGATGAGCTGCGCGCCGAGGCACACTCCCAGGACCGGCCGGCCCGCCTCGATGGCCTTTTCGACGAAGCGGCTCTCGGTCTCCAGGAACGGATGCTGGTCGGCCTCGTAGGCGGCCATGGGGCCGCCCAGGACGATCACGCCGCCGACGGTCCGGATGTCCTTCGGCAGCGCGTCCCCGCGTGGCACGTCGAGGTAGCGGTGGTGTACGCCGTAGTCGCGCAGCGCGTTGGCCAGCAGCCCCAGGCCCTCGGCCGGGGTGTGCCGAAGCACGATCCAGGAGGTTCCCTCGCCCGAGGTGTCCCCGTCCTCACCCCTCCGTGGCATGGGTCCCCTCATTCCCCAACGGTGCGTCGGGAGTCAAGGCATCCCGCCAACTTGCGGGTGCGCGGCGGCAGCTTGCTCGATTCTTGCCCGATGGGTAGGACACGCTCGAGAGCGCGCGCCCGATCCGCGGTCGAAGTTCATGCCCCAGTAACGCGAGCGTCACAGCACGCCGGTAGGGTCCGGGTAAGAATATCCGTGGCAGTCAAACGAACGATCCTCGTGGTGGAGGACGAGAAGGACATCCGTGAGCTCGTTCGCTTCCATCTCGAGCAGGAGGGCTACGCGGTCCGGGAGGCCGATACCGGTGAGAGCGCTCTCGCCCAGGTGGCCGTCGAGCGGCCGGCGCTGGTGATGCTCGACATCATGCTCCCCGGCACGGACGGCCTCGAGGTGTGCCGGCGACTCCGCAGCACGGAGTCGACGCACGCCATCCCCATCATCATGCTCACCGCGCGGGCGGCGGAAGTCGATCGGGTCATCGGCCTCGAGATGGGCTCCGACGACTACATCACGAAGCCGTTCAGTCCCCGGGAGATGGTTGCGCGGGTGAAGGCGGTGCTGCGGCGGACCCACGGTGAAGAGGTGCCGCAGCCCCACGAGGTGTTCGAGCGCGGGCGCCTCCGCATGGACTTCGATACCTACGAGGTCTTCATCGACCATCAGGCGGCCAACCTTTCGCTGCGTGAGTTCGAGCTCCTCAAGTTCTTTGTCCGCAACCCCTACCGCGTGTATGATCGCCTCCAGCTTCTCGACCTGGTCTGGGGCCAGGACGTGCATGTGGAGCCGCGCACGGTGGACGTCCACATCCGCCGCCTGCGCAAGCGTATCGAGCGGGACGACGCGTCCCCGGAGCTCATCGTCACGGTTCGCGGCGTTGGATACAAGTTCAACCCCGACGCGCTGGAGTCCTAGGCTCGCCCTCCAGTTTCTCGCGCCCACGCTGGCCGCCTTGTTGGGAGTGCTGGCGGTGGGCGCCCCCTACGTGTGGACGCGGCTCGAGCGGCGCCAGGTGGACGCGCTGGCGGTGCGGCTCACCGCCGAGGCGCGGCTGGTCGGCGCCATCGTGCCTTGGGGGGAGGGGGCGGCGCTCGACGACGCCTGCACCGGACTCTCGGCCGATCTCGGGCTGCGCGTCACCGTCACGGATGCCGACGGCCGTGTGCTCTGCGACTCCGACCGTGGCGCCGCACGTCCCCGGAGTCTCGACGTCCCTGAGGTGCGCGCCGCACTCACCGACGGCGCCGCGCGGGCGGTACGTAGCGATGGGCCGGCGGCGGAGCATGTGCTCTACACTGCCGTCCGCCAGGCGCGCGGCGGCACGACACGCGTGGTCCGCACGGCGCTCCCGTTGGGTCCCGTGTACGACACCGTGCGGGAGGCGCGCGGGCTGCTCGTGGGCGGCGTGCTCGGGGCCGCGCTGCTGGCGCTGGCCGTCGCCGTGGCGCTCGCGCGCCGCACCCTGCGCCGCATCCAGCGGCTCGTCGGTTTCGCCGGGAAGCTCGCCGCGGGCGAGTCTCCGCCGTACCTCGCTCCCGAGCGGCCCGACGACCTCGGCGTGCTCGAGGCACAGCTCGGTGAGATGGCCCGCCGCGTCGGCGGCACGATCGGTGAGCTGCGGGTCGAGCGCGAGCGCCTCGAGGCCATCCTGCGCGGCATGGTCGAAGGTGTGCTGGTGACCGACCTGAACGGCGGCGTCGTGCTGTTCAACGCCCGCGCCCGGGCCTTGCTCGCGCTGCCTGCGGACGCCTCGCCGCGCGGCCGCCCTCTGGTCGAGCTGACGCGGGATCCGGCGCTCGGGGAGCTGATGCGCGAGCTGGCGGCCGGTGCGAGCATCGCGTCGCGCGACGTCACGCTCAGCGCGGGGACCGGCCCGACGCTCCAGGTCAACGCCGCCCGCCTCCGCGGTGCCGACGGCGAAGCGTTCGGCTTCGTGCTCGTGCTGCACGACGTCACCGAGCTGCGTCGGCTCGAGGTGATCCGGCGCGACTTCGTCGCCAATGTATCCCACGAGCTGCGCACGCCGCTCACCGCGATCAAGGGCTATGCCGAGACGCTGCTCGGCTCGGCCGGCGACGAGCGCGAGACGGCACGCCGGTTTCTCGCCATCATCGATCGGCACTCCGAGCGCCTCGGCCGGCTGATCAACGATCTCCTGACGCTCTCCGATCTCGAGCTGGGTCGCACCCCGATGCGACTCAACGCGGTCGCGGTGGGGTCCGCGGTGGACGACGTGCTGCAGATCTTCGCCGAGCCGGTCGCACGCGCCGGCGTGCGCGTGGAGGCGCAGGTGGCGCCGGGCCTGACACCGGTCCACGCCGACGGCGACCGCTTGCGGCAGGTGCTGATCAATCTCGTCGACAACGCCATCAAGTACACGCCGGTCGGCGGCAATGTGCTGGTCCGAGCCATGCCCGCGGCGGGCGTGGAGCACGCCGGCATGGTCGAGATCGCGATCGAGGATTCCGGGATCGGTATCCCCGCGCAGGATCTGCCACGTCTGACGGAGCGCTTCTTCCGCGTCGACAAGGCGCGTTCCCGAGAGCTGGGCGGCACGGGGCTCGGCCTCGCCATCGTGAAGCACATCGTGCAGGCTCACGGCGGTTCGCTCGCCATCTCCAGTGCCCTCGGCCAGGGCACCACGGTCCGCGTCTTCTTCCCGGTCGCCCCTGCCCAACCCGTCGCCGAACCCCGGACGCTGGCGCTGGTGAAGCGCTAGATCGCTCGCCCGCGCGAGCCGCCCCATGGTGGCGGCGCCGCGGGAGTGCACGCGCCGCCCGGCAAGCCCCCAACCGCGCCGCTACAGCTCCCGCGGCACCGTATCCATGTGCCGGATCGACCGCCCCTTCACCATGAAGATGACCATCTCCGCGATGTTCGTCGCGTGATCGCCGACCCGCTCGAGGTACTTCGACACGAACAGCAGCCGCATGGTCCTGCTGATGGACGCCGGGTCCCGTCCCATGATGCCGAGGAGATCCCGGACGAGCTGGCGGTGCACCGAGTCGATGGTGTCGTCCGACGCGCAGACCTCGAGCGCCAGGTCGACGTCCTCGCGCACGAAGGCGTCGAGGCTGCGGTGCATCATGCTGCTCGCCAGCGATGCCATCGCCGGAATGTCGACGTAGGCCTTGAGGGGTGGTTCTGCGGCCAGCTCGATGGCGCGCTCCGCGATGTGGGTGGCGATGTCCCCGATACGTTCCAGGTCGGTGGTGATCTTGAGCGCGGTCGTGATGAGGCGCAGGTCGCGGGCGGCGGGTTGATGCAGTGCCAGGAGCTTGAGCGAGAGATCATCGATCTCGACGTCGAGCCGGTTGACGGTGTGGTCGCGCTCGATGGTGAGCCGGGCGAGGGCCTGGTCCCGCTCGGTGAGGGCGCGGATGGCCTGCGCGATCTGGTCCTCGACGAGGCCGCCCATCTCGAGCACGTACGAGCGGAGCTTCCCGAGCTGGCTCTCGTACCCGCGATCAGTGTGCTGCGGCATCACCCAAACCGCCCCGTGATGTAGTCCTCCGTCTCCGACCGGGAGGGAGTGGTGAACAGCAGCTCCGTGGAACCGAACTCGATCAGCTGCCCGAGGTAGAAGTACGCGGTGTAGTCGGAGACCCGCGCCGCCTGCTGCATGTTATGCGTGACGATCACGATTGTATAGTCCTGCTTGAGCTCCTGGATCAGCTCCTCGATCTTCGCCGTGGCGATGGGGTCGAGTGCCGATGCCGGCTCGTCCATGAGCAGCACCTCTGGCTGCACGGCGAGCGCCCGCGCGATGCAGAGCCGCTGCTGCTGGCCGCCGGAGAGCTCCAGCGCCGACGAGTCGAGGCGGTCGACGACCTCCTCCCACAACGCCGATTGCCGCAAGCTCTGCTCGACGAGCTCCTTGATCGCGACCGGATCGCGGAGCCCGTGGATGCGCGGTCCGAACGCGACGTTCTCGAAGATCGACTTCGGGAACGGGTTCGACTTCTGGAACACCATGCCGACTCGCCGCCGCAGCACGACGGGATCGACGTCCTCGCCGTACAGCTCCTCGCCGTCCATGGTGATGCTGCCGGCGATCCGGGTGCCACGGATGTGGTCGTTCATCCGGTTGAGGCAGCGCAGGAAGGTGGACTTGCCGCACCCCGAGGGGCCGATCAGCGCCGTCACCCGGCGCTCGGGAACGTCGAGCGACACGTCGGCCAGGGCGCGGGTGGCGCCGTAGTGGACGGTGAGGTCCCGGACGGCGATCTTCACCGGGGCGTCGAGGGCGGGGGTGATGGCGGGAGACGCGTCCATGACTCGAGGCACCGACGCGGACGCGGGTGCCGCGACTCCTTGTCCGGAACCGCCCTATCGAAGGGGACGATCGGCCGCAAGGGCCGCGAGTGTGACGAATCCGTGACCCCGACCGCGAACGCCTGGGGTGGACCTTGAAAAAGCGGGCCCCTCGCGGGGTTTCGTTGCAGTCGCGTTACGGGACGATGAAGCCACGGGTACTGGCTGCCCCCCGACTCGACAACCGCCCCGGAATCCGCAACACCAGCATGCGAAGTCGAGCTCCACCGGACGACCGGAGGGACCGATGCGTTTTGTGGTGTTGCTGGGTGTCGCCATGGCCGGGGCGCTGGCGCCCGCCGCCGGATGGGCCAAGATGACGGCGGAAGAGCGGATCCGGATCCTGGAGGAGTCGATCCGCCGCCAGCAGGAAGAGATCCGCGAGCTGCGCCGCGAGATCAACGAGCAGAAGACCTCCGGCACGCTGACGCGTCAGCAGGCGCAGAAGGCCGAGGAGAAGGCGACCGCGATCGAGACGGTGCAGAAGACCATCCCCAAGTGGATCGACAAGATCTCGCTCTTCGGGGACGTCCGCATCCGGCACGAGGGTTTCTACAACCAGCCCAGCGTGAATGGTGAGCCCGTCGGGGCGCGCAACCGCGAGCGGCTGCGCGCCCGCATCGGGGCGACGTTCCGTTACAGCGACGAGCTGTCGGCGACGATCCGTCTCGCCAGCGGCAACCCGAACGATCCCATCTCGACCAACCAGACGTTCACCGCCGAGTTCACCCGCAAGCCGATCAACCTCGACTGGGCCTACCTGACGTTCAGCCCTGGCAAGACGTTCGGCATCCGTCCCGGGCTGATCTCGCTCACCGGCGGCAAGTTCGCGGTGCCGCAGTTCCGCGTCGGCGAGCTGGTCTGGGACGACGACCTGTCGGTCGAGGGCTTCAGCCAGGTCTTCCAGCTTCTCCCCGAGAAGGTCGGGCCGCTCGATCAAGTGCGGGTGTTCGTCGAGGAGTGGACGTTCAACGAGGCCGCCAACGCGCAGGACGGGTGGATCTTCGGCGGACAGGTGAACCCGGTCGGCCAGCTGGGGCCCGTCCAGGTCGAGGCCGGCGTCGCCCAGTGGTGGTACCTGAACCCCGACTTCATCGCGCAAGCGCTCAACACGAACAGCTCGCTGTTCAACACCAACCTCGTGATCACCCAGGACGACCAGATCGTCGCGTACCGCAGCGGCTTCAACCTGACGAACGTGACCCTGCAGGCCACCGTGCCCGACGTGGTCGAGACCATGCCGTTCAGGGTCTGGGTCGACTACGTCCACAACTGGCAGGCGGCGACGAAGCAGAACGCCGGCGTCCAGGCCGGGGCCAAGCTGGGACAGACCAGGGTCCGAGGCGACTGGGCGGTCTCGGCGCTCTACGAGTACCTGCAGCAGGAGGCCACGCTGTCCTCCTTCAACTGGAGCGACTTCGGCTTCGGCGGCACGAACGTGCAGGGACCCGTGTTCGCGGTGGACTACCAGCTGCTCGACCCGCTCACCCTGACGGCGAAGACGTTCATCGTGAACTACCTCAGGGCCCCCGCGGGCTCCACCAATCCGACGCTCTTCCGCGTCCAGCTCGACGCGCTGGTCCGGTTCTGAGATATCCGCCGACATGCGAGTCGGCGTCATCGGTCTCGGCATCATGGGCGCGCCCATGGCGCGCAACCTGCTGCGGGCGGAGCACGAGATCGTCGCGCACGGACGGACGCCTGCGCGCGTGGAGCCACTGGTCGCGCTCGGGGCACGCGCCGCTCCCACGCCCGCAGCCGTGGCGGCGGCGAGCAAGACGGTCCTCACCTGCCTGCCCGACGGCCCCGACGTCGAGCGCGTCGTGACCGGACCCGACGGCATCCTCGCCGGCGCTGCGCGCGGCCTGGTCGTGATCGACACCAGCACGATCGCACCCGCCCGCGCATGCAGCGCGGCGACTGGGCGCCCGGCTTCATGGTGCGGCTCATGCAGAAGGATCTCCGCCTCGCGCTCGGCGCGGCGGCGGCGGTCAGCGTGCCGCTGCCGACCACGGCCGTCGTGCACCAGCTCTTTGCCGCGGTCGAGGCGCGCGGGGGCGGGGCGCTCGGCACGCAGGCGATCGCCCAGGCCCTCGAGGCGCTCGCGGGCACGGCCGCGAGTTCTTGACCTGGCCGGCGGCGGTCGAGTAGCTCGTCCGACATGCTGATCGACACCGGGCTCGTGACCGCCGACCTGCGGCAGGTGGCCCACCTGGCGGGCGCCGCGGAGCGCTTCGGCTACGACGGCATCTGGACCGCCGAGGCGGGCCATGATCCCTACCTGCCGTGTGCGCTGGCGGCGACCGCGACGGAGCGGGTCACCATCGGCACCAACATCACGGTCGCGTTCCCGCGCAGCCCGCTGGTGCATGCGCAGATCGCCTGGGACCTCCAGGCAGCGTCGCGCGGACGCTTCGTGCTGGGCCTCGGGACGCAGGTGAAGGGCCACAACGAGCGCCGCTACTCCACGCCGTGGGTCGCCCCCGGGCCCCGACTGCGCGAGATGATTCAGCTCCTGCGTCACATCTGGGACGTGTGGCAGAACGGCACGCGCCCGGGCTTCGAGGGCAAGCACTACCGTTTCAGCCTGATGACGCCGTTCTTCGCCCCGGGACCGATCGAGTGGCCGCACGTCCCGATCTACATCGCGGCGGTCAACCCGTACATGTGCCGCCTGGCCGGCGAGCTGTGCGACGGCATCCACGTGCACCCGTTCCACTCGACCAAGTATCTCCGGGAGACCCTGCTCCCCAACGTGGAGCAGGGGCTCGCGAAGTCGGGACGCAGCCGCCGCGACCTGACGCTCGCGACGACGGCGTTCGTCATCACCGGGCGGACGCGCGACGAGCTGGAGCGCGTCAAGGGCCCGGCGCGGACGCAGCTCGCCTTCTACGCCTCCACGCGCACGTACAGCGGCGTGCTCGAAGCGCACGGCTGGGGCGAAACCTGCTACCGCCTGAGCGAGAAGGCGGCGAAGGGCGACTGGGCAGGCATGGCGTCTCTCATCACCGACGACATGCTCGACGTCTACGCGGTGCAGGGCACGTGGGACGAGCTGCCCGGGCTCCTCAGGAAGAAGTACACGGGCGTGATCGACCGCCTCGCCTTCTACGCGCTTCCCGGCGTGCTCCCCGCCGACGAGGAGGCCCGCCGCGCGCTGATCAACGCCGTCCGCGCCTGAGGCGCGAGGGGCGAGGAACCAGCGCCGGCACCTCCGCCGCGTAGCGCCTCCAGGCCTCGCCGCAGGTGGCGCGGAGCACGCGTTCCTCGGCGGGGATCTTGCGCACCATGCCGGCGGCGAGACCGGCGGCGATGCATAGGGTCGCCGCCGAGGTGTGGGCCAGCACGGTGCCCGCGGCGAGAAGCAGGACGCCGAGATAGAGAGGGTGGCGGACGATCGCGTACGGGCCCTGGGTCACGATCTGGTGGTCCGGCGGTGCCGCGACGGCGCTCGACCAGCGGACGCCGAGCGCGCGGCGCGCGCCGGCGTTCAACGCGACGCCGGCCCAGGCGAGCGC
>JBKPDC010000066.1:0-3001 GCA_046727715.1 Thermodesulfobacteriota bacterium
ACGCAGAGCACGGAGCTCACCGCGAGGCCGGTGCTGACGGCCCCCCGCTCCCGCGCCTGATCGCGCTCGCTCACCGTCTCGCCCGTCAATACGCGATGAGCGCGTGCACCTCGTGACCCCGCAGCCGGCTGCGCCCGGCGAGGAAGCCGAGCTCGATCAGGAAGGCGCACGCGACCACCTGGCCGCCGCAGCGCTCCACCAGCGCGATGGCGGCGCTGGCCGTGCCGCCCGTCGCCAGCAGGTCGTCCACGAGGAGCACGCGATGCCCGTTGCCGATCGCGTCGTGATGAATCTCGAGGGCGTCGGTCCCGTACTCCAGCTCGTAGCTGGCGCGGTGCGTCCGAAACGGCAGCTTGCCGGGCTTGCGCACCACGGCGATGCCGGTGCCGAGCGCGTAGGCCGCCGCCGCCCCCACGATGAAGCCGCGCGATTCGATGCCGAGCACCATGTCGACACGCCCGCGGTACGGTGCGACCAGCGCGTCCACGGCCGTTCGGAACGCCGCCGCGTCGGCGAGGAGTGGGGTGACGTCCTTGAAGACGATGCCCGGTTTCGGGAAGTCGGGGATGTCGCGGATGTGGCGCCTCAAGTCGATCGTGGGGTTCGTCATGCGACGTCAGTGGTCCTCCCAGCCGTAGGCGCCGTGCAGCTTCACGAAGCGACACTCGCCGAGGTAGTGCTCGATCAGCCCCTGCTCGCCGCGCCGCAGGCGCACCAATGTCTGGACGTCCTGCTCGCCGATCGGGAGCACCAGGCTGCCCCCCGGTGCGAGCTGCGCGATCAGCGGTCGCGGGATCTGCGGGGCCCCGGCGGTGACGACGATGCCATCGTAGGGCGCGTCGGCCGCCCAGCCGAGGGTACCGTCCCCCTCGAGCACCCGCACGCGATCGCCGAAACCCAGCTCGGTCAAGAGCCCACGGGCACGCAGCGCGAGCTCCGGCAGGCGCTCGATCGAGATCACCTGCGCACCCATCGCGCCCAGCACCGCCGCCTGGTAACCGGAGCCGGTCCCGATCTCCAGCACGCGCGGCGCGGCGCCCGAGAGCACGAGCGCCTCGCTCATCACGGCCACCATGTAGGGCTGCGAGATGGTCTGCCGCTCGCCGATCGGTAGCGGTGTGTCCTCGTAGGCGTGCGGCAGCAGCTCGGGCGGCACGAAGCGGTGCCGGGGTACCTGGCGCATGGCCTCGAGGACCCGGGCGTCGCGCACGCCGCGCGCCTCGATCTGCCGGGCTACCATGTCTTCGCGCTCGCGCTCGAAGGCCATGTGCTTGGTCGCTCGCGCTACGACCACGAACCCACCAGGCGGCGGAGCGCCTCGAACGACGCATAGTTGGTGAGGTCGAGGTGAATGGGGGTCACCGAGATGCTGCCCCCGCTCACGGCATGGAAGTCGGTCCCCTCCTCTTCCACGAACGACAATTCCTCGCCGCCGATCCAGTAGTACTTGCGGCCGCGCGGGTCGACCTTCTCGATCACTGCGTCGCCGTAGCGCCGCTTGCCCATGCGGGTGAGCGCGACGCCGCGCGGCTGCTCGCCGTCGGCAAACTGCGGGACGTTCACGTTGAGCAGCGTGTCGGGTGGCATCGGATTCTCGAGGACGCGCGCGACCAGCTCGCCGGTGAAGGCCGCCGCGATGCGGAAGTCGTACGGGCCGCGCCCGATCTGCGACACGGCGATCGACGACACCCCGAGCAGCGTGCCCTCCATGGCGGCGCTCACGGTGCCCGAGTAGGTGACGTCGTCGCCCAGGTTGGCGCCCCGGTTGATGCCCGAGATCACCAGCGCCGGCCGCTCGCGCAGGATGCCGTTGATGGCGAGGTTCACGCAGTCCGTCGGGGTGCCGTCGACGGTCCAGCGGTCGGCGCCCAGCTGGTCGATGCGCAGCGGCCGGTGCAGGGTGAGCGCATGGCTCACCGCGCTCTGCTCGCGGTCGGGCGCGACCACGACCACGCGCCCGTGCGCTCGCACCGCGTCCGCCAGCGCCGCCAACCCGTCGGAATGGATCCCGTCGTCGTTGCAGACGAGGATGAGCGGCTGAGACGGCATCGAAGCGCGAGGAGCGTGCCACCAAGGCGGCGACGCTGCAAGCACGACGTCGTCGCCTCGGCTGCACGAGGAGTCGGGGCGAGCCGATTTGAACGGCCGACCACTCGCACCCCAAGCGAGTGCGCTACCTGGCTGCGCCACGCCCCGGTCTGGCGACCTCTTAGGGGCTCCGCCGCCGGCGGTCAAGGCGGCAGCGTGGTGCCGGGGGCCGGCAGCTCACTCCTACGCGCCGCCGTTGTCGGAAGGCGGGCCGTCGCCGTTCATGGTCTTCTTCAGGACCTGGCTCGCCTTGAACGTGAGCACGCGGCGCCCCGTGATGACGATCTCCTCGCCGGTCTGCGGGTTGCGGCCCTTGCGCGGGCGCTTCTCGTTGACGACGAAGTTGCCGAAGCCGGACACCTTCACCTTCTCGCCCTGCTCGAGGCGGCGCTTCACAACCTCGAAGATCGACTCGACGATCTCGGTGGCTTCCTTCTTGGAGAAGCCCACCTTCTCGTAGATGCGCTCGACGATGTCGGCCTTGGTCATCGTCATGGCGACTCAGCTCCGTAGGGTGACGGCGAATCGCGCGCTCAGGTGCGCGCGCACGCGTTCGTGCACCGCGTTCACCTCGTCGTCGGTCAGCGTGCGATCCGACGCGCGATACGCGATGGTGTAGGCGAGACTCTTCTTGCCCTCGGGAATGGGCGCGCCGCGGTAGCAGTCGAACACGCGCACGGACTCGACCAGCGGGTCGGCCAAGGTCCGGACCTCCTCGGAGATGGTTTCGGCCAGGAAGACGTCGTCGACGACCACGGCGATGTCGCGGGTGACTGCCGGGAAACGCGGCAACCCCCGGACGCCGACGCGGCGCGGACGATAGTGGGCAAGGGTACGGAAGTCAAGCTCGAAGAGCCACACTTCCCCTGCAAGATCGAGGGCCTGTGCCACCTCCGGGTGGAGCGCGCCGGCG
>JBKPDC010000067.1:0-28806 GCA_046727715.1 Thermodesulfobacteriota bacterium
GCGCTCGTCGTCGGCGGGACCGGCCTCTGGATCCGCGTGCTGCTGCGCGGCCTGTGCCCGGCCCCGCCGCGCGCGCCTGCGGTCCGGGCCGCGTTGCACGCCCTGGCGACCCGCCGCGGTCTGCCGGAGCTCCACCGCCACCTAGGCGCGATCGACCCCGCGGCGGCGGCGCGGATCCATCCGCGCGACACCGTGCGCATCGAGCGGGCGCTGGAGGTGGCATTCGCGAGCGGCCGACGCCTGTCAGAGTGGCAGGCCGGGCACGGGTTCGCGGAGTCGCCGTACGACGCGCTCGTGCTCGGGCTCGACGTCCCGGCGTCCGTGCTGGATGCACGCATCGCGACGCGGGCGCAGCGCATGGTGGCCGCCGGGTTCGCCGACGAGGTGCGGGCGCTGCGGGCGCGCGGGCTGCCCGATACGGCGCCAGCGTGGGCCAGCGTCGGCTACCGGGAGATGCGCGCCTACGTGGACGGCGCGTGCGACCTGGACGCGGCACGGTCGGCGCTGGTCGCTGCGACGCGTCGCTTCGCCAAGCGGCAGCGCACGTGGTTCCGCGCCGAGCGCGGGATCGTCTGGCGGGACCCCGGGGCGGACAGCGACCGGATCCGCCGTGACGTGGAGGCGTTCCTCGACCGCGCCGCGCGGCCGGCGGCCCCGTGAGGGTCGCCCGCGCGTTGCAAACCCCCCGACCCCACGGTAGAGCCTCGACGTTTACACATGCCGCGCCCGGCTCCGATTCCCGCGATCCGTCATCGGATCGACCGCATCGACGACCAGCTCCTGCGGCTGCTCAACCGCCGAGCGCGCCTGGCGCTGGCGGCGGCGGCGCAGAAGCAGCGCCGTCGCACGGCGATCTACGCACCCGGGCGCGAGCAAGGCGTGCTCAAGCGCGTCGCCAGGCAGAACGGCGGCCCGCTCGCGGCAGCGCACGTGCGGGCGATCTTCCGCGAGATCATCTCGGCCTCGCGCGGCCTCGAGGCCCGGCTGCGGGTCGCCTACCTGGGTCCCCGGGCGACGTGGACGCACCTGGCGGCGCTCCGGCAGTTCGGCGCCGCCGCAGACTACGTCTCCGCCCCCACGGTCGCCGATGTCTTCCGTGACGTCGAGGGAGGCCGGGCCGAGCTCGGGGTCGTCCCGGTGGAGAACTCCACCGAGGGCATGGTCGCGCACACGCTCGATTTGCTGGTCGAGTCGCCGCTCGCCATCTGCGCCGAGGTGATGCTCCCGATCCGGCACTGTCTGCTCGCCCGTTCCGGTACGACGCTGGCGAAGGTGCGGCGCGTGGTGGCGCATCCGCAGGGGCTGGCGCAGTGCCGCCAGTGGCTCGCCGCGCACCTCCCGGGGATCGCCACCGGGGAAGAGGCGAGCAACACGAAGGCAGCCGCGCGCGCGGCCGGCGAGGCGGGCACGGCGGCGATCGCGGCCGAGGAGGCCGCCGCGGCTTACCGCCTGCAGATCCTCGCGCGTGGCGTGCAGGACGAGGCCGGCAACGTCACGCGCTTCCTCGTGCTGGCGCGACACGACAGCGAGGAGCCCAGCGGCGACGACAAGACGTCGCTCGTCATGAGCGTGCGCGACGAGATCGGCGTGCTGGCCCGGATGCTCCGGCCGTTCGCTGCCCATCGCATCGATCTCATCAAGATCGAGTCGCGCCCGCTCCGTGAGCGACCCTGGGAATACTATTTCTTCCTCGACCTCGTGGGTCATCGACGGGAAGCGCGCGTGGCGCGGGCGCTGGCGGCGGTGCGGCGGCGTGCGCTGCGACTCAAGATCCTCGGCTCGTACCCGGCGGCGGCGAACCCGGAGGCGTGATGGACGTCCGCCACCTCGTCCCCGAGTGGATCCGCACGCTGACCCCCTATCCGCCGGGAAAGCCCATCGAGGAAGTCGAGCGCGAGCTCGGCATCCAGGGCTCGATCAAGCTGGCGTCGAACGAGAACCCGCTCGGCCCGTCGCCGAGGGCGCTGGCGGCAGTCGCCGAGGCGCTCAGGACCCTCCATCTCTACCCCGACGGCTCGGCGTTCTACCTGCGGCGTCGGCTGGCTGAGCGACACGGGGTGTCGCCGGACGACATCCTGGTCGGCAACGGCTCCAACGAGATCATCGAGCTGGTCGTGCGCACGTTCCTGCGCCCGCGCGACGAGGCAGTCATGGCCGACCAGGCGTTCGTCATCTACCGCATGGTGGTGCAGGCGGTGGCGGCGACGCCCCGGGTGATCCCGCTCAAGAACTTCACCCACGACCTCGAGGCCATCGCCGAAGCCGTGACGCCGCGCACACGGCTCGTCTTCCTCGCTAACCCGAACAATCCCACCGGCACCATCTTTCGCCGCCGCGAGTGGGAGGCGTTCCTGCGTGCTTTGCCGCCCCGGCAGCTCATCGTCGTGGCCGACGACGCCTACGCCGACTACGTCGAGGATCCGGAGTATCCGGACACCATCGGCTCGCGCGGCGACGGATCGGTGGCGGTCGTGACGCTGCGCACGTTCTCGAAGCTCTACGGGCTGGCCGGGCTGCGCATCGGCTACGCGGTGGCGCCCGGTTCCGTGATCGAGGCCATGCAGCGCATCCGCCAGCCGTTCAACGTGAATGCCCTCGCCCTGGTCGGCGCGCTGGCGGCGCTCGACGACCGCGAGCACGTGCGGCGCACGCTCGAGGTCAACCGCCAGGGCATGCGGATGCTGACCGATGCGTTCCGCCGCCTCGGCGTGCCCTTCGTGGCGAGCGCCGCCAACTTCGTGCTCGTGCGCGTGGGGCAGGGGCTCGCGGTCTACGATGCGTTGCTGCGTCGCGGGGTGATCGTGCGACCGATGGACGGCTACGGGCTACCGGAGTACCTGCGGGTGACGATCGGCCTGCCGGAAGAGAACCAGCGCTTCGTGGAGGCGCTGGAGGCGGCCCTGCGTGAGGGCCGATGACTCCCCTGTTCGGTCGGCTGACCATCGCCGGCGTCGGGCTGATCGGTGGGTCGCTGGCGCTCGCGGCACGCGAGGCAGGGCTGGTGGACGAGGTCGTCGGCGTCGGCCGCAGCGAGGCCAGCCTGCGCGTGGCGCGCGCGCGCGGCATCGTGGATCGCGTTGCCACCGACCCCGCGGACGCGGTGGCGGGCGCGGACGCCGTCGTCCTGTCCGCGCCGGTCGGAGCGTGCGCCGCGCTGGCCGAGGCCCTTCAGCCGCACGCCACGTCGGGCGCGCTCCTGACGGACGTCGGCAGCGTGAAGGGCAAGCTCGTGGCGGCGCTGGAGGCGCGCTGGAGCGATCCCGGGCTGGTGGTGGGGGGCCATCCCATCGCGGGCGGTGAGGCCGCGGGGGCCGCCGCGGCGCGCGCCGACTTGTTCCGTGGCCGTCTCTGCATCCTGACACCGACGGCACGGACCCGGCCGGAGGCGGTCGCGATGGTGCGCGCGCTCTGGGAAGGCGTGGGGGCGCGCGTCGAGGAGATGGACGCGGGCGTCCACGACGAGATCCTGGCACGTGTGTCGCACCTGCCCCATCTCGTGGCCTATGCACTCGTCGACGCGCTGGCGGGCGCCCGGGTGGAGGGACGCCCGGTGCTCGCCTACGCCGGTGAGGGTCTGCGCGACACGACCCGCATCGCGGGCAGTCTGGCGGAGCTGTGGCGCGACATCGCGCTTGCGAACGCGGGTCCGTTGCGCGCGGCGCTGACGGAGTTCCGCACCGTGCTCGACCGGCTCGAGGCCTTGATCGCCGCCGGGGACGGAACGGGCCTGGCGGCGGCGCTCGAGGCCGCGCGCACCGCGCGCCGCCGGCTCGACGGGAACGCGCGATGAACGCCGTGCGGGTCGGGGTCCCGGCACGGCCGCTCGCGGGTGACGTCAGCGTCCCGGGCGACAAGTCGATCGCGCACCGGGCATTGCTCTGCGGTGCGCTCGCCGAGGGCACCACGGTGGTGCGCGGGTTCTCGGGCGGGGCGGACGTGCGCGCGACGCTGGACGCGATCCGGTGCCTGGGCGCCACGGCCACCGCCGGCGGCGACACGGTCTCCGTGATCGGGGCCGGGTTCGAGCTCGGCGCGGGGCGCGAGGCGGCCCTCGACTGCGCGAACTCGGGCACCACCATGCGCCTCGGCATGGGCGTGGTCGCCGGGGCGACCGGTCGCTACGTGCTCGACGGCGACGCCTCGTTACGGCGGCGTCCGATGGAGCGGGTCGCCGAGCCCCTACGCGCCATGGGCGCCCGCATCGAGACGACGGGCGGGCGCCCGCCCGTGCGGGTCCTGGGCGGCGCCCTCGCTGCGCTCGACTGGACCCTCCCGGTCGCCAGCGCCCAGGTGAAGTCGGCGATCCTGCTCGCGGGCCTGCGCGCGCGGGGCACGACGCGCGTGCGTGAGCCGCTCCCAAGTCGCGACCACACGGAGCGCGTCCTCGCGTACATGGGTGTCACGCTGGCCTGCGCCGACGGCGCCGTCGCACTCGCCGGTGGGCAGCGCTTGCGAGGCGCCGACGTGCCACTGCCCGGCGACCCGTCGTCGGCCGCGTTCCTGGTCGTGGCGGCGTTGCTCGTGCCGGGCTCGGCGCTCCGCGTGCGCGACGTGGGGGTGAACCCGACGCGCACCGGCGCGCTCGCGATCCTCCGACGCATGGGCGCGGACATTCGTATCGTGGGCGTGCGGGACGAGGCCGGCGAGCCGCGTGGCGACCTGCTCGTGCGGGCGTCCCGGCTGCGCGGGACGTCGATCGCCCCCGACGAGGTCCCGGCGGCCATCGACGAGCTGCCGGTGCTCGCCGTGGCCGCCGCGCTGGCCGACGGCGAGACGCGGATCACGGGCGCCGCGGAGCTGCGGGTCAAGGAGAGCGACCGGCTGGCGGCGGTCGAGCAGCTCGCCGCGCTCGGCGTCCCGCTGCACGCGCTGTCGGACGGCCTCGTCATCCAGGGACTCGGCGGCGGGGGGCGATTGCGCCCGGGCCGCATCGACGCCGCGGGGGACCACCGCATCGCCATGGCGTTCGCCGTCGCCGGTCTGTGCGCCGACGGGGGCATCGAGATCGCGGATCCCGAGTGCGTGGCGGTGTCGTTCCCCGACTTCTTCGCGGTGCTCGCCGGACTGGGGGCGACGGTCGAGGCGGGCTGATGCGGCGGATCGTCGTTGCGGTCGACGGGCCGGCGGGTGCGGGCAAGAGCACGGCAAGCCGCACCCTCGCCGAGCGGCTCGGGTATGCCTACGTCGACACCGGGGCCATGTACCGCGCGGTCGGGGTGCTCGCGCATGACCGCGGCGTGGCACTCGACGACGACGACGCGCTGGCGCGCCTGGTGGGAGGGCTCCGCTTCGAGCTCCGCGACGGCGGTGCCGGCCTCGCGGTCGACGGCCGTGACGTGTCGGTCGCCATCCGCCGCCCGCACGCGGGTGAGCTGGCGTCGCGGGTGTCGACGCGGCCGGTGGTCCGGGAGCGACTCGTGGCGCTCCAGCGGCGCCTCGGTGCGTCCGGCGGCGTCGTGATGGAGGGGCGCGACATCGGCACCGTCGTGTTCCCCGACGCGCCGGTGAAGTTCTTTCTGACCGCCGACCCCGCGGAGCGTGCCCGGCGGCGCGCCACCGAACTGCGCGCGCGTGGTGACGCGATCGACGAGGGCGCGCTCGCGGCGGAGCTGGCGGCGCGCGACCGACGCGACAGCGCCCGCGCGGAATCCCCACTGCGGCCGGCGGCGGACGCACAGGTGCTCGACACCACCGGCCTCGCGCTCGACGAGGTGGTGGCGCGCATGCAGGCCGCGGTGCGCGCCTCCCTTGCGCGCTGAGCGAATCGCTCCACCCTTGCAAGCCTGTGGAAACGGCGGTATGGGTCACCGGTTGCGCCCGCGCCCGCGACAATCCCATTCCCGCCCACAGGGGGTACCCGCTTGATGTCTGTTTCGCCGGAGAAGCCCGGTCTCGAGACCGGAGCCGAAGAGGATTTTGCCGCCCTCTTCGAGCAGAGCCTGAAGAGCCCGAAGCCCGGGGACATCGTCTCGGGGAGGGTCGTTCGGGTCGGACGCGACAGCATCACGGTCGACATCGGATACAAGTGCGAGGGGACGGTCCCGATCCACGAGTTCACCACGCGCGACGGCGAGATCACCACCCACGAGGGCGACACCGTCGACGTCTATTTCGAGTCCACCGACACCGAGAGCGGCAACGTCCACCTGTCGCGGCAGAAGGCGCTCCAGCTGGTCGTGTGGCGCGACATCGAGCGTGCCTTCGAGAGCGACGGCGCGGTCGAGGGCGCCATCGTCGGCAAGGTGAAGGGCGGCCTCAAGGTCGACATCGGGGTGCCTGCGTTCCTGCCCGGCTCGCACGCCGACATCCGCCCCGCCCGCAACCTCGACCGCTACATCGGTCAGCGCGGTCGCTTCGCCATCCTCAAGTTCAATCGGTCGCGGGGCAACGTGGTGGTGTCGCGCCGGGCGGTGCTCGAGCGCGAGCGCACGCAGCTCAAGGAGGAGACGCTCAAGGTGCTCGAAGAGGGCGTCATCCTCGAGGGCACGGTGAAGAACATCACCGAGTACGGCGCGTTCGTCGACCTGGGCGGCATCGACGGGTTGCTCCACGTGACCGACATGTCGTGGGCCCGCGTCGGGCACCCGTCCGAAGTGGTGAACGTCGGCGACCGCGTGAAGGTCGTCGTCCTCAAGTACGACCCCGAGCGCGAGCGCGTCTCGCTCGGTATGAAGCAGATCATGCCCGACCCCTGGCACACCGTGAGCGAGCGCCTGCCCATCGGGATGCGCATCCGCGGCAAGGTGCAGAGCATCACCGACTACGGCGCGTTCGTCGAGATCGAACCCGGCCTCGAGGGGCTGGTGCACGTCTCCGAGATGTCGTGGACGAAACGTGTGACGCACCCCTCGAAGGTGCTCGAGGTGGGCCAGGAGGTCGAGGTCCAGGTCCTCGACATCGACGCGCAGAACCGGCGCATCTCGCTCGGGCTCAAGCAGACCGAGCCGAACCCGTGGGAGCTGGTTCGGGTGAACCATCCCGTCGGCAGCCGCATCAAGGGGAAGGTGAAGAGCATCACCGACTTCGGGCTCTTCGTGGAGCTCGAGGAAGGGATCGACGGGCTGGTGCACGTCTCCGACCTGCACTGGACGAAGAAGGTCAAGCACCCGTCCGAGTTCTTCAAGAAGGGCGACGACGTCGAGGCGGTCGTGCTCGGCATCGACGTCGACAACGAGCGCATCTCGCTCGGGGTGAAGCAGCTCACCGAGGACCCGTGGGCCGCGGTGCCGAAGCGCTATCCCGTGGGCGCCCGGGTGCGCGGCAAGGTCTCGAGCGTCACCGACTTCGGCGTCTTCGTCGAGATCGAGGAGGGCGTCGAGGGGCTGGTGCACGTGTCGCAGCTCTCCACCGAGCGGGTGGATCGGCCGTCGTCCCTCTACAAGGTGGGCGACGAGCTCGAAGCCGAGGTCACGCAGGTCGACGCACGCGAGAAGCGCATCGCGCTCTCCATCAAGGCGTTGCGCCGCAGCGAGGAGCGGGAAGAGGTCGACGCCTACATGCGGCGCGAGCGCGAGGGCGGCAAGTTCTCCTTTGCCGACATCATGAGCGCAGAGGACCTCGAGGCGCGGGACAAGACGAAGGCCTGAGGGCCGCCTGGCGTCGCGGGCCCGCGGCGGACCCCGTTGCGCAGAATCGCGGGGCCGTGAGAGAGAGACCACCATGACGAAGCGCGATCTCATCGACGAGGTGGTGAAGCTCTTCCCTCGGTTCTCCCGGCGCGACGCCGAGGTGATCGTCAACGAGGTGTTCGAGAGCCTCACCCAGGCGCTGGTGCGGGGCGAGCGCATCGAGATTCGCGGCTTCGGCAGCTTCGTCGTCAAGCACCGCCACGCCCGCGAAGGCCGCAACCCCAAGACCGGCGCCCTGGTTCCCGTGCACGCGAAGCGGGTCCCCTTCTTCAAAGTGGGCAAGGAGCTGCGGCTGCGGGTCGACGGCAAGCCCTGGACGCCCGACGACGCCCAGGCCGTCGACTGATCGCCGATGCAGGTGCTCTGGGCCCCGTGGCGCATGGCCTACATCGGGGCGGAGAAGGCGGACGCCGGCTGCATCTTCTGCCGCGCCGTGAACGGTGAGCCGCGCGACCGGCTCCTGCTCGGCGCGGGCGCGGCCAGCATCGTGATGCTGAACCGCTATCCCTACGCCAGCGCCCACGTGATGGTGGCCCCGCGGCGACACACGGCGTCGCTCCACGACCTGCCGGCGGCCGAGCACGCCGACCTGGCCGAGACGCTGCGCCGGGCGCTGCGCACCCTCGAGGAGGTGCTCCGGCCCGAGGGGTTCAACCTCGGAATGAACCTGGGCGTGGGCGCGGGGGCGGGCGTGAAGGACCACCTGCACTGGCACATCGTGCCGCGGTGGACGGGCGACACGAACTTCATGCCGATGCTGGCCGACGTGCGCGTCATGCCCGAGCATCTGCTCGCGACCTACGAGCGCCTGCGGCCCGCCTTCGCCTGGCTCGCGGGCTGACGCCGACCCACGTTGGTTGTCTCGAGCGCAACGGCCCGTGTATGATCCGGCGCCCAACCGCAGGGAGGCGGCCATCGTGCAGGAGTCTGTCCGGCCGAGCACGCTCGGCGAGCTGAAGGCGTCCGGGTACACCACGCGTCCGGTACGCGAGGAGATGCGTCGCAACGTCCTCGCGCGGCTCGCAACCGGGGAGGCGCTGCTCCCCGGCATCGTCGGGTACGACGACACCGTCGTGCCCGAGATCGAGAACGCGCTCCTCGCCGGGCACCACATCGTCTTCCTTGGCGAGCGCGGCCAGGCGAAGAGCCGCATCATCCGCACGCTCCAGCGCTTCCTCGATCCGTGGGTGCCGATCGTCGCGGCCTGTCAGATCAACGACGACCCGCTCGCGCCGATCTGCGCGTCGTGTCGCTGCCGCATCGCCGCCGAGGGCGACGCGATGCCCATCACCTGGGTGGGGCCGGGGCGGCGCTACGGCGAGAAGCTCGCCACGCCGGACGTGTCGATGGCCGACCTCGTCGGCGAGATCGACCCAGTGAAGGTGGCCGAGGGCCGGTATCTGGCCGACGAGGATACCATCCACTACGGGCTGATTCCGCGCAGCCATCGGGGCATCTTCGCCATCAACGAGCTGCCCGACCTCGCCGAGAAGGTCCAGGTGGGGCTCTTCAACCTGATGGAGGAGCGCGACGTCCAGATCAAAGGCTACCGCATCCACCTCCCGCTCGACCTGGTCGTCGTGGCGAGCGCGAACCCGGAGGACTACACCAGCCGCGGGCGGATCATCACGCCGCTGAAAGACCGCTTCGACGTCCAGATCCGCACCCATTATCCACGCACGCTCGAGGACGAGATCGCCATCATGGAGCAGGAGGTGGCGCCGCTCGATCGCGACGGCCGAGCGTTGCGCGTCCCGCCGTTCATCAAGGAGCTGGTGGCGCAGGTGACCTTCGAGGCGCGGGCGTCGAGCGAGATCAGCCAGACATCCGGCGTGAGCGTCCGGGTGAGCATCAACAACTACGAGACGCTGATCTCCAACGCCGAGAAACGCGCGGTGCGGACCGGCGAGCGCGAGATCGTCCCTCGCCTCACCGACCTGCACGCCGTCCTGGCGTCGACGGCCGGCAAGATCGAGCTCGAGTACGCGGGTGAGGACAAGAAGACCGAAGACCTGGTCGATCGGCTGATCGGCCGCGCCGTGCTCACGGTGTGGGACCGCTTCCTGACCGTCGACGCGCTCGCCCGCGTCGTGGCACACTTCGAAGCCGGCTGGGGCGTCGAGGTGTCCGACCGGATGCCCTCCGGGGAGTATCGCGAGGGGGTGCAGAAGATCCCTGGCCTGCGCGAGGCCGTGGCGCAGCTGGGGCCATTCGAGAGTCCGGGGCTGATGGCCGCAGCCATCGAGTTCGTCCTCGAGGGCCTGCATCTCCACCAGAAGCTCAACAAGGAGCGCGAAGGGGGGCGCTGGGCCTACCGGGCCTAGGTCGTCTGGATGCTAGTCGTCCGCTACACGGCCTGGGACGGTACCCAGCAGGTGCGGCTGAGCGCCGAGCAGACCTTCGACAAGCTCTCCGAGTTCTTGTCGTTCACCGATGACGTGCAGCAGGCGCTCGACTGGCTGCTGCATCAGGGCCTCGAGCTCGAGGGCATCCGGGTCCTCGGCCTGGACGAGCTGCTGGAGCAGCTCCGCGACGCGATGCGCGCCCGCTACCGCGAGCTGAACCTGCGCGGTGCGCTGGCCGAGCTGCGCGAGAAGCTGGAGGATCTCCTCGACCTCGAACGCGAGGCGCTCGACCGACTCGACGACGCCGAGCGCGCGGCGCGCAAGCGCGCGCAGCTCGACCAGCTGCCGTCGAAGCTCTCCGACGCGCTGGCGCGACTCGCCGACTACGGCTTCGAGGACCCGGAGGCGGAGGCGGCGTACGAGGCGTTGCGCGAGGAGTTGGAGAACATCCGTGCCCTCGAGGAGTTCGAGCGCCGCTACGGGGATCTCTTTCACGGCCCGCGGAGCCTCGGGTACGCCGAGGCTCTCGAGCTGATGCGCGAGATGGAGGCCTGGAAGCGACTCGAGGACCAGCTGCTCGCGGGGCAGCTCGACAGCATCGACGCCTCGCGCCTGGGCGAGCTGCTCGGTGTGCAGGCGCTGCGGAGCTTCCAGCTCCTCCAGGGGATGCTGCAGGCCCTCACCCAGGCCGGCTACCTGACACAGCGCGAGGGGCGCGCCGTGCTGTCCCCCAAGGGCGTGCGACGCATCGGGCAGCTCGCCCTGCGCGACATCTACCAGGGTCTCCTGCGTGACCGCCCCGGGGGGCACGCGACCGACAGCCGCGGTGCGTCCGTCCTGCGGCCGGACGAGACGCGCCGCTATCGCTTCGGCGATCCGCTCGCCCTCCACCTGGTGAACACCCTCAAGAAGGCGGTGGCGCGCCGGCCGGGAACCCCGCTCTCGATCGAGCCCGACGACTTCGAGGTCTACGCCGCCGATCAGACCACCACCAGCTCGACCGTCCTGCTGCTCGACATGAGCTGGTCGATGTCGTGGGAAGGTCGCTTTGCGGCGGCCAAGAAGGTGGCGCTGGCGATGGAGAGCCTGGTCCGGTCGCGCTATCCGCGCGACTACTTCGCCATCGTCGGCTTCTTCACGCGCGCCGTCGAGCTCCGGCTCCGCGACCTGCCGGAGGCGAGCTGGAACATGGGCGATCCGTTCACCAACCTGCAGGACGGGCTGCGCCTGGCCGCCGAGCTCCTCGCGCGCCACCCGAGCACCAACCAGCACATCATCGTGATCACCGACGGCCAGCCCACCGCCTACTTCTCGCGCGGCCGTCTCTATTGTGAATGGCCGCTGTCGTTCGGCGGCATCAGCATGCGCGCTGCGCAGGAGACGCTGCGGGAAGTCGAGCGAGTCACCCGGCGCGGCATCACCATCAACACGTTCATGCTCGACGACAGCCCGAGCCTGCGCGCCTTCGTCGAGCGCATGACCCGCATCAACAAGGGCCGGGCGCTCTACACGCGCCCGGATCGCCTGGGCCAGTACCTCCTGGTCGACTATCTCACCAAGAAGCGCAAGCGGGTGTGAGGGGCGCGCTCCTCGGACAGTACCTGCGCGTCAAGGCGGAGCACCAGGGCGCGATCCTGCTCTTCCGGCTCGGGGACTTCTACGAGATGTTCTTCGACGACGCCCGGACGGCGTCGGCGGTCCTCGACCTGACGCTCACGGCGCGCAACCGGGGCGAGCCGGACGAGGTGCCGCTGTGCGGCTTCCCGGCGCACGCCGCGCAGCCCTACGTCACCCGTCTCCTCGCCGCCGGGCACGCGGTCGCGATCTGCGAGCAGGGCGAGCCGGCGCGCGGGAAGAAGCTGCTGGAGCGCGAGGTCGTCCGCGTCATCACCCCGGGAACGATCCTCGAGGAGGAAAGTCTCGACCCGGCCGCTCCGAGCCTCCTGGTGGCGCTGGCGCACGACGGCGGCGGACGCTTCGGCATCGCGGCGATCGACTTCGCCAGCGGGGCCGTGCGCGCCGCCGAGGTGGAGGGATGGGCGGCGGCGCGCGAGGAGCTCGGGCGACTCGCTCCGCGCGAGCTGCTCCTTCCGGACGATCTGCCGCCCGACGTCGCGACGGCGCTCTCGCCGGCGTCGTGGGCGACGGCCCGGCTGCCGGAGCCGGCGGCGGTCGAGGCCGACCTGCCGCCGCTGGCGGCGCGCGCGGCGGGCGGCGCGCTGGCCTACGTCGATGCGGTCTATCGCCGGCGGCCGGCGCATCTGCGACCGCCCCAGCCGTACGCGCTGGCCGGGCTCCTCGCGATCGACGCGGCGACGCGGCGGAACCTCGAGCTCCTGGAAACCCTCCGCGGCGAGCGTCGCGGGTCGCTCATCTGGGTGCTCGACGAGACGCGGACGCCGATGGGGGCGCGCCGCCTGCGTGACTGGATGCTGGCGCCGCTCCTCGACCCGGGCCGCATCGGCGAGCGGCTCGACGCCGTGGAACTCCTCGTCGACGAGGTCGGCGCGCGGAGCGCGCTGGCCGAGGCGTTCGCCGGCATGGGCGATCTCGAGCGGCTCGCCGGACGGGTGGGCGCGCGCGTCGCGGGGCCGCGCGACCTGGTGACGCTGGCCGCGGCCCTCGCGCGCGTCGCGGCCGCTCGGATGGCCGTCGCGTCGCTTCGCTCGAGACTCCTCGATCGCCTGGCGGACGCGCTCGATCCGCTTCCGCAGGTCGCCGCACAGATCACTGCCACCCTGGTCGACGCGCCGCCCCCACACACCCGCCTCCCGGGCTACGTCCGCACGGGGCACCATCCGGAGGTCGATGCGCTGCGGGAGAGCGCGCGCGACGGCAAGGGGTGGTTGGCGCGCTTCGAGGCGGAGGAGCGGCGGCGTACGGGCATCGCCTCGCTCAAGGTGCGCTACAACAAGGTGTTCGGGTACTACGTCGAGGTGACGAAGCCGAACCTGCCCCAGGTGCCGGCGGACTACGAGCGCAAGCAGACGCTGGTCGGCGCGGAGCGCTTCGTCACGGCGGCGCTCAAGGAGCACGAGGTGCGCGTGCTGGGGGCGGAGGAGCGCCTCCGTGCCCTGGAGCAGCACCTCTTCACGGAGCTGCTCGACGAGGTTGCCGCGTGGCACCCGACGCTCGCCCGCACGGCCGACGCCCTGGCGACGCTCGACGCGCTCGGCGCCCTCGCGGAGGTGGCGCACCGCCGCGGCTGGGTGCGGCCGCGTCTCACGCGGGAGCCGGCGCTCCACATCCGCGGCGGCCGCCACCCGGTCGTCGAGGCGGTGAGCGGAGAGCCATTCGTCCCGAACGACGCCACGCTCGACGCCGACGATGCCCAGCTCCTCATCCTGACCGGCCCGAACATGGGAGGGAAGTCGACCTACCTGCGGCAAGTGGCGCTGATCGCGTTGCTCGCGCAGATGGGAAGCTTCGTGCCCGCGGTCGAGGCCGACGTGGGGCTCGTCGACCGCATCTTCACGCGCGCCGGCGCGAGCGACAACCTGGTGGGCGGAGAGTCGACCTTCATGGTCGAGATGCGCGAGACCGCGAGCATCCTCGCCAACCTGACCCCGCGCAGCCTCGTCGTGCTCGACGAGATCGGCCGCGGCACCAGCACCTTCGATGGCATCTCGATCGCCTGGGCAGTGGCGGAGCACCTGCACGACGCCCCCGAGCGACCGCGGACCCTCTTTGCCACGCACTACCATGAGCTGACCGCTCTGGCGGCCGAGCGGCCGCGGGTACGCAACCTCTCGGTGGCGGTGGCGGAGTGGAAGGGGACGATCGTCTTCCTGCGCCAGATCGTCCCGGGGCCGGCCTCGCGCAGCTACGGGGTGGAGGTCGCGGCCCTGGCCGGCGTGCCGGCGGCGGTCGTCGAGCGGGCGCGCGCCCTCCTGGGGCGTCTCGAGACGCGGGGGCACGCGGAGCCGTATCCCGGGCCCCCGTCTCACGCCCCGGCGGCCACGAACCAGCTGTCGCTCTTCGGTCCGCCCGACACTCAGCTGCGGCGCGAGCTGGCGGCGCTCGACCCCGAGCGGCTGACGCCGCTCGAGGCGCTCGCCATCCTCGCGCGCCTGGTCGACCAGGCACGCGGTGTTTGATTGCAGCGGAAGCGTCTCTTAAGCTCCCCACAGGCGCGATGATCCTCGCCACCACTCCCCCGTTCGAGCCGCTCCAGAGCATCGCCGCGCTGCCGCCGGTGGACCCGAACCCCTCGTGCGTGGGAGCGACGGCCCGGGACTTCGTGCTGCGCAGCCGCGAGGAGCTCCGGCAACGGCACGACGCGGGCGCCGGGGGGCTCGTGGTCGTGGCGGCCTACACCGACGCCATCGACCGGCTGGTCGAGTGGCTGTTCGCCAAGGCGGCGAAGCACTACCACTCGAAGAACCCCCGGCTGAACCAGCGCTGCACGGTGGTCGCGCAGGGCGGATACGGGCGCGGCGAGCTGAACATCGAGTCCGACATCGACCTCCTCCTGCTCTACCCGTGGAAGGCCAATCCGTACGTCGAGACGGTGGCCGAGATCGTCGTGCCGGCGCTGTGGGACGCGGGACTCCAGGTGGGCGCCGCGATGCGCAACGAACGCGAGAGCTGCCGGCTGGCCGGGAGCGACCTGAAGGTCAAGACGGCGCTCCTCGACGCGCGCTACCTGTGCGGCGATCGGGAGCCGTACGCCGACTTCGACGCGCGCGTCGTGGAGGAGGTGTGGACGCCCCACCAGCAGGCCTTCTTCAAGGAGAAGCTCCGGGAGAGCGAGCAGCGCCACGCGCGGCAGGGTGACAGCATCTACCTCCTCCAGCCGCAGCTGAAGGAGGGCCTCGGCGGCCTGCGCGATCTCCACACGGCACTCTGGATGGCGAAGGTCAAGTTCAAGGTGCACAGCTTCCGCGATCTGGTGGCGCTCGGCGTGCTCGGCGAGCGCGACGTCGCGGACATCGAGGCGGCGCTCGACTTCCTCTGGCGGGTCCGCAACGCGATGCACTTCGCCACCGGCAGCCACCAGGACCATCTCACCTTCGAGCTCCAGGACGTCCTGGCGCCGCAGCTCGGCTTCGGGTCGGGGCGTGCCGGCACGGAAACGTTCATGCGGCGCTACTACACCGAGGCCACCACGGTGCAGCGGCTCGGCGAGGTCGTGATCGCCCGGTGCGTGCAGGTCACGGAGCCCGTACGCTACACGGCGCCTCCCGTGCGCACGATCCGTGCCGGCATGCGAATCCAGGGCACCATGCTGTCGGTCACGGGACGCGAGGTCTTCGACGATGACCCGGCCGCCATGGTCGAGGTGTTCGCGGAGGCGCAGCGGCACGGCGCGAGCCTGGCGCCGGGAACGGTCGAGTTGCTGGGCGCGAGTCTGCCGCGGCTCGAGGCGGCGCGTGCCGAGCCGGCGGTCGGGGCGGCGTTCCTCCGCATCCTGCGTGCGCGCGGCCACATCGCCGAGACGCTGCTCGAGATGCACAAGCTCGGGGTGTTGCGGACACTCTTCCCCGAGTTCGGCCACCTGGAATGGCTCATCGCGCACGATCCGTTCCACATCTACACGGTGGATCATCACTCGCTCGTCGGCGTGCGCGAGCTGGAATGGCTCCGCGAGGGCAAGTTCGCCGAGTCGCTCCCGCAGCTCACCGAGGTCATGCGGGAGCTGCCGCAGCCGGAGCTGCTCATGCTCGGCATGATGTTCCACGACGTGGGGAAGGGACACGGCCACGATCACTCGGGCCGTGGCGCCCGCATGATGGGTGACGTTGCCGAGCGGCTCGGTCTCAACGAAGACGAGCGCGCGGCGTGCGTCTTCCTGGTCGCGCACCACCTGCTGCTCTCCCACCTGGCGCAGCAGCGCGACATCGGCGACGACCAGCTGGTCGCCGACTTCTGCCGCACGGTCGGCAGCGTCGAGAACCTGCAACGCCTCTACGCACTCACCTATGCGGACATGCGCGCCGTCGCGCCCGGCATCTGGAACAACTGGCGCGGGATGCTGGTCACCGAGCTGTATCGGCGCGCGTTCGAGTTCTTCGAGAAGGGCGTCTTCGAGCCCGAGGATCGCGCGGCGCGCGCGGCCCGGGTACGGGCGCGCGTCCTGGCCGCCGCGCCGGAGAACCGAGACGAGGCGATCCGGGTCTTCGTCGAGCAGATGCCGGACAGCTATTTCCTCTCCACGCCCGAGGAGATGATGCTCGGCCACGGGGAGCTGCGGCGGCGCTTCGAGGAGACCGAGGCGGCGGGGCAGCGTCCGGCCGTCGCCACGCAGCTGACGCCGTTTCCGGAGCGTGACTTCAGCGAGTACGCCGTCTGCACGCGCGATCGTCCCGGCCTGTTCTCGATGCTGTCGGGCGTCCTCGCCGCGCACAGCATGAACATCCTCGGGGCCCGGATCACCACCAGCCGCGACGGCGTGGCGCTCGACGCCTTCCGCGTGTCGCGTGACGGACCCGACGACATGGTCGACCGCGAGCGCTGGGGGCGGGTCGAGCAGACGCTGCGCGGGGTGCTGTCGGGGGGGGTCGACGTGGAGGAGCTGGTCCGCCGGAGCAGCCAGCCGTCGCTGCTGACGAAGAAACCCCGGCCGGTACCGACGCGTGTCGAGGTCCACAACGACGTCTCCGCGGACTACACGGTGCTGGACGTCTACGCGGCCGACCGCGTGGGCCTGCTGTTCACGATCACCAACTGCCTGTATCACGCATGGCTACAGATCCACCTCGCGAAGATCAGCACGATGGTCCACGAGGTGCTCGACGTCTTCTACGTGACCGACGCGGAGGGGCGGAAGGTGGAGGATGCGGATCACATCGAGCGCATTCGCGCCGCGCTGATCGAGGCGCTGTCGCCCGAGCACCCGGCGGTAGCGAGCGGCCAGGCGCGGGTGGCCAGTACGGCCTAGCGCGGGGGAGGCGGTGGTGGCAGGGCGAACGGACGGAGCGAGCGCGCTGGACCGGAGCCTGGATTCGTACCTCGATCACCTGACGACGGAGCGCGGGCTCGCACGGCGATCGGTCGAGGCGTACGGCCGAGACCTGACGGCCTTTCTGCGCGGCCTTTCGGTGCGGCGTGTCCGGCACCCGCGGGCCATCGGAGCCGACGACGTGCGCGCACATCTGGCTGCGCTGATGGCGCGTGGCCTCTCGCCTCGCAGCCAGGCGCGGGCGCTGGCGGCGGTGCGGAGCTATCTCAAGTGGATCATGCGCGAGCACCGGCTCGCCGAGAATCCCGCCGCGCAGGTCCGGATCCGGCGGCCGCCGGGCCGGCTGCCGCACGCGCTCGGCCACGGCGACGCCGCGCGGCTGGTCACGGTGACGGTGCCGGGCGGGCGCCGGCCGCAACGGGATCGCGCACTCCTCGAGCTGCTCTACGCCAGCGGACTCCGCGTGTCCGAGACGGTGGCGCTCAAGGTGCACGAGGTGAACCTCGAGGCGGGCTACGTCACGGTCCTGGGCAAGGGGGGGAAGGAGCGCGTGGTCCCGCTCGGCCAGCATGCGCGCGAGGCGATCGTCGGGTATCTCGGCGGTGAGCGTGCGAAGCTGCTGCGCGGAAGGGCGAGCGCGTGGCTCTTCGTCCGCGCCGGGGGGCGGCCGCTGTCGCGCCAGAGCGTCTGGAAGCTGGTGCGCGCCAGAGCGCGGGCGGCCGCGGTCGCCGCGCGCGTGTCGCCCCACACGCTGCGCCACACGTTCGCCACCCATCTCCTCGGCGGCGGTGCCGACCTGCGCGTGGTGCAGGCGCTTCTCGGTCACGCCGACATCGGCACGACGCAGCTCTACACCCACGTGGCCCCCGAACGCCTGCGCGCGGTGCATCGACGCCACCACCCCCGGGCATAGGGCCGACCCGAGACGCCTCGGGTCGGCCTTTCTTGCGCCCTCCTGGGCCGGACGCTAGACTGCCCGGGAGGATGGAGTTCACGGCCGTGATGGCCCGCGTGGCGATCGTGGCCGTGCCGCTCCTGGTGGCGGTGGTGTTGCACGAGGTGGCACACGGTGTGGTGGCGTACGCGTGCGGGGATCCCACCGCCGCGCGGGCCGGACGCCTCACGCTGAACCCCGTGGCCCATGTGGACCCGGTCGGGACGCTGCTCGTCCCCGGGCTACTCCTCCTGATGCCCCTGCTACTCGGGACGACTCCGTTCGTGTTCGGCTGGGCCAAGCCGGTGCCGATCGACCCACGGTGGTTCCGGCGTCCCCGGCTCGACGGCCTGCTCGTCGCACTGGCCGGCCCCGGGACCAACCTCGCGCTGGCCGCCCTGAGCGCGATCATCCTCGGCTGGCTCGCCACCTCGGCGACGGAGGCGACGCTGGCGACGCGGCTCGTCGCCAACCTGGCGGCGCAGTCCATCGTCGTCAACTGCGTGCTGGCGGTGTTCAACTTGCTTCCCATCCCACCGCTCGACGGCGGCCGCGTCCTCGCCGCGGTGCTGCCCCCGGATGCGGCACGGCTCCTGAATCAGCTCGAGCGGGTCGGGGTCGTGCTCGTGCTGCTGGTCGTGATGAACACCGGGGTCCTGTCGCGGCTCGTGCGGCCGCTGGTCGCGTGGTGCTACGCGCTGGCGCGGCAGATGGCCGGGTAGGGTGGCGCTGGTGCTGCCACAGGTCATCGTCAGCGGCGCGCGCCCGACGGGTCGCCTGCATCTCGGCAACTGGCATGGCGCACTCAAGAACTGGGTGCGCCTCCAGCACGAGCACGAGTGCTTCTTCTTCGTCGCCGACTGGCATGCCCTCACCACCAGCTGGGAGGACCCGGTCGGCATCGAGGAGGCGACCGTCGAGATGGTGCTCGACTGGCTCGCCGTCGGGCTCGACCCGGACCGCTGTACCATCTTCCAGCAGTCGGCGGTGAAAGAGCATGCCGAGCTGTCCCTGCTGCTCGGCATGGTCACGCCGGTGCCGTGGCTCGAGCGCAACCCCACCTACAAGGAGCAACGCGAACAGCTGACCGACCGCGATCTCTCGACGCTGGGCTTTCTCGCCTATCCGGTGCTGCAAGCCGCCGACGTCCTCATGTACAAGGCCACCGCGGTGCCCGTCGGCATCGACCAGGCGCCGCACATCGAGCTGGCGCGTGAGATCGCGCGGCGCTTCAACCACACCTACCGCCCCGTCTTCGCCGAGCCACAAACGCTGCTGACCGAGACGCCGAAGATCCTCGGGACCGACGGCCGCAAGATGAGCAAGAGCTACGACAACGCGATCTACCTGACCGAGCCGGCCGCGGACGTCGATCGCAAGCTCTCGCGCATGGTCACCGACCCGCGGCGGGCGCGCCGCACCGATCCGGGCGAGCCGGAGGATTGCCCCGCCTACCTGTCGTTCCATCGCGCCTACTGCACGCCGGAAGAGCTGCGCTGGCAGGAGGCGGGCTGCCGCACCGCCGCCATCGGCTGCCTGGAGTGCAAGAAGGTGACGATCAGGCACGTCCTCGCCGAGCTGGCCCCCATCCGCGAACGCCGGGAGCGGCTCACGCCGGCGGATGCGCGTGCGGTCCTCGCAGCGGGCAACGCGCGCGCGCGCCGCGTTGCAACTGAAACCATGGCCGAGGTCCGCACGGCAGTGGGGCTCGCATGAGCGGCGCCCCGTGCACGGTCAAGCTCGACGTCTTCGAGGGGCCCCTCGACCTCCTGCTGCACCTCATCAAGAAGAACGAGGTCCAGATCACCGACATCCCCATCGCCACGATCACGGACCAGTACCTGGCGATGCTCGAGGAGCTGCCGGAGCTGAATCTCGACGGAGCCGGCGAGTACCTCGTGATGGCGGCGACGCTGATGTACATCAAGAGCCGCCTGCTCCTGCCCGCCGATCCCGACGACGAGGCCGAGCCCGAGGCCGATCCGCGGAGCGAGCTCGTGCAGCAACTGCTCGAGTACCAGCGCTACCGCGAGGCGGCAGCCGACCTGGGGGCGCGCAGCGTCCTCGATCGCGACGTGTTCGCCCCACCCGGTGAGCCGGAGCCAGGCGACGATCCCTCCGACCACCGGCCGCGCGTGCGCGACGCCAGCCTGGCCGACCTGCTCGACGCGCTCCGGAGCGTGCTGGCGCGACTCGCGCCCCCCGCGGCACACGCCATCTTCACGCCGAGCCTGTCGGTGGCACAGTGCGTCGAGCGCATCCTGGCACGATTCGTCCAGGGATCGCGCGTGGAGTTCGCGGAGGTCTTTGCGCCGGACGCCGATCGCGGGGAGGTCATCGTGACCTTCCTTGCGCTCCTCGAGCTGATCCGGCTTAAGGTGGTGCGGGCCGTGCAGCACGATCGGTTCGGACCCATCCGGCTCGACCTCGCGGTCGCCGACTTGGCGGAGGCGAGGGAACGGGCGCGGGACGTGGGGCAGGTCGGCGTGTGGCGGGGCGTGGAGGTGGAGGATGGGAGCGAACCTGGCGATCGAGCTTGAGGAGCAGGTGAACGGCAACGGGCGGCGCGGGCCGCTGCCGGACTCGGCCAGGCCCGGGGAGGACGGCGCAGCGCCCCGGGACAGGGCGGGCGACGCCGAGCCGGGAGCGGAGACGGTGCGCCTCGCGGCGGTCATCGAGAGCATGCTGCTCGCGGCGGGCGCCCCGGTGCCGCTGGCGCGCCTGGTCGAGGCGCTGGAGGGAGCCCCGAAGCGCGAGGTGACGGCCGCCCTGCGCGCGCTCGGCGAGTCGTACGAGCGAGGCGGGCGCGGGCTGCGGCTGGTCTACGTCGCGGGAGGCTACCAGCTCCGCTCGGCACCCGAGCACGGGCACTGGGTGCGGCGGCTGCTCGGCGGCCGGCCGCCGCGACTCTCGCGGCCCATGCTGGAAACGCTGGCCATCATCGCCTACCGGCAGCCGTGCACGCGACCGGAGATCGAGGCCATTCGCGGCGTCGATGCCGACGCCGTGCTCGGCACGCTCCTCGAACGCCGCCTGATCCGCATCCAGGGACGCAAGGACGCCCCGGGTCGTCCCATGCTCTACGGCACGACGAAGGAGTTCCTCGAGGTGTTCGGGCTGCCCGACCTGCAGGCGTTGCCGCCGCTCGGGGACCTCGGTGAAGGCGCCGAGGCGCTGCTGGCGCGCGCCGAGGTCGCGGGAGAAGCGCCCGACGTCCCCGCCGCCGACGGACGGGACGGCTGACCGAGCGGCTGCAGAAGATCCTGAGCGGGCTCGGCGTCGCCTCGCGCCGCCACGCCGAGGAGCTGATCCGTGCCGGACGGGTGACCGTGAACGGCGTCGTCGTGCGCGAGCTGGGCGCACGTGCCGACCCGCTGCGCGACGAGCTCGCGCTCGACGGCGAGCGGCTCGCGCGGCGCCCGCCGCCGCGGACGATCGTGCTGCACAAGCCACGCGGCGTCGTCAGCACGCTGGCCGATCCCGAAGGACGGCCGACCATCCGGGAGCTGCTGGCCGAGCTGGGCGAGCGCGTCTATCCGGTCGGACGACTCGACCTCCAGAGCAGCGGGCTGCTACTGCTGACGAACGACGGCAAGCTCGCCAATGGCCTCCTCCATCCCCGGCGCGGCGTGGAGCGCGTGTATCACGTGAAGGTGCACGGCGCACCGGACGCGCGGGCGCTCGGCCGGCTCCGCCGCGGGGTCCGCCTGGACGACGGCGTCGTCGTGCCGTCGCGCGTGCGGCGGGTGAAGGCGCTGCCCCACAAGACGTGGCTCGAGATCGGCCTGCGCGAGGGACGGAAGCACGTGGTGCGGCGCCTATGCGCGGCCTTGCGCCTGCCGGTCGACAAGCTGGTGCGGGTACGGCTCGGGCCGGTGTCCCTGGGCGACCTGCCGCCGGGCACGTGGCGCGCGCTCACTCCCACCGAACTCGGCGTGCTCCGGCGTGCCGCGGGTCTCAGTCCGGCGCGGCCTGGCCGCGCGCGCGCCGGCGCAGCGCGGGCACCGCGATCCCCAGCAGCCGACACGCCGCCCAGAACGCCGCCACGGCCACGGGGACGACGACCGCGACGCGCAGCCCGTGGTGGAGGACCGGCGGCAGACGCGCCGGCGTCCAGCCCGCGAGCGTCGCGTCCACGGCCAAGGCGGCCACGAGCATGAGCGCCGTCGCGACGCCGATGCGGGCGAGCGTGGCACCGAGGCCGCCGCCCAGGGGCCCCAGCCGCCGCCGCAGGACGACGAGGAGGATGCCGCAGTTGGCGAGCGCCACGGCCGACGTCGAGAGCGCGAGGCCCACGGCGCCGAAGCCCAGGACGCGCACGAAGAGCCAGTTGAGGCCGAAGTTGACGACGATCGAGAGGACGCTCACGCGCATCGGCGTGCGCACGTCGTTGAGCGCATAGAACGCGGGCGCCAGCACCTTGATGCCGGCGTAGCCCGCGAGCCCGACGGCATAGCCCGCGAGCGCCTGCGCGGCGGCAGCGGTATCGGCGGCCGTGAAGCGGCCGTGCTCGTAGATGAGGCCGATCACCGGGACGCCGAACCACGCCAGCCCGGCCGCAGCCGGGACACAGAGGAGCGCCACCAGCTCGAGCGCCTGGCGGATCGATGTGCGCATGGCGGCGAGATCGTCACGGGCGGCGTGGCGCGAGATCAGCGGCAGAGTGACCGTCCCGATCGCGACGCCGAAGAGTCCGATCGGGAGCTGCATCAAGCGGAAGGCGACGTTGAGCCACGAGACCGGACCGTTGCCGAGGTAGGACGCGAAGTTGTTGTTGACGAAGACATTCATCTGAACGGCGGCGGCCCCGATCGTGGCAGGTGCCATCAGGCGCAGCACCTGGCTGAGCGCGGGGTCACGGACAGCGAGCGTCGGCCGGTAGCGATAGCCGACACGCCAGAGCGACGGCAGCTGCACGCCGAGTTGCAGCAGGCCTCCGAACAGCGTGCCGAGGGCCATGCCGGTGATCGCGCGCGTGGCCAGCGCCGGGTCGGCGGGCGGCAGCGGAGTGCCGTGCATGCTCGTCCGAATGCCGCTCAGGTAGCCCGGCGCGAGCCACGCCACGCAGGCGAGCCCACCGACGATCGAGCCGAGATTGAAGAACGCCGAGGCCGCGGCCGGAATGCCGAAACGATTGCGCGTGTTGAGGATGCCCATCGCCACCGCCGCCAGGGCCACCAGGAGCAGGAAGGGGAACATGATCCGCGTGAGCTGCACGGTGAGCTCGAGCTTTCCCGGGACGTCGGCGAAGCCGGGGGCGATGGCGCGCGTGATCGCCGGCGCGAACCAGATCCCGAGCAGGCAGAGGCCGCCCACCACGACGGCGAGCGCATTCACCACCAGGCTCGCCAGCCGCCATGCCGCCCGCTCGCCGCTGCGTTCGAGCTCCTGCGCGAAGGTGGTGACGAAGGCCGCCGACAGGGCACCCTCGGCGAACAGGTCGCGCAGCAGGTTCGGAATGCGAAAGGCGGTGATGAAGGCGTCGAGGTCCCTGCCGGCGCCGAAGGACACCGCGAACACCTGCTCGCGCATCAGCCCGAGGACGCGACTCAGCAGGACCGCCGCGCTCACCACCCCGGCGCGGCGCGCGATGTGCCCGCGGCCTCCCGCCTCCACCGTCATCGCCGGGCGGTCGATATGCGAACACCGCCGGGGGCGCAAGGTGCGCGCGGCGGATGGAGGCGCGCCCGCCCCCGCCGCAAGACGCGAGTGGGGCCGGGCGCGCCGCGGTCGCTCAGTGGATCTCGCCCTGCGAGTCGATCACGAGCTGGAAGGGCGGCGTCGCACCCGGGCTCGGTGTGGTCCCGTCGGCGAACGCGCCCCGCAGGGCGACCACGATGTGGTCGTGGTCGACGTGCCGGGTCCCGTCGGCGTGCCACTCCCCGGCCTCGTCACCGAGCACGTGCGGCGCCGCCTGCTCTTCCTGCTTGTAGGTCTGGAACTCGTGGCGCCAGTACGACAGCGTCGTGCTCCGGTCGAGATCGCCGCTCTGGAGGTCGAAGAGGCGTGGCGACTTCGCGTCGAGGAGCTGCATCAGGTAGCCCTGTCCGTTGTACATCGCGACGTTCTTCGCCTCGTACTGCAACGGCAACCCGAGCGCGGTGCCGGAGAAGCGCGTCGCCTCCGAGACCTCCGTGACGTCGACCGGGATGTACACGGTGCCGTCGCTACCGACGGCGGCGCGGTAGCCGCGGCTCGTCGTCCGTCCGGCCTCGTGCAATGCGATCGGCCGTGCGGCGACGGTGAAGTCGTCGGCCGCGACGTCGAAGCGACGCGCGCCGTCGCGCCACACGCTGACCGCGCAGGGGCCGAGCGGAAGATCGGGAACCGCGACGCGGAGGTGCTCGCGTTCCGTGCCATCCGCGACGTCCTTGCGGCGTTCTGCGCTGCCGCGCGCCCATTGCGTCGGGCCGCCCTGCGGCTCGAAGGCGACGTCATACGTGGCGCCGTCCTCCAGTGCCGGATTGAACAGCGTGACCGTCTGGCTGGCCGTGGCAACGAACGGGCGGATGGCCGCGCGTGGCGGCGCCGGCTTGTCGCAGCCGCAGCCTGCCCAGGCAGGTGCGGTGGCGGACGCGGCGAGGACGGCGGCGACCGTGAGCGAAGCGATGGTTGACGAGTGCATGACGCGTTCTCCTTCCGGGCGGCGCGCGGCCGCCGCGAAGCAACGTTCGTTCCAGAGACGCGTCCGGACGCAGACTTCATGCCGCTCCGCCGCTTTTGCCGCGTGCGGCGGGTCGCGCGGTGCGGATCGTGGGCCATCGACGACACGCAGCGCGCGTCACCTGTGCCAGCACTGGCACAGTGCGACTGGCACGCGCGTTCGCGTGGCCTGCGTTGCTTGACAACGGGAAGGGGGACCGATAGCAGGCTCGGTGCGGGGTGGAGCAGTCTGGCAGCTCGCGAGGCTCATAACCTCGAGGTCGGTGGTTCAAATCCACCCCCCGCAATGCCGGCGCGTGCGCGAGTCCGGAGAGCGCACCGCTTCCCGGGCGCGGCGAGGGTGGGTCAGCGGGTCAGGAACGGCCGCGCGCGGTCGCGGATGATGGCGCGCAGCCCGCGGTCGTAGGTGACGTAGTTCCAGGCCCAGTTCACCAGGACCACGAGCCGGTTGCGGAAGCCGATCAGCATCACCACGTGCAGCAGCAGCCAGGCCCACCACGCGAGCACCCCAGCCAGGTGGACGCGTCCGATCTCCGCGACGGCACGGCTGCGGCCGATCGTCGCCATCGCGCCCTTGTCACGGTAGACGAATGGTTCGAGGGGCGCGCCGCGCTGCGCCCGCAGCAGGTTCTCGGCGGCGTGGGTGCCGCCCTGCATCGCCACCTGTGCCACCTGCGGCAGACTCTCTGCACCCTCGACGATGGCGACGTCGCCGGCGGCGAACACGCCGTGGTGGCCGACGACCTCCAGCGAGGAAGCCACCTGGATGCGGCCCGCCCGTCCGGTGGGAAGCCCGATCCGCCCGGCGACCTCGCCGGCACGGATCCCCGCGGCCCAGATCACGGTCCGGGCGTCGAGGTGCTCGCCGCCGACGAGCTCGACGCCGGCGGAGGTCACGCGGGCCACCGAGGTGCCGAGCCGCACCTCGACGCCGAACCCCTCGAGGTCGCGCCGTGCGCGCGTGCGCAGCGGCGGCGCGAAGGGACCCAGCACGGCGTCGCGGCCCTCGAGGAGCACGATCCGGAGCTGCTCGGGCGGAAGGCTGCGATAGTCGCTCGGGACGACGTGGCGACGGAACTCCGCGAGGGCGCCGGCGGTTTCCACCCCGGTCGGACCCGCGCCGACGATCACGAAGGTCAGGCGGGCGCGCCGCTCCGGCGTGTCGGGCTGCACGGCGGCACGCTCGAGCTGCTCCAGGATGTGGTTCCGCAGCTCGCGCGCGTCCTCGACGTCGTAGAGGCTCCGCGCGTGCTCGCGCACGCCGGGGACGCCGAAATCGGCGGCGGCGCCCCCCGTCGCGACGATCAGGTACTCGTAGGCGATCTCGTCGGCGTCCTCGGTGACGAGGATGCGGGCGGCGGCATCGCCGTCGACGATCTGCGCCAAGCGGAACTCGACCCCGGGCAGGCGACGCAGGAAGCTCCGGGTCGGATAGACGATCGCCTGCGGCTCGAGCCCCGCCGTCGCCACCTGGTAGAGCAGGGGGAGGAAGGTGTGGTAGTTGCGCCCGTCGAGCCAGAGCACGCGCTGTCCAGCGCGCGCCAGCACGCGGATGGCTCGCAGGCCGGCGAAGCCGGCGCCGAGGACGACGATCCCCGGGGACGACGCCGCGGCCATGCCGGCGTTGTAGCGTCGCGTTGACGCTGGCGGAAGGCGTCTCTAGCATGTCGCGATGGCCATGCAGACCGGTGGGTGCCATTGTGGCCGCGTGCGCTTCGAGGTCGACGGTGCGCCGCATGAGGTGGTCGAGTGCAACTGCTCGATCTGCTCGCGCAAGGGGTACCTGCATTGGATCGTGCCGCGCGGGGCGTTCCGACTCGTCTCCGGCGCCGACGAGCTGTCGACCTATCGCTTCGGGACCGGGACGGCGCAGCATCACTTCTGCCGCCACTGCGGTGTGGCGAGCTTCTACGTTCCGCGCTCTCATCCCGACGGCATCGACGTCAACGCGCGCTGCCTCGAGGGCGTCGACGTGACGGCGCTCTCGCGGCGGGGGTTCGATGGACGGGACTGGGAACGGTCCGTCGACGCCCTCCGGCGCCAGGAGCCGGGAGAGTCGGTCCCATGAGCGTGCGGGCCGCGTTGGTGCTCGGCTTCTTCATCCTGCTCGCCGCCCTGGTGCACGGCGGCCTGTATGCGCCGGGACACGATTTCGTGATGAACCGTTTCACGGGATGGTTCGTGTTCGTGCCCAGCGAGGACGAGGAGTGGGACGACGAGGAGGGCGGCGTCAACGGCGCGGTCTGCCGTGCCTTGACGTCGAAAGGACCGGCGGATAGGTTCGGCGGTCTTCACCACCGGAGGTGACGTCATGGCAGGTGGACGGGCCTTCAAGAGCAACGTCCGTGAACGACGCGAAGCCGAGCGCCGTATGAAGGCGCTCGAGAAGCGCCAGAAGAAGGAAGAGAAGCGCCGCGAGGAGAAGGGCACGGAGACGAGCCCGCAGCCGGCGGTGCCCGCCGGTCCGCCCCGTTGACGGCTGAAGCGGAAGGCCGTCGCCGCCGACAGACTCCCGGTGCCGGACGCTGGACACCCGGGCGGAGAGCGTCTAAGTCTCGGAGCCCGAGCGCGACGCGCTGGCGGCGTACCCAAGTGGCTAAGGGAGAGGTCTGCAAAACCTCCATTCACCGGTTCGAATCCGGTCGCCGCCTCTCGGATGCCGCGTCGGGCGGGCTCGCGACGCCAGCCGGGGTGATCTTGGCGGCGAGAATGAAGTCGTTCTCCGACAGGCCGCCGATGGCGTGGGTCCAGATCGTGACGTCCACCTGCCGGTAGTGCACGGTGAAGTCCGGGTGGTGCCCCTCGGCCTCGGCAACCTCGGCCATGCGGTTGACGAAGCGCATGGCAGTCACGAAGTCGCGGAACGTGAAGCGCCGGTGCAGCCGCTCGTCGCGCACCTCCCAGCCGGGGATCTCCGCGAGCAGTGCGGCTACCTGCCCGGCATCGAGCCGGGGAATGCCGCCCTCGCAGGGCACACAGCGCTTGGCGCGCAGGTCGCTGCCCGTCACATGCCTCCCTTGAACGTGTCGCACACCTGAGGATCGCCGCTCTGGAGGCCGCGCCGGAACCACTCCACGCGCTGTGCCGACGATCCATGGGTGAACGACTCGGGCTGGATCCAGCCCTGCGTCTGCCGCTGGATCCGGTCGTCTCCGATCGCGGCCGCCGCGCGCAAGCCGTCCTCGATGTCCCCTTGTTCCAGGATCTGACGCTGCCCGGTATCGTGGCCCCAGACGCCGGCGAAGCAGTCGGCCTGCAGCTCGAGCCGCACCGACAGGTCGTTGCGCAGGTCGGGCCGCTGCTCCATGGCGCGCCGCACCTGCGGCTCGATGCCCAGCACGTTCTGCACGTGGTGGCCGATCTCGTGGGCCAGCACGTAGGCCTGGGCGAACTCACCGGGCGCGCCGAAGCGACGCTGTAGCTCGTCGTAGAACCCGAGGTCGATGTAGACCTTCTGATCCCCGGGGCAATAGAATGGCCCCGTGGCCGCCTGGCCGAAGCCACAGCCGGTCTGCGTGGCGTCGCGGAAGACGACGAGCTTGGCGTCCTGGTAGCGGCCGCCGAGCTTCTTCTTCCAGGTGTTCTGCGCGTCGTCGAGCACGAACGAGACAAAGTCGACGCGCTTCTCCTCCTCGGGTGACGACTGGATGGGACCCTCCTCGTAGGTGGCCGGGCCGCCAGCGAGCTGGGGGGCGAGGGCCAGGAAGTTCTGTCCGGTGATCACGGTGAGGAGACCCAGGACGAGCAAGCCGCCCAGTCCGATCCCCACCCCGGCGCGCATGCGGCTGCCCCGCCGATCTTCGAGGTTGTCGCTTCGTCTTCCCGGCGTCCAGCGCATGCAGGGGCCTCCGCGGTCCTGGTCCCCGGACTGGGAAGGATTTAGACCGATCGCGACGCAGCGTCCAGCGGACGGCGGCTCAGGCGGCGAACGCCTTCTGGAAAGCCGGACGGGCTTCCAGCCGGTCCAGATAGGCGTGCGCGGCTTGGTACCCGCCACCCAGCAGCCCGATCAGCTTGGCCACTGCGCACGCGTAGCCCACCATGATGTCGGCCGCCGAGAACTCGCCGGCGACGTACGCGCGCCCGGCCAGATGTCGCTCGAGGACGCCGAGGACCTCGCCGGCGCGGCGCTGCGCATCCGGAACCATCGCGGCGATCCGCTCGGCTTCCGGGCGGAGGAAGCTGTGCTGCACCAGGTCGGACAGCGGAGGCAGCATGGTGGCCTCTCCGAAGTGGAACCACTGCAGGTACGCCGGGCGCTCGGGCGTACCCGCGCCGGGGGCGAGTCGGCCGTTGCCGTGGCATTCCAGCAGGTACTCGACGATCGCGCCCGAC
>JBKPDC010000068.1:0-6863 GCA_046727715.1 Thermodesulfobacteriota bacterium
CTCCTCGGCCTCGGGCGCACCGGTCTCGCGCGCGAGCACGCGCAGCTCCCCGAGGTCGCGCACGGCGGCGTCCCAGGACGCCTCGCGCAGCTCCTCGAGGAGCCGCTCCACGGCCGCGACACCGGGTGCCATCTTCGTGGCGAGGCTGAGCTCCGCGTAGCTGCCGAAGCCGAGCAGCGCGGCGTGCTCGCGGCGCAGGCCGAGGATGCGATCGAGCAACGGCGTGTTGTCGTGCTCGCCCGCGCTCGCGCGCGTGACGAACGCGCGGTAGAGCCGCTCGCGCAGGTCGCGCCGCCGGCTGTGCTGCATGAACGGGACGTAGCTCGGCGCGTCCAGCGTGATGCGCCACGGCCCGGCCTCGGCCGTCGCCGACTCACAGCCCGCCTGCCGCGCGGCCTGCGCCGCCAGGTCGAGCAGACTCGGCGGCAATCCCGCCGTCTCGTCGGGCGTGTGGAGCACGAGCGCCCACCCCTTGGTCGCGTCGAGGACGCTGTTGCTGAAGCGCGTCGACAGCTCGGCCAGCTCGGTCTGAATGGCGTTGAAGCGCGCCTGCGCCTCCCCCTCGAGCCCGACACCTCCCAGCTCGGCGTCGCGCACCACGGCCTCGACGATGCGGTGCTGCGTGGCGTCGAGCGTCCCCCAGGCGTCCCCGGTCTGGAGCGCTTTCAGTGCGCGATAGATCGGCTTGCTCTGGCCGAGCCGGATGAAGAAGGCGACGACCTCGGGCTGCATCGTGGCGTGTGCCGCGCGTAACGCGTCGCTGTTGCGCACCGCCATCAGGTGACCGACCGTGCCCCAGGCGAGCGACAGGCGGTCGGTGATGCGCGTGATCGGCTCGACGACGGCGTCCCACGCGGGAGCGGCCGTCGCCTCGAGGTGCTCGAGGTCGGCATCGAGCTCGCCGAGTAGCGTGCGCATGCCGGGGACGACGTGCTCGGCGGTGATGGCGTCGAAGCGTGGCGGCGCCGTCGGCGTGAGGAGCGGGTTGGCGGCGTCGGTGGTCACCATGGCCGTCTAGCATCGCCACGCGGTTGACGATAGCGACGACGGGTGATCGTCGACGCCCACATGCACATGCTGCCCGACCGGCTGGCCGCCGCCGAGCGCGCCGTCCACGGCGGCTCTGCCGAACGACTGCTCGCGCGCTGAGCGGCTTTCGGTGTAGGCGGCGCGGATGCCTTCCGTCCCGTGGTGGCGTTCCGGCGTCGTCTATCAGATCTATCCGCGCTCCTTCGCCGATACCGATGGGGACGGCGTCGGCGACCTCGAGGGAACCCGCCAGCGCCTCGATCATCTCGTGTGGCTCGGCGTCGACGCGGTCTGGCTGTCGCCCATCTTCCGCTCGCCGATGGCGGACTTCGGCTACGACGTGAGCGACTACTGCGACGTCGACCCGCTGTTCGGCTCGCTCGCCGACCTCGACCGGCTGATCGCCGAGGCGCACGCGCGCGGCCTGCGCGTCCTCCTCGACTGGGTGCCGAACCACACCTCAGACCGGCACCCGTGGTTCGTCGAGTCCCGGCGGTTGCGGATGAGCCCGAAGCGCGGCTGGTACGTGTGGCGCGACCCCGCGCCCGGCGGCGGGCCGCCGAACAACTGGGTGGCCGCGTTCCCGCACGACACGCGCGCGTGGACGCTCGACCCGGTCACCGGGCAGTACTACCTGCACTGCTTCCTGCCCGCGCAGCCCGACCTCGACTGGTCGAACCCCGAGGTGGTCGCCGCGATGCACGACGTCGTGCGCTTCTGGCTCGACCGCGGGATCGACGGCTTCCGCGTCGACGTCGTGCACTGTCTCGGCAAGGATGCGGCACTCCCGGACGATCCACCCGAACTCGCTGGGCTCCCGCACGCGGCGCTGAACGACCATCCCGCGACGCACGCGATCCTGCGTGACCTGCGCCGGCTGATAGACGGGTACCCGGGCGACCGCATGCTGGTCGGGGAGGTGTTCCTGCTCTTCCAGCCAGACATCACGCGCTACTACGGACGCGGCGACGAGCTGCATCTGGCGTTCGACCTGCCGCGCGCGCTGTACACACCGTGGAACGCCGGCGCGTGGCGCAAGCGAACCGCGGCCGTCCACGCAGCACACCTGGCTGCGGGCGCATGGCCCACGCTGGTGCTGTCGAACCACGACACGCCCCGGCATCGCACGCGCCTCGGGTCGGAGGCGCGCGCGCGCGCGGCGGCCGTGCTGCTGCTCACCTTGCCGGGCACGCCATTTCTCTACGCCGGCGAGGAGCTCGGCCTGGAGGACGCCGTCGTGCCGGGCACGCGACGCGTCGATCCAGGCGGTCGCGACGGCTGCCGGGCGCCGATCCCGTGGGACGCGTCACCGCGTCGCGGCTGGGCAGGCGAGCCGTGGCTCCCGTGGCCCCCGGACGCGGACCAGCGCTCGGTTGCGGCGCTGCGTGAGGATCCCGCGTCGATCCTGCACCTCTACCGCCGCCTGCTGGCCGCGCGCCGGGCGTCGCCGGCACTGCACGGCGGCGATTGGGTCGCATGCGAATCGCCGGAGAGTGTGCTGGCATTCGAGCGTGTCGCCGGGGCCGAGCGAAGGATCGTGCTGGTGAACTTCGGGAACGAGCCGGCGAGCGTCCCGACGAGCGGACGCGTCGAGGTAGCGAGCGACGGCGTCGGGGAAGGGACGGCCTTCACCGGCATCCTCGGCGGCGACACGGCGGTCGTGCTGGCGCCGGCGTGACGGCCGGACTGGCCGTGGATCGCGTGATCGGCCGCGGCATCCAGGTACTTGCCGCCTGGGGGGGCGAGGGTCAGCGGATGGCGCCTGCCTGCGCCAGCCGGGCGATCTCGGCGCCGGAGAAGCCATACTCCGCGAGCACGGCGCGCGTGTGCTCCCCGACCTGCGGCAGCGACCGCGTGCCGTCGCCGGGGGTGCGCGACAACCGCGGCGCCGGCGCCGGCTCGCGCTTGCCCTGCCGGTCGGCGACGAGGAGGCCGCGCGCCCGGTTGTGAGGATGGTCGTCTGCCTCCCCGAGGCCGAGGACGGGTGCGACGCAGGCGTCGGTGCCGTCGAAGATCGCGCACCACTCGTCGCGCGTCTTTGCGGCGAAGAGCTCGGCGAAGCGCGCCGCGGTGGCCGGCCATCCCGCCTGGTCCATCTGCTGCGGCATGGTGGCCTGATCGAGCCCGAGGCCTCTCAGGAGGGCGGCGTAGAACTGGGGCTCGAGGGCACCCACCGCGACGTACTTCCCGTCCCTGGTGCGGTACGTGTCGTAGAAGGGTGCTCCGGTGTCGAGCAGGTTCGTGCCGCGCTCGTCGCGCCACATCCCGGAGTTGCGGAACTTGTAGACGAACGTGGCGAGGTAGGCGGCGCCGTCGACCATCGCCGCGTCGACGACCTGCCCCGTGCCGGAATGCGCGCGCTCGAGCAGCGCCAGGCAGATGCCGAGCGCGCACAGCATGCCGCCGCCCGCGAAGTCGCCCAGCAGGTTCACCGGGGCCAGCGGCTTCTCGCCCTTGCGCCCGAGCAACGACAGCGCCCCCGAGATCGCGATGTAGTCGATGTCGTGGCCGGCCATCGAGGCGTAGGGACCGTCCTGCCCGAAGCCCGTCAGCCGGGCATAGACCAGCCGGGGATTGCGCGCGCACGCGACCTCCGGGCCCAGGCCGAGCCGCTCCATGACGCCCGGGCGGTAGGGCTCGAGGAGCACGTCGGCCCGTTCGGCCAGGCGGAGCACCGTCGCTGTGCCCTCCGGGCTCTTCAGGTTCACGGCGATCGACCGCTTGCCGCGCGCCAGCTGGTCGATCGACGCGGCGCCGACCCGGTCGACCCGGACGACGTCGGCGCCGAAATCGGCCAGGATCATCCCACAGAACGGCGCGGGCGCCAGCCCGGCCATCTCGACGACGCGAATCCCCTCGAGGGCGCTCATGGGGCCCCTCTGTTACGGAGCGCTCCGTCCGAACTCAAGCGCACGGGCCGAGCGAAGGACGGTCTATGGTTGTTGCACGCGCAGTGCACAATCGGGTATCGCCGCGCCATGGCCGGTCAACCGCGTCCCTTCCGGTTCTATGCCGCCGAGATGTCGTACTTCTCCGGCAAGGTCCGTCCCGCGCTGCGCGCGAAGCGCGTCCCCTTCGACGAGATCCTGCCGACGACGGCAGCGTACCGCGAGGTCATCGTGCCGCGCACCGGACTCGCCATGATTCCCACGGTGGTGACACCGGAGGACGACACCTGGCAGGACACGAGCGACATCCTCGACGCGCTCGAGGCGCGCTTCCCCGCGCCGCCGCTCTTCCCGGCAACGCCGGTGCAGCGGATGGCGGCGTACCTGATGGAGCTGTATGCGGACGAGTTCCTGATCCTGCCCGGCCTGCACTACCGCTGGAGCACGACCGAGGGCGAGACGCGGGCGCGGCAGGAGTTCGCGATCATCACCGGCGACGCGCCGCGGGCCAACAAGTTCGCCAGCGCGGTGCGCCTGTTCACGGAGCTGGTGGGCGTGCGGCCGGAGACCGTCCCCGCCATCGAGACCCACACGCGCGAGCTGCTCGCTGCGCTCGAGGCGCACCTGGTGGAGCAGAGTTTCCTCCTGGGCGAACGACCCTCGCTCGCCGACTGCGCACTCATGGGCCCGCTCTATCCGCACCTCTACCTCGACGTGGTGCCCGGGCGCCTGCTGCGCCAGACGGCGCCGCGCACCTGCCACTGGATCGAGCGCATGAACCATCCCGACCCGGACTCCTTCGGTGACTGGCTGCCCGGCGACGCCCTGGCGCCGACGCTGCGGCCGATCCTCGATCTGATCGGCCGCGACGCGGCGCCGATCGTCCTCGACACGGTGCGCGCGTTCGACGACTGGGCCGATGGCCGGGAACCGTCAGCGGACGAGCTGCCGCGCGGCGTCGGCATGCACCACACCGCGCTGCGCGGGGTCGTGTTCGAGCGGTTCACCTTGTCGTATACCCTGTGGATGCTACAGCGCGTGCTGGCCGCCCACCAGGCGCTCGACGGCGCTGGCCGCGCGGCCGTGACGGCGGCCCTCGCCGGCACCGGGTGCGAGGCGCTGCTCGCCTACGCGCCGCGCCATCGGGTCGTGCGCCGGCCGTACAAGCTCTTCCTCGAGCGCTGAGCGCGCGCAACTTCTTGCATCATCAGTGCACATAGCGCTATGGTCCGTCGATGGGGCGGAAGATCCTCTTCATCACCACCGACCAGCAGCGCTACGACGCGCTCGGCTGCAACGGGGGCACGGTCGCGCGCACGCCCGTCGCCGACCGGCTCGCCGCCACCGGGATCAACTACCGGCGGGCGCACAACCAGAACGTGGTCTGCATGCCGGCGCGCTCGACGATGGTCACCGGCCAGTACGTGCGCACCCACGGCGTGGTCGCCAACGGCGTCGCGCTCCCACCCGATGCACCGAGCGTCGCCGCGGAGCTCCACGGGCACGGCTATCGTACGGCGCTGATCGGGAAGGCCCACTTCGAGCCGGCGATGGACCTGCGCGGCCGCTGGTTCGAGAACCGCATGGCGCGCGAGGGATCCACCGGGCCGTATCGCGGCTTCGAGCACATGGAGCTGGCCATGCACGTGCCGCTCGGCGGCTGGCACTACTCCCTGTTCATCCAGCGCGAGCACCCGGAGGCCATGAACGGCTTCGCGCCGCTCCTGTCGGCACAGGGCGGCGGCGAGACGGGCGCGCCCGAGGTGGCCTACAACCCGATCGCGCGCGAGTGGTACCACACCGACTGGGTCGCCGACCGCACCATCGCCTGGCTCGACGCGCTACCCGCCGACGCCGACTGGTTCTGCTGGATGAGCTTCCCCGATCCGCACCACCCCTGGGATCCGCCCGCGTCCGAGGCGAAGCGCGTCAACTGGCGCGACCTCGACTTGCCGCCGGGACACCCGCGCTCGCGCGACAGGATCGTCGAGATCCTGAAGCAGAAGCCGCGCCACTGGCTCGCGTGGTGGGAAGGCCGCTGGCGCAACTACGAGGGCGGTCCGATGACGTTCGTGCCGAAGGATCTGACGGACGACCAGATCCGCGAGGTGAACGCGCTCACTCACGTGGAGAACGAGCTCATCGACGAGGCCTGCGGCCGCGTGCTGCGTCGCATCGCCGAGCGCGGCTGGGAGCCCGACACCGACGTCCTCTTCACCACCGACCACGGCGAGCTCCAGGGCGACTTCGGGCTGCTCTACAAGGGCCCGTATCACACGGACGCGCTCATGCGGATCCCGTTCATCTGGCGTCCCGCGCCCACCGCGGGCGTCGTGCCGGCCGTGATCGAGGAGCCGGTCGGACAGCTCGACCTGGCGCCGACGTTTTGCCGGATCGCGGGCGTACCCATCCCGGAGTGGATGCAGGGTGCGTCGCTTCCGACGGCGCCGGGCTCGGGGCGCGAGCGCGTGCTGACCGAGTGGGACAGCCAGTTCGCACAGGTGGGCATGCATCTCCGGACCATCTACCGCGACGGCTACATCTGCACCGTCTACGAGCCGACCACGCGGGGCGTCGGCTGGGACCTGGCGCGCATGGTCGCGGGTGGCGACGTGCCGCTGCCCGACCTGCGCTACGACGGCACCGAGGGTGAGCTCTACGACGTGCGCGCGGATCCGTACCAGTGGCGCAACCTGTGGGCCGATCCCGGCTCTGCCAAGCTGCGCGCCGACCTGGTCGCCGATCTCCGTGACCACTTGCCACGGCCGCGCGCAGAGCCGCTGCCGGTACAGGCGCCCGCGTGAGCGCCGGCTGGGGATACGCTCTCCTCTGCGAAAGGTTCCCGCCCTGTGGGGCGTCGTCATGGTGGCCGTCTTCGACCGCTGGGAGCGCCGACACGGACGCCGCGGCCGCCGCCGGCGGATCGACTACTCCATCTGAACCGGC